>JAXHSS010000046.1:0-11568 GCA_034190675.1 Pseudomonadota bacterium
GCTATCACGCTAGCAACAGGCGCCAATGCCTTGGCAACAGCGGATGCGGTAAAATCTCGAATGACAGAGCTTCAGGCAACACTCCCTGATAGCGTTAATGTCATCTACCCTTTTGAAACCACACCTTTCATCGAGCTATCCATCAAGTCGGTAGTCAAAACATTGATTGAAGCCGTGCTACTCGTTTTCCTTGTAATGTACCTCTTTTTGCAAAGCTTTCGAGCGACGCTCGTGCCAACCATCATGGTTCCTATCGTGGTACTCGGCACCTTTGGGATTTTGTCGATTCTTGGTTTCACCATCAACACACTCACGATGTTTGCCATGGTACTGGCTATCGGGCTGCTGGTAGATGATGCGATCGTTGTCGTTGAAAACGTAGAGCGAGTCATGGAGGAAGAAGGCTTATCCGCCTTTGAAGCTTCCAAGCAGTCAATCCAGCAAATATCCGGCGCACTGATCGGTATTGCTATGGTGCTCGCTGCGGTATTTGTTCCAATGGCCTTTTTTCCGGGATCTGCGGGTAAGATTTATCAGCAGTTCTCTGCAGCTATTGTCTCCGCTATGGTCTTGTCGGTTATTTTGGCCCTTATTCTTGCGCCAACCCTTTGCGCTGTTTTGCTCAAGCCAAAAAAAGAAGATCATCAACCCAATGCATTTTTCCGTTGGTTTAATCGAGTCTTTGATACGGGCCGAGATGCCTATAAAGGCAGTGTAGGCTTTGTTGCCAGCCGCAGTATTTGGGCATTATTACTATACTTTATTTTGCTCGCATTGTTGGCTTTCAAATTCATGAACTTACCAACGTCTTTCTTGCCTCAAGAAGATCAAGGCAATATGTTCCTTATCCTAAGTGCGCCACCGGGCAGCAGCGCTGAAGTAACGATGGAAACCATCAAAAAAGTTGAAGATCACTTCTTAGAAAACGAGAAAGAGACTGTTGAGCACCTGTTCACTGTCGTTGGCTTTAGTTTTATTGGTAATAGCCAAAACGCTGGACTTGGTTTTGTCGGACTAAAAGATTGGGATAAACGCACTGGCGATGGTCAGGATGCGCAGTCTATTGCTAATCGAGCCATGGGCGCATTTTCTCAATTTAAAGAGGCAATGGTGTTTGCCATCACCCCACCGCCTATCAATGAATTGGGTAATAGTTCAGGTTTTGATATGCAGCTAATCGACCTTGATCGAGAGGGACATAAAGCACTCATGGCCGCACGTAACCAATTACTCGGCATGGCCAGCCAAAACCCGAGTTTAGTTGGTGTTCGACCCAATGGCCTAGAAGACGAGCCTCAGTATCAAATTGATATTGATCAAAACAAAGCGCAAGCTTTGGGCTTATCCCTCTCGGATATTAACGATACGTTAAGAATTGCATGGGGCTCTTCTTACGTAAATGACTTTAACGATAAAGGCCGCATCAAAGCCGTTTACATTCAAGCCGATGCACCGTATCGAATGAATGCGGATGATCTCGACCTCTGGTATGTGAGAAATAGCTCAGGCGAAATGATTCCATTTAGTAGCTTTGCTTCTGGTTATTGGACGTATGGCTCGCCTAAACTCGAGCGATTCAACGGTTACTCTTCAGTTAATGTCCAGGGTTCTGCAGCCCCTGGTCTTAGCTCGGGTGACGCCATGGACGCCATGCAGGAATTGGTCAAACAATTGCCGGGCAACTATGGCTTACAATGGACAGGCCTATCCTATGAGGAACAGCAATCTGGTGATTTCAGCTTTGCTCTTTATGCCCTAACCGTATTAGTGGTCTTCCTCAGCTTGGCCGCACTGTATGAAAGTTGGAGCATTCCTTTTGTGGTTATCCTTGCAGTGCCTGTCGGTATTATTGGCGCGGTCATTGCCGCAGGCCTGTTCGATAAAGCCAATGACATCTATTTCCAAGTGGCCATTCTTACGGCCATCGGCATCTCGGCAAAAAATGCCATCTTGATTGTCGAATTCGCCAAGGAGCATGTTGAAAACGAAGGTAAATCGCCCCTTGAGGCCACACTTGAAGCCGCAAGCCAGCGTTTTCGACCCATCATCATGACCTCGCTCGCCTTTATGTTAGGCGTAACGCCTCTGGCTCTTGCCTCGGGGGCGGGCTCTGGAGCACAAAACGCCATTGGTTTAACCGTCATTGGTGGCATGCTAACGGCGACCTTTTTGGCCATCTTCTTTGTTCCTTTGTTCTTTTTGCTGATCATGCGACTCAGAAAACCAAAAGACAAAGAGCCCGAGCACTCATCTGAAACGGAGCATACTCATGTTTAATCAGACTTTCCGCACCTCAATAACAGCGCTTGCCGCTTGTGTCTTGCTTGCGGGCTGTACAACGCAGCCGACCTATGACACAACGACAACTGACTATATCGAAGCAGGCTGGAACCTTGAAAACAGCTCTGATGAACAAGCACTCCAGCTTTCGGAGCTGACATGGTTGACCTACTTCACTTCTTCTGAATTGAAAGGCTTAATTAATCAGGCGCTCGCGCATAACCGTGACCTGCGTATCGCCGAAGCGAATATCGCTGTAGCCAAGGCAAATTACGGTATTCAATCAGCCAACTTATACCCGACCTTGAGCGCAAATGCAGGCATGACGCGTACAGGCACGCCAGAGAATCTGACTAGCTCAGGACGAGAAACCGTTAGCAACCGGTTCCAAGCTAACTTAGCCATGACTGCCTATGAAATAGACTTCTTCGGTAAAATTGCCAGCCTAGAGCAAGCCGCTGTCAGCCAATACCTCTCGACTGAAAAAGCACTTCAGGCCTCTCAAATCGTTGTGGTCAGCAATGTGGCTAATGCCTATGCACAAGTGTTAGCAGCCAAACAGTCGCTTAACGTCACCGAACGTTTGCTTAAAAGCCAGCAAGACTCTGCCGAGCTCATCCAGCTGCGTTTTGATAATGGTATTGCCAGCTCACTTGAAGTGGCTCAGGTTAATCAGCTATTAGCGACCACACAAATTCAGCAAACGCAAAGCCTGAATACTCTGCAAAAAGCCCTCAACACCCTACAGTTACTTGTGGGAAGCAAAGTCACGATTGAAACACAGGAACTGGATCGGCCGCTTACCCTAACTAAGCCATTGCCAGCTGAATTGAACTCTTCTGTGTTATTGGTGCGCCCTGATATTCAAGCCGCTGAGTATCAGCTATTTGCTCAAGATGCCAACTTAAATGCCGCTCGCCTGGCTTATTATCCAAGCATATCGCTGACAGGCCTATTTGGCTTTGCCAGCATGAACCTGAACAAGTTGTTCACGGACGAGGGCTTCCCTGCGTGGAGCTTTGGACCAAGCTTGAATATTCCGATTTTTACAGCAGGCCAAATTGGCGCGAACATTAATCTGATTACGGCGCAGCAATCACTTGCTGTGGCTAATTACGAGCAGGCCGTTCAAAACGCCTTTAAAGAAGTGAGCGACGTTTTGTCTGACTATCGCTACCTCAGCGAACAAAAAGAAGCCACTGAGCGACTCATTGAGGCATCCACAGACGCCCAGCGCATCTCCCAAACTCGCTATGAGTACGGTATTGACAGCTATTTGGCCGTTTTAGATGCAGAGCGCACCTTGCTCAATGCCGAGCTGCAACTGGTAGCGATTAACCAATCCATAGCAACCAACCAGATCAATATCTACAAGGCCCTTGGCGGCGGCTGGGAAGTTGAGACAGAGCAAGGCATGGCATTAAGCCACGCTCAGTCGAATTAAGAATAAACGCTCGTTTAGCCAGAGCCTTAATATCTGGCTATTCGACACGCCTAACCTCACGCTCAAGGCTCACAGCGAAATGCTCTTTGACAGCCAATGCAATATCATCAGCTAGAGTGTCAAGCTCTCTGGCAAGGCCTTGACCTTCTTTAAAATAGTGCGCTAAAACTAATGCTTGCTTAGGATAAACACCGATCATCCCTCGGCGCTCTCCTTTAAACCCTAGCTGATCAATTAACCAACCGGCGGCTAATTTATACATGGGCGGCAATTGGCCTTTTGCTTGTAGCTCAGAATGAGCCATGGGGTAATACACCACATCCGGATAACTGGCTTTAATAGCATCCAATTGCTCCTGTGTTACCCATGGATTTTTGAAAAAACTCCCCGCACTACCGACTTCATTAATGTCAGGCAGTTTTTCACGTCTAATCGCCGTCACTGTTTGAGCAACCTGCAATGCGCTTAGCTCAGGCTGATTTTGTAAGGCTTTTAATGGGCCATAATCCAGTACAGGGTTAGCGGCCTTGGACAAACGAAATTTTACCGCAGTAATGAGCCAAGAGGCCTGTTCAGGGCGTTTAAAACAGCTGTCGCGATAGCCAAAATCGGCCTCTTTTGCGTTCAGTGAGAACTGCGCTTGGGTCGCCAAATCATAAACAGCCATTTCTTGAATCAGTGCCCCCACTTCAACACCATAAGCGCCGATATTTTGTACAGGAGCAGCACCAACAGTGCCCGGTATTAGGGCTAAATTTTCTAGGCCCCACCAGCCTTTAACCGTAGTTTCCATGACTAGCTGATGCCAGTTATGCCCTGCTTCAACCCATAGATCAACGGTGCTTGTATTCTCGTCGTCAATGAGCCAGCCCGTCGTGGCCATATGTAAACACGTTGTTTTTTCAGTATTAAGCAGAAGTAAGTTACTACCCGAGCCGATAATCAATGGCAAATCATCACGTCTAAAAGCTGGCAAATGGTCGATGTCAGCTGCACCCTCAACCGTAATCAACGAGGCGCAAGTTGCATTAAACCGAAAGGTGTTTAGCGACGTAAGATCAGCAAAAGGCTCTATTTTCACAAGCTCACAGCCCGTGTTGCTGTTTTAAAAAGGCGATGACATCATCCGCACCTTGTTCGATCAATGTCAGCATATCTTCAAAGTCTTGGCGCTCGCCGTAATAAGGATCCGGTACATTTTTATCTGAATAATCGCTATGACCAAGAAAGTAGTTCAACTGCGCTTGCCCCTCTTTCTCAGGATTTTGGGCGAATAATGCCTGAACATCGCGCATATTATTGCTATCCATCACATAGATATAGTCGAAATTCTGGCGATCTTCTATGGAAATTTGTCGACCTCGTAATTCATGAATTAACGCATAGCCCTCATCACTAGCAACTTGTTGGGCGCGCTGATCAGGGGAGTCACCGATATGCCATCCACCTGTCCCTGCAGAGTCAACAAAGACGTGTTGCTCAAGCCCGGCTTCCATGAGTTTGTGACGCAAAACAGCCTCGGCTGTCGGCGAGCGACAGATATTTCCTAAACACACACAAAGCACTTGAATCATAAAACGCTCTTTTAATTTTACGCCGTTTCTAAGGCAGCCAAGACTGCTGCAACATCGTCAGGAGTATCTACACCGGGAGGGGTATTCTGCGCCGCTGGTGCAATGTGAATGCCGTGGCCGTGGCTCATAACGCGAAGCTGCTCAAGAGACTCAATTTGCTCTAATGTCGATGGTGACCAAGTCACGAAGGCTTTAAGCAACGATACGCGATAGCCATAGATACCGATATGTCGATAGTAGCTAGGCGGCTGTTGAGCGCGCTCAGGCAAACTTTGCGGAAAACCATCACGAAAATACGGAATCGGCGCGCGGCTAAAATATAATGCCTTTCCTGACTCATCAAAAACCGCTTTAACGCAATTAGGGTTCATCACCTGTGCAAGCTCATCGATTGGTTCAGCCAACGTCGACATACTGCAATTGCTGTTCATGGCTAAATTTCGCGCCACTTGGTTGATGTTTTCAGGTGGAATCAAAGGCTCATCTCCCTGTACATTAACCACGATCGTCTCGTCACTCCAGTTCATGGTTTGGCAAACCTCGGCAATTCGATCCGTACCACTGTCATGGTCATCTCGTGTCATGCAAACCGTAGCACCAAACTGCTCAGCCACCTGAGCGATACGCTGATCATCAGTTGCAATCACCACCTGCTGAGCCGCACTCTTTAGCGTTTGCTCATAGACATGTTGAATCATTGGTTTGCCTGCCAAATCAATTAATGGCTTACCTGGAAAGCGTGAAGAGGCATATCGAGCGGGAATAACTACTTTGAATTCAGTGTTCATGATGGCGGTTTTTATCCAAGTCAAAAGGTAATTTGTGTTTCATATCGGCAAGTACAGCTTCGGGCAGAACCGCGATAATCGGCAATACCCAGATACGCGGGTCGCTGATACGAAGCTCAGCGCATTTGACGGCATCTTTGCTGGTGATCAGTATAAGCTCGGCCTGACAGTTTTCAATATCCGCACGGTCAAAGGCGCTATGGTCTGCCAATGCATGCAACTGGGCATGAACGCCAACACTAGCAAGCGTCGCAATAAATCGCTCAGGATTACCAATACCGCACATGGCCGTGCAGGATTGATTCTCAGCAAAAGTCGAAAACTTTGCCAAGGGTTTTTGTTGACCCGTCATAAAATGGGTAAATGCCTGCGGCATGATCGATAATTTATGCACTTTGTCTGAGTCCACTGAGCCATCAACAGAGACAGGGGATGTACAAAGCATAGTATCCACCTCAGCAAGCCGACTCATTGGCTCTCGCAGCGGCCCTAAAGGCAATACCTGCTGATTACCAAACTGGCGCATAGAGTCTACCACGACCAGCTCATAGGCTCTGGGCAAAGCATAATGCTGCAAACCATCATCAGCAATCACCACGCTTGCCCCCTGCTCGCAAGCCTTTTGATAAGCACGCAGGCGCAGCGGGTCAATAATCACCAGTGCATTCGTTTGCTGGGCGATTAAAGCAGGCTCATCACCTACTTGGCTTGGTTTATCTCCTTTTTGTAGCTCATAGGGAAATTGGCTCTGAACCGCGCCGTACCCTCGGGAAATAACCGCAACACGTTCACCTTGTTCTTGAAAGTGCTTCACTAGAGCCATAACCACTGGCGTTTTGCCCGTACCGCCAACGGTGATATTGCCAACAACAATCACTGGTGGCTGTTGCTGTCGATCAAGCTCTCGATTGCGATAACGTGATGCCAATATTTTTAAAATAATGGCCTGCAGCGGCCAGAAAACCCACTTAACCCAACGAGCAAGAGAGTACTGGTACCAAAACCTTGTAACGATCTGCTCGATAAAGTGGCGCATATTCTTTAACTACCGAATTGCTGTTGGTGCAATTGCGTATATAAACCATTTTGAGCCAGCAACTGCTCATGACTACCTTGCTCAATGATTCGTCCTTGATCCATCACCACAATCGTATCGGCACGTTGAATGGTTGATAAACGGTGAGCAATAACAATCATCGTCGTTTTACCCATCAACTCATCAATGGCCGACTGAATAAACGTCTCTGACTCACTGTCTAACGCTGAAGTCGCTTCATCTAAAATAAGAATAGGCGCTTGCTTTAGCATCGCTCGCGCAATAGCCAAGCGCTGACGCTGACCACCTGAAAGCTGAACACCTTCATGACCCACTCGGCTTTGGTACTGATCTTTTAAACCTTCAATGAACTCTTTTGCATGCGAGCGCATAGCTGCTTTCATAATGGCTTCATCACTGGCATTCGCCAATTCGCCATACGCGATATTGGAGCGAACATCGCCATCAAAAAGCGTTATTTTTTGATTAACTAGAGCAATTTGTGATCGCAAAGACGACAGGCTGTAATGAGTTAGGGGCTGATCATCGATAAAGATTTGGCCTTGTGTTGGCTCTATAAAGCGCGGTACTAAGCTAACTAGCGTGCTTTTGCCACTGCCTGAGCGTCCAACCAGAGCCACGGTTTTACCCTTTTCAATGGACAGGTCAATGGATTGCAATACTGGCTGATTTGCACCTGGATACTGAAAATCAACCGCCTCAAAACGAATAGCCGACTTAAAGGCGCTTAACTGCTGCTGACCCTCATCACGCTCAGAGGCTTCATCCATCAGGGTAAAGATCGATTGTGAAGCCGCTAGGCCTTTTTGAATTTGTGAATTGATACTCGTCAGTGCACGGATCGGCTTTACAATCAGGCCCACTGCGGTGAAATACGAAACAAAATCAGCCGTTGTCAAGTTACCCACATAATCTTTTAATGCCAACCAGATAACCAATGTTAACGGCAAAGCAATTAATAACTGCACTAATGGCGTATTGATCGAGTCCGTTAAGGCCAGTTTCAACGACTGCTTGGCGTTGTAATCATTTGCCTTGGAAAAACGCTCATGTTCATAGTCCTGAGCTGAATAAATCTTCACCTCAGATTGCGCACTGATAGACTCCTGCGTGATTTTACTGATCTCGCCCATGGCATTTTGAATGCGCTTTGAAAGCTTGCGAAAACGTTTGCTCGCATAACTGACCACCACACCGACCAAAGGCCCGATAATCAAAATAATTAGGGTTAACTTCCAGTTTAGGTAAAACAAAAAACCTAATAAAACCAAAGCTTTAAGACCTTCGCTAACCACGGTTTTAAACACTGCAGAAGCCAGGTTCGAGATCTGATCGACCTCAAATGTCACACGAGACAATAAACGTCCTGCCGATTGCTCTGCATAAAACTGGCTGGGCAGCGTCAGCATTTTGGCAAACAAGTCGGCTCGTAAATCGCGCACCACTTGGCGACCCACATACTGAATCGAAAAATTACCTAAAAAATTCCCCAACCCGCGAAAAAAGATAATTCCCAAGAAAATCAATGGCATATAGACATGCCATTCATCACCACGTTTGCCATCAAGTACTTCGGTCAAAATCCCCAAAAAAGCCGCCGAGGCACCTTCCATTGCAGCTGACACAAGAAAACCAAGCAAAGTAATGGCGAAAACCCAAGCATAGGGCTTCACATAACGAAGTAAGCGGCCATAGGCCGCTTTTCCGGAAAGTTCTTGTTGGCTCATGTGTTACTGATCTTGAGTCAATAAATTAATGGAGGTAAAGCCCATACGACCCGCAACATCCATTGCAGTTATCACATATTGGTGCTTGGCATCTTTATCCGCGCTGATAACTAGCGGTGTTGCCGTTAGGTTCATTCCCTGCGCCTGTTGCTGAAGCACTTTTTGCAGGGTTTGAGCATCCGATCTGACAAGCGATTCGCCGTTAACACGATATGCGCCTTGACTGGTGATCACTAGCTCAATCGCTACAACAGATTCAGCCGCTGGCTGATCGGTACTTTCAGGCAGTTCGATGCCGATACGCGTTTCATTAGTGAATGACGTTGAGACCATAAAAAAAATGACCAGCAAAAACACCACGTCGATCAACGGTGTCAGGTTGATCTGCTGATCTTGTTTGTTTTGAGAACGGGCAATTTTCACGATGAAGGTTCCTCGTTATTTCGCCTTAGTATTAAACATTGCATCCAACAATTTCATGCCATTTTGCTCAATTTGCAGGGCATATTCTTCAATTTGGCGAGAAAAATAACGATGGAAGAATAGACTTGGAATAGCAACCACCAAACCCGCAGCGGTTGTGATCAACGCCTTTGAAATGCCGCTCGCCAGTCCTGATTTGTCAGCGCCTGCCTCAGTGATCACAGCAAAAACATCGATCATACCCAGTACCGTTCCTAAAAGACCTAATAATGGCGCGATCTGAGCGATACTACCCAATAAGTTTAAAAAGCGCTCCATATAGGAAACTTGTAGCTGCCCTTCAAGCTCCATCGCTTCTTTAACGGCGACACGGCCATCAGCACGTTTCTGAAGACCTGCGACCAGTACACAACCTAGAGCCGATTTTTCTTCAATTTCATGCATTTGAGCGGTACTGATCGAGCCACGTTGTAGGCCTTGAATCACTCGATCGCCTAACGCCTTTGGCGCTTGCTTATCATGACGTAATGTCCAAAAACGCTCAATACAAATCGCCAGTGAAAGAATCGATGCTAGCGTAATTAGCACCATCACCCAGCCACCTGACATCAAAATTTCATACATAAAAAATCCAACTCTGTTATTTATCTTAAATTAATCGAGACACTCAAATAAGCCCATATGGCATTACCATTCGTCATCCCAGCCCTCATCCTCTGATGCTTCATCCAAAAACGGATCTGATTCGCTCACGGGTTGCTCCCCTGTGATGATAAACGTTCGTCGATTTAAGTAAGCATCGCGAACCGCCGTGTAGCGATCACCAATCAGCAACTCTTCTAAATCCAGTAATTCTGCACGGGTTTGAATAAGATCCAATGCCGTCACACCATAGCCGATTTCGGTATCATTTTCACCCAGCCACTGGGTATGCGCACCAATGACGTAACCCGGGCTGATGAAGTAATCGGGCACTCTACCGACAGCAGATCGCACCGTTGCTGGCCCAAGTAAAGGTAAAACAACATAAGGCCCTTGAGGTACGCCCCAGCTAGCTAGCGTTACACCCATATCTTGTTGGTGTTTAGGGGTCAAAAAGCCAAGATCCTCAGTGACCTCAAATAAACCGCCTAGACCCAAGGTAGTATTGAAGATAAAGCGGGTTAAGTCTTGAAACGCCGTTTCAAAATCCAGCTGCAAAATGCCGTGAACAAAGTTTCCTAAATCATCGAGATTTGAGAAAAAATTCGACACACGCTGTTCAGCTAACTCGGGCATGACATAGTCATAGGCCTGTGCAACGGGTTTGAGTGTGTAACGATCCACTGTATCGTTGAACTCGAACATGGTTCGGTTATAGCTTTCCCAAGGGTCGTTCGGATCAGGGTTATGAACGGTGGCACAGCCACTAAAAAACAACATGGCAAACATGCCAAATGCTAACATCAGGCGCTGTATGCGCTTCCCTTCACGGCCAAAGATCATCAGAATAGTGGACATCATGCCCCTGTGAGCAAATAAAGTAAGCTCTATTATAAGCAAACCTAAAGCAATTTCGAGCGCCCTTTGCAAATTGTCACGTTTTACCTGCTAGCCTTGCTCGTATACCAGCTAATTTAAGTGCATAACTAACACCAAAATTTAACAAGCTAAGAGCGATCACTTTCTTGGCATTCTCCAGAGCAAAAGGATTTGTTATCATGCCAAGTATCCTTTTATTCGAAAACGTAAGGCGTATATTTTGTCGATATTACCTCATCTAACCGTTGCGACGATTATCGAGCGCGATGGTCAATTCCTCATGGTTCACGAACATTCCAAAGGACAGCTTGTGATCAACCAACCTGCCGGTCATGTCGAAAACAATGAAACTGTCATGCAGGCGGCCATTCGTGAAACTGAGGAGGAGACCGGCTGGCAAGTTGAGCTAACTGATTTTCTCGGCATTTATCATTACCATGCTGCCAATGATCGCCACTACTGCCGAATTGCGTTTATTGGACAAGCAGTTGAGCAGCGCTATGAGGGCCCCACCGATAAAAGCATTATCGGTGCACAGTGGCTCAGCATCGATGAGATTCAGCAGCTCTCGCACCGTGGCGACCTCGTACAACGTTGTATCGACGATTATCTCAAAGGGCGCCGATATCCGCTTGATATTTGTCAGGGCTACACGGTCTAAGCCATGTCGCAGCATGATCTAAATCACAGCGTCAATTCAGGCAAGAAAGTCATCGTCGGCATGTCAGGTGGCGTGGACTCCTCGGTGAGTGCC
>JAXHSS010000047.1:0-11438 GCA_034190675.1 Pseudomonadota bacterium
TATCGATGACATCGGCACCTGCATCGGTAATCCCTTCAATCGTTGCTTGCTTAATGCCCTCAGTCGACAGTCGAATATCACCACCGATAACCACTTTCCTTGCATCAAGAAACTCAACAAAGGCGCGGCCAATACGATACGCAATCGCTTCATCCAGTGTTTTACCTAATTCGCCACGTACGTCATACGCTTTAAAACAATCGATTTTAATGGGTTCAAATACAGTTTCTGTTGTCATTTTTGTTCCTCATACATCTAAGTTCGCAACATTTAGTGCGTTTTGTTCAATAAATTCTCTTCGGGTGTCGACTTGATCGCCCATTAAAGTAGTAAACATGGCATCCGCATCGACAATATCTTCTACTTTCACTTGCAGTAATGAACGTGTCTCAGGGTTCATCGTAGTTTCCCAAAGCTGTTCAGGGTTCATTTCGCCAAGGCCTTTATAGCGTTGAATCGTCACGCCTTTACTGCCTTCTTTACGAACCCAAGCCATTAATGTAGCAAAATTATCCACATGAATTGGCGTTTCGCCCTTTAGCACAAAGCTCTGCTGTGAAAAGAGTCCATCAATGCTATCAGCAAATTGTGACAGCTTGCGGTAATCTTTACTTTCAAAGAAGAATTTTTCCATTAAATAGCTTTCTTCAACACCATTAACTGACTGTGCAAAAATTGGCAGCCATGCTTCATCTGTCAGCTCTAGGCGCAAAGTAAATTGCTCATAGCTGGGTCGCTCTGCATTTATAGCCTCTAGCACCGCTGCTGCCCATTGTTCTACTGCTGTTTTATCTTCTAGCTGCTCTGCTGGTAGTATGTCTTGGTAAAGTAATTGATTAAGCAATAGCGCTGGATAGTCCGCTTTATTGCGCTCAATAATATGCTCAACCTCAACATAATCACGTAATAATTTCTCCAATGCCTCACCCGTAATGGCAGGTGTGCCCTCGCTTGCAAATAATTGCACGCTATCAATAACTGAGTTCATTAAATAATGAGTAAGCTCGGTTTCATCAGCGAGATAGATTTCCTGACGACCTTTTTTGATCTTATAGAGCGGGGGTTGCGCAATATAGATATAACCTTTTTCGATCAATTCAGGCATTTGACGGAAGAAGAAAGTCAATAACAACGTTCGAATATGTGCACCATCAACGTCAGCATCCGTCATGATAATAATGCGATGATATCGCAGTTTTTCAACATTATATTCGTCTTGTCCAATGCCACAGCCCAGCGCCGTAATCAATGCGGTGATCTCATTCGAACTCAACATCTTATCAAAACGCGCCTTTTCAACGTTCAGGATCTTACCACGCAGCGGCAAAATAGCCTGTGTCGCACGGTTACGCGCCTGCTTTGCAGAACCACCCGCAGAGTCACCCTCCACTAGGTATAATTCTGAGAGCGACGCATCTTTTTCCTGACAGTCAGCAAGCTTACCAGGAAGACCGCCTAAACTTAATGCACCTTTACGACGAGTCATATCACGTACTTTTCGGGCAGCTTCGCGTGCTCGAACCGCCTGCAGGATCTTGTTAGCTAAGATCTTACTATCCGCTGGGTTCTCAATTAAATATTCTGACAACTTAGCATATACAATCTGCTCTACAATGCTTTTGACTTCACTCGATACCAACTTATCCTTAGTCTGTGAGCTAAATTTAGGATCCGGAACCTTAACTGAAATAACCGTTGTAATACCTTCACGAATATCTTCACCAGAGGGGTTCGTTTTTTCCTTCTTTAGATATCCTTCACTGTCCAAAAAGCTATTAAATGAGCGAGTTAACGCTGCTTTAAAGCCTGATAAATGCGTACCACCATCACGTTGTGGGATATTGTTAGTAAAACAGAAAACTGACTCGTTATAGTTTTCATTCCACTGCAATGCGATTTCAACACTGATACCTGTTTTTTCATCCGCATCAGCAATACTAATCACATCTGTTAATGGCTTCTTCGAGCTATTTAGATATTCAACAAATGCTTTGATACCACCATCGTAGAAGAATTCGTCTTTTTTATTGCTGCGCTCATCACGTAACTCAATACGCACACCGCTGTTTAGGAACGACAGCTCGCGCAGACGTTTAGCCAAATAATCGTAGTTGAATTCAATATTTGAAAAAGTCTCTTTGCTCGGCTTAAAGTGAACTTGCGTGCCCGTTCGCTCTGCTGGACCTACAACAGATAACGGCTCTGCATTCACACCATGATTAAACACCACTTCATGTTTTTTCTCATGGCGCCAAATCGTTAGTTTTAATTGTTCAGAAAGCGCGTTTACCACCGAAACACCTACGCCGTGCAAACCACCCGATACTTTATAAGTATTATCATCAAACTTACCACCTGCATGAAGTACCGTCATAATCACTTCTGCGGCGGACTTGCCTTCTTCTTTGTGGATATCAGTAGGAATGCCTCGGCCATTGTCTTCTACAGTAATTGATTCATCTTCATGAATAATCACCATAATTTTAGAACAGTGACCTGCTAAAGCCTCATCAATTGAGTTATCAACAACTTCAAATACCATATGATGCAAACCGGTTCCGTCATCGGTATCACCAATATACATACCGGGTCTTTTGCGAACAGCGTCCAAACCTTTTAAGACTTTAATACTGCTCGAGTCATACGATGGTTGGTTCTGACTCACTTCATTTGACATAACGTCCTCCTGTTATTGTTCCACGTGGAACAAAGCGTAATGCTGATCTTTAATCAACTCGTTTGTTTCTATGGGTGTAATGGTAGTCACTAATGACTGGAATGGTGTTTTACTTATAAAATCAAATAAATTTTGCTGGGCTTTATTATCTAGCTCTGCCGCGATTTCATCGATCAGTAATAAGCATTTACCTTTTATTTCAAAAATACCTTGCGCCATACTGAGTATGAATAACATACCCATCTGTTTTAATTGGCCGCGAGAAAAAAATTGTTCTATGCGTTTACCATTATGCGTTACTCGATAATCCAATCGATGAAAACCGCTCTGTGTAAACCCATATTTTAAATCATTTTCGTACTGAATCTGTATTACAGCATCGTAATTTTCATTTTTCGCGCTGTAACCGTTGTTATAAATAAGCTGTAGGTTATCTTCAGGCTGTATGAAGTTCAGATTAAAAGCGGATAACACTTGATCATAATTAGCTTTTAGCTGTTCAAAACCTTTTTCAATATATTGATCAATATTGTTTTGCGCTTCAATTAGCTGCTCTGTCCAATAATCGAGCTCAACCGTTCGTTTCGTTTGTTTTTTTAGCAATGCATTGCGTTGAACGAGTACCCGATTCGCCTTTTTCCATACAGCATAAAACTCTTGTTCCACGTGGAACATATAATAAAAAAGAATTTTACGTCGCTGCGCGGGTGAAACAGAGAAAAAATCCGTCACATTAGGGTTAATTTCAACCATAGGTAATTGAGTAGCTATAGTTGCTAAAGTCGACTCTTCACGGTTCAAACGAAACTCTGGGGCTTGTTGCTTCTGCTTTTTCATCCCGGCTACTTGGCCATCAACAAGCTTGACAGAAACAACAAAGTCTTGTGCATCTTGCTGTATGAGTTGATCCAGCTTCTGTGCACGAAAAGACTTACCTTTTCCTAAACTATAAATCGCTTCAATAATGGATGTTTTTCCTGATCCATTCGAGCCTGTTATCATGGTCATCGGCGTCGTTAGAGAAAGTGATAGAGTCTCAAAGCAGCGAAACTGCCTTAACTCAAGAGACTCTATATACATATACTCAGTGTACTCAGTTTACAGGCGCATAGGCATGACAACATACAGCGCACGTTGCTCATCATGCGAATCTTTCAATAAGATTGAGCTGTTATTATCGGTAAAGAAAATCGTTACTTCATTCACTTCCATTGTATTGAGCACATCTTGAAGATAAGAAACATTGAAAGCAATTTCGATCGGCGCAGCTGTATAGTTAACTTCTAGCTCTTCTTTTGCTTGCTCTTGATCACTATTATGCGAATAAATGGTCAATACATTATTCTCAAGCACCCAGCGAACACCGCGCAACTGACGGTTAGTTAGAATGGATACACGGTTTAAAGCATCACGAAGCTGCAAACGATCAATGCGCAAAATATTATCTGTTTGCTCTGGAATAACGCGCTTATAGTTGGGGTAAGTGTGATCAATCAATTTCGAATGAAAACGCAGCTTACCGCCTTGGACACGGATTTGGTTGTTAGAAAATCCAACTGACAAATTCTGTTCACCTGGGAAGATTCGGGTTAACTCTGTCACTGCCTTTTTAGGAAGGATCAACTGCTGGTTTTCCGTCACACTGGTACTCACCTCTTTCCAGTTAATCGACAGTCTATGGCCATCTGTCGTCACGCTGATCAATTCTGAAGGACTCACCTCAAGCAACATACCGTTCAAATAAGAACGGACATCATTCACCGCCATTGAAAACTGCGTAGTTTTGATCAACTCAGATAATTTATCTGACATCACTTCAAATTCATATAGGGATTGGTTTTCTTCAAAAGCAGGAAAATCCTCAGCGGGTAAGCTCGCCAGCTGAAAACGAGATTTACCACTTTGAATTAAAATTTGGTCATTCTCTAACTCAAAATGAAGCGTAGAGTCCTGAGGTAAGGATTTACAGATATCCAAAAGCTTTTTTGCATCACAACAACGGTTGCCAGGGCTTTGGATGTTTAACAACTCTAACATCACCTCGAGCTGAAGCTCATTATCCGTAGACGTCAATTTCATCGATTGTTGGTCAACTTGAATAAACACATTCGACAAAATCGGCATGGTTTGACTTTTTTCAACAATCCCCGCAATTTGGTTAAGTGGGGTAATCAACTCTTCACGGTTAATACTAAATTTCATAGGAACTCCCGTTGTTATGATTGCAGACGTCGAACGAGGTTTTTCCAATCCCCTTGCGTGTTCGCATCTTCTTGTTTTAATTCATTAATTTTCTTACAGGCATGCATTACTGTGGTGTGGTCTCTACCACCAAAAGCACGGCCAATATCTGGTAAACTCATTTGCGTAAATTCTTTTGCTAAGGCCATTGCCATTTGTCGAGGCCTTGCGATAGACCTAGCCCGACTTTTTGATAATAGGTCAGACAGGGTAAGATCATAATAATCAGCCACCATTTTCTGAATATTATCGATATTCAAAATCGAGGCATGAACTACGATCTGCTCTCTTAAAGCTTCTCTAACCAAGGGCACTGTTGCCTCTAGGCCCATAAAGTTCGCATGTGCTCTAACCGTAGTTAACGCACCTTCCAAATCACGAACATGGCCCATAATATGTTTTGCGATAAAAAAGGCGACATCATCAGTGAGCTTAAATTGATAATCCAGAGCCTTTTGTTTAAGGATAGCCACACGGGTTTCTAACTCAGGCGGCTCAACATAAACCGTCAAACCCCAACTAAAACGAGAGACTAATCGATCTTCAATATTGACCAACTTTTTGGGAAAACGATCACAGGTCAAAATAATCTGACTTTTGTTTTCAAATAAATGGTTAAACAAATGGAAAAATTCTTCCTGAGTTTTGCTACCTGTAGATAAAAACTGAATATCATCAACTAATAAGACATCCATCGAATTATAAAACTGCTTCAGATCATCAATCTTCTTATGACGAATTGCATTCACAATCTGGCTTCGAAACGAATGGGTGCTCATATAAAGAACACGAGCTTTGGGGTTACGACGTTTTATTTCATTGCCCGTAGCCAGCATTAAGTGAGTTTTTCCTAAACCTACGCTGCCATATATCACCAACGGATTTGAGCCCGTTCCAGGAAACTCCGCCACTTGTTGCGCCGCGGCATAAGCAAACTGGTTAGAGCTGCCTTCAACAAAGTTATCAAAGCTGTATTTCGAGTCTAGATTCGACGTGAATTCACTGTGCTTCCAATCCTTTGCTTGTGAACCTAAGGGTGACTGAACCCCAGTTTTTGACGATACAGAATCCGATGAGTCTTCGAATAAATTCATCTCTTCTTTTTGTACTTGCTCAACACGAATTTTTAGGTTCAGGTTGACTTGATCCAACTCCTCAAAGGCTCGAGCAAAAGGACGCTTAAATTCCTCTAATACATGATCGCGAATAACACTATTGTGTGCAGACAATAGTAAGTACTCACTCTCCTTAAACTCAACGAAATTTAAAGGCTTAATCCAAGTAAGGAATTCATCCTCTGAAATAAAGTCTTGAAGACTTTGCTGTATATCCAACCAAAATTGCACAATATATCGTCAAAAAAAATCGATCAAAAATTATAGCAAATTTAGCGAATCTATCCTAGGTTAAAGCAAAGTTATTGAATGCAAATTAGACAATCATCAAAAGCATTAAACGCGATCTAAATAATGTCTGCTGTGGATAACTTATGAATAAATACTTTATAACTTCTGGATAAGTTTAGATGATGAAAAAGATTAACGAGCTATACCCAGACTATACAGAGTTATCCACAACTAATTCCTCAAATAATACCGGCTAAATTTCATGGTAAGTCTTTGAAAAATCATTTAATCACACAGTTATCCACGTGTTTTATCCCTCTTAATAATAACAATAACTTTAATTAATTAACTTAATATAATATTAAAGATGTGATCCTCGTTAAATAACTTGACCCATTGCTTTACTTTCAATAAGATACACGGCTCACTTAAAGGGCTGGAAAAAATTATGAAACGCACTTTTCAACCAAGTAACCTAAAGCGTAAGCGTACACACGGTTTCCGTGCACGCATGGCAACTAAGAACGGACGCAAGCTTATCTCACGCCGTCGCGCAAAAGGACGCAAGCGTCTAGCTTGTTAAGGCTTCCATGGGCTGTAGATCACTATAGCCCATGATGTTCAATGTTCTCGTGAACATTTCTCCCCCTCCTCAGACTTTTCTCAAATCTCATCGCTTATTGAATGCTGCTGACTTTGATGCAGTGTTTAAATCCGTTGATCTTAAAATAGCGACACCACATTTCTTGTATCTTATTCACTTTGGCCAAAAATCAGGTCCAAGAATTGGTTTTGTTATTGCGAAAAAAAAGGTTAAGACCGCGGTAAAACGTAATTTAATCAAGCGTTTACACCGAGAAAAGTTTCGCCAGTTGCAGTATGATCTACCCCGCTGTGATATAGTTGTGCTGGCAAATCCTAAGGCAAATCATGCCACCAAAGCACAATGCCATCAGAGCATTGAAAAAGCATTTAAACGAATATTAGACATAGAGAGACAAGATGGATAAGCAACGTATTGTTATTTTAGCTGCTTTAGGCGTAGTTGTTTGGCTATTAATCATGGCTTGGCAAAAAGACTACGGCAACCCAACTCGTGAAACCGCAGAGCTAACAACTGAACTTGGTTTAGAAGGAACCAAAGAAGTCACCAGTCAGTTCATCGATATTGAAACACCGCTTGTCTTTGCCAAAATCAACCCTAAAGGTGGCGATTTGGTCTTTTTGGCGTTAAAAAAATACCCAGAATCTAAAGACCAACCAGACAATGCCTTTGTCTTGCTCGAAAATAATGATCAGGTCATTAATGTCGTACAAAGCGGCTTGATTGGTCAAAACGGAATCAACAAGGTCTTAAAAGAAGCCCCTGTTTTTAGTGCTGAAAAAACCAAATACCAAATTGAGCAAGGTAATCTCGTTGTTCCGTTAAGCTTTGAGCATGAAGGGGTGAGCTATGAAAAAACATATACATTTCATGCTGACGACTATCTTATTGATGTTGATTACACCGTAAATAATGCTTCAAGTAATGCACTTCTAGTGAAGTTTTATGGCCAGTTAAAGCGTAACAGCGCCGATGATCCGTCATCGGCTAATGCTGGATTTATTCCGCTGCCTACCTTCTTAGGTGGAGCTTACGGCACCCCAGAGGAGACGTTCAATAAACTCACATTTGATGACTTTAATGACGATAACCCGAAAGTCTCAACCGAAGGTGGTTGGATTGCGATGGTTCAGCATTATTTCTTATCGGCTTGGATTCCTTCAGAGCAAGGCCAGCACCGTTTATCGACGCGTCAAAAAGGTGAGATGAACTATGTTACCTTTGAAGATGAACAGGTGTTGATTAACCCTAACACAAGCCAAACACTTGGCGCGCAGCTATATGTCGGCCCGAAAATTCAAGAGCGTTTGAGTGAAATCAAGCCTGGTCTTGAGCAAACGGTTGACTATGGTTTCCTATGGTTCATCGCAAAATACTTATTCGCCGGATTGAAATGGATTTATGGTTTGGTGGGTAACTGGGGTCTGGCGATTATCGGCCTGACGTTCTTGATCAAGTTAGCGCTTTACCCATTGTCTTATTCGAGCTATAAATCTATGGCCAAAATGCGTAAATTTGCGCCGAAAATGAAAATTCTTCGTGAAAAATATAAGGACGATCGTCAAAAGCTATCTCAAGAAATGATGGCACTGTACAAAAAAGAAAAGATCAGCCCAATGGGTGGTTGTTTGCCTATCTTGCTGCAAATGCCGGTCTTTTTATCACTGTATTGGGTTTTACTGGAAAGTGTAGAGCTTCGTCAGTCACCTTTCTTGTGGATTCAAGATTTATCATTGCTGGATCCGTTTTTCATCCTTCCGTTGTTGATGGGTGTTTCTATGTATTTCCAAATGAAGCTTAATCCAACACCTCAAGATCCGATGCAACAATCGGTGATGAAATGGATGCCTTGGATGTTCACCATTTTATTCCTCTGGTTCCCAGCAGGTTTGGTGCTTTATTGGTTAACCAACAACGTACTCACGATTGCACAGCAATGGTGGATTAACCGTAGTCTGGATGATTAATTCTACAGATACTATTGTCAGTATTGCCACGGCGCCCGGACAGGGCGCTATTGGTATCGTCAGATTATCAGGTAAGCAAGCGCTTACTATTGTTCAAAAAATTTGCCAAACTGAAAACACCCAAGAGCCGCGCAAAGCGAAATTAAAAACCTTTTTCAGTGCAGATCAACAAGCCATCGACACCGGTTTGGCGATTTATTTTCAAGCCCCGTTTTCTTTTACTGGAGAAGATGTTGTTGAGCTTCAATGCCATGGCGGTATGGTGGTGCTCAATAGCTTGGTTAATCGTTGCGTAAAGCTGGGTGCGCGATTAGCGCAGCCCGGTGAATTTTCTCAGCGTGCTTACCTGAATGATAAAATTGATCTAGCGCAGGCAGAAGCCATCGCCGATCTTATCAATGCACAGACGGAGCAAGCAGCTAAAAATGCGCATGCCTCTTTGCAAGGTGCGTTTTCTCAATTTATTCATCGTGTCAGTGATCAATTATTACATCTTCGTTTGTATGTTGAAGCCGCAATGGATTTCCCTGATGAAGACATTGATTTCATTCAAGATGAACAAGTCAAAAACCAGCTCAGTGAGCTGATCAACACACTTAAAGAGACATTACAAAAAGCCCAGCAGGGCCAGGTTTTGCAAGAAGGTCTAACGGTAGTGTTGGCCGGTAAGCCCAATGCAGGAAAATCCACCTTATTAAATGTATTAGCGGGCCATGAAGCGGCGATTGTCACGGATATTGCAGGCACGACCCGCGATACCTTAAAAGAACGTATTCAAATTGATGGATTGGCGTTGAATATTATCGATACCGCAGGATTAAGAGAAACGGTCGATGTGGTCGAACAGGTCGGTATTCAGCGAGCTGAACAAGCAATAGAAACCAGCGATATTTTGCTTTGGTTGATCAGTTTGAATGAGTTAAATCATGCGGATTTTTCGAGTATCGAAGCTCAACGAGAGGCCTTGCAAGCGCAGTATCCCGACAAAGCAATGTTTATTTTGCTGAATAAAGCAGACACCTTATCCGCTGAGCGAATTAAGCAATTGCAACAACAATCACCGAATGCATTGTTTATTTCAGCGAAATTTGAGCAAGGTTTAGATCAATTAAAAACAGCAATCAAACGTCAGGCTGGTTTAGAACAATCGCCAGAGGGGCTTTTTAGCGCCAGACAGCGGCATGTTGATGCCCTTGAGCAAACCCTAAGTCATTTGCAGCAGGCAGATACACAGCTAAAGGTTTCGGCTTCAGGAGATCTGATGGCAGAGGATCTAAAACTTGCCCATGATGCGCTGGGCAGTATTACAGGCCAAGTTAGTGCTGATGATCTGCTTGGCCATATCTTTAGCTCGTTTTGTATTGGTAAATAAACCAATAGCAGCTTAAGCGTGAGTATTGGCTCCTAGCCAAAAAAAGCTTTGACTCGGCTACCAGGGTCTTCAGCGCGCATGAAGGATTCACCAATTAAAAAACCATGAACATCCTGCTCTCGCATGGTTTCAACATCATCACGGGTTGCGATCCCGCTTTCAGTGATCACTGTTGTTTGTCGACGATCAATCAGCGGCAATAGATCAAGTGTGGTAGTCAACGAAGTATTAAAGGTATGCAAATCACGATTATTGATTCCCAATAAACGAGGGGCAATACGTTGCGCACGCTCCAGCTCTTGTTGATTATGAATTTCGACCAAAACATCGAGGCCAAAATCTAGCGCGCAGGCATTAAGCTCGCTTATTTGCGCATCACTTAAGGCGGCAACAATCAACAAAACTGCATCGGCATTCATCGCAGCAGCTTCTGCTATTTGGTAAATATCCACCATGAAATCCTTACGCAATACCGGCAGATCGCAGGCTGTTCTTGCTTGCTCTAAATAGGCAGCGCATCCCTTGAAAAACTGCTCATCGGTTAGCACAGAAAGGCAGGTCGCTCCGCCTTCTTGATAGCTTTGTGCAAAACGCGAAGGGTTAAAGTCTTCACGAATAATGCCTTTACTTGGTGATGCTTTTTTAATTTCGGCAATGACCCCTGCTCGCCCAGACTCGATAGTTGTTTCTAAGGCCTTGGCAAAACCACGCGGTTTGTGGTCTTTTGCAAATTGCTCAAGGTCATAAAAGGTTTTAGTTCGCTTTGCCTGCGCAATTTCTTGCCATTTAACATCAATGATTTTATCTAAAATAGTGGGGCCGCTCATGCATCTACCTGCTTCAAGATTTGAGTGAACTCAGCAAACTGCTGGACTTTTTCAAGTGCCGTTCCGCTGTAAAGAATATCCTCGGCCATTTCAACACCCGCCTTGAAACTTTGAGTTTGTTCAGCAATAAATAAAGCGGCACCCGCATTTAAGGAAATGATCAAGCGAGCCGCTTGGACTTCTTTTGACTCATTGCCTTTTTGTAATGCTTTTTCAATCAAATGAAAGCTTTGCTTTGGTGTATCAACACGAAGTAAATCCAGATCAGCAAAATCTCGGCCAACGGTTTCAGGCGAGATAATAAATTGAGATTTTTCACCATCAAAAATCTGAGTAACAGTGGTTGGTGCAGAACAGCTGATTTCATCAAGACCATCATCAGAATGAACACACCATAAGCGGCG
>JAXHSS010000048.1:0-11430 GCA_034190675.1 Pseudomonadota bacterium
TAGTTCGTGCATAGCAGCTTTGCGTTTCGTCTTGCTGCAATCATCCTGTAGTATGGCGGCTATAACGTTTTTATCAATCATTTATCATGTCTCAAAATTTAGCTCATTATACCGATATTGCCGAGCATTTGCTTAAGCGAGCCAAACAAATTCAAGCGGATCATGTCGAGGTTCATATCCAAGGTGGTCAGGCAGCGCGCATGTCAGCCAGACAAGGTGCCTTTGAAACACTTGAGTTTGAAACAACCGCACACTTGTCGTTGACGGTGTATAAAGATCAAGCGCAAGGTGTTGCTTCAACCAATGTTCTTCAGCCGCAGGCCTTGGAGGATTGCGTTGAACAAGCTCTTGCTATTGCGCGCTATTCTGAAAAAGAGGCGTTTTTGGGGTTGGCACCAAAAGCGGATATGGCATTTGAGTATCAAGACCCGGGTATCGACTTTAGCGAATCACTCCCGAATTTAGACACCATGCGCGATATTGCGCTTGAACTTGATGACCTGAGCCAAATGGTATCCACAAAGCAAATTGGGGATGTGCGAAGCGAGGGCTCGGACATTTCCACACATCAAGGTTTTCAAGTTTATGGCAATAGCCATGGCATGATTGGCTCATACAGTGGCAGCAGCGCGTTATGCTCCATTGGTGTGCTGGGGCAAAATGCGCAAGGTATGGAGCAGGCCTACTGGTTTGACCGTGTGCGCAATTGGTCCGATATGCCAAGCATTGAGTTGTTTCAAAGCCAAGCGATTGAGCGTGTCCATCGTAAATTATCGGCCAAGCCTTTGGGGTCTCAAAAAACACAGGTGATTTTCTCGCCGGATATCGCCAAGCGCCTATTTTCGCCTTTGTTTGGCGCGTTATCTGGGCGTAGCCAATATTTGAAAAACGGTTTCTTGGTTGAGAGCTTGGGACAAAGCATTCTGCCAGACTGGTTGACGATTTCGCATGATCCGCTAATTTCGGGTGGCTTATACAGCCTGCCGTTTGATGCCGATGGTGTTAGGACGCGGCCATTAACGTTGATCCAATCAGGCGTCGTTGAGCAATATGTTCTGGGTGACTATTCTGCTCGGCGCTTAGGAATGACCGTTAACGGTTGTGCGTCGGGCTTAAGAAATGTGCGCTTGGCGCATACGACAGTAAGTTTAGACACGATGCTTAAAGACGCTGGTAAAGGTATATACATTACCGAGTTGATGGGACAAGGCGTAAATACGATGACGGGTGACATGTCTCAAGCGGCTGCGGGTATTTGGTTTGAAAATGGTCAGTTCAAGCACGGAGTGAAAAACTTCACCCTAGCAGGCAACTTAAAGGATTTATATGCCAATATGCTTGGCATTGCAGATGATACTGATACACGCGGCAATTTGCATTGTGGAAGCCTCTGGGTTGGCCCGATGACACTAGCGGGTATGACTGGCGAATTGGAGTAAAGCCCAAGCGACTATTTGCAAGGCCGCGAGTGTTAAAAATAGGCTCGGTATACTGAGCCCGACCAGCTCAATCATGACAATGGCGAACACCGAGGCTAATATCATAAATAGGGCATTGCTGATATTGCTGGCTGAAATAATACGCGCCAAGTAAACGGGTGGTGAACGCAGTTGAAGCAAGCTCAGTAACGGCACCACGAAGATCCCTGCTAAGGCGCCAAGAATGAGCACGTCCGCCATAAACCTAAGGCTCGATACACTCTGAAATAACGATTGCGCGGATGTAAGCTGTCCTAGGTTGCTGATGCAGCAAAAATAAAACTCGATCAAAAAAACAGCGATCAAAGCGCTGGCGAGTCGGCTCCATTTTAGGCTAAACTCATTCTTTGATAGGCTTTTGCATAATACGGCACCGATACCAATGCCGATGGCGAACAAGGCCAGAACAATATTCAGCACGGTGGTGTCACCGCCTAGGTCATCGGCCACGAGCTTTGGAAGCTGGCTAAGCAAGCAAATGCCCAAAAACCAAAACCACGAAATTCCCAAAATCAATGTTTTTGCCCCCAGTGTATGTTGGCAATAGCGGAATAACTGAATGGATTCGGTGATCGGATTGAGGCGTAAAATCAAGTTGGGGTCGGCAACGGTTGTTTTAGGAATGTACTGAGCGCTAAGGCGGCCTAAGCAGGCAAGCAGCAGCACAAATAGGCTTACGGCTTCGGCAACACTTAAGCTAAATGCGTGAATGGCAAGCCCTGCGAGGATCGCGCCAAAAATGATGGCTGAGAACGTACCGAGCTGGAGCCAGCCATTGGCCAGTATCAACTGGCGCTCTGGGATATGTTTGGGTAAATAGGCGTATTTAATCGGGCTAAAAAAAGTGGATTGCACGCCAGTGAGCAATAATGCGATTAATAACCCCCAAAACCATTGGAAAAAAAAGCTCACGGCGACAAGAAGCATGATCAAAATTTCGGCGTTTTTGATGCGCCGTATTAAGGCGGCCGACTCATATTTATCTGCGATCTGGCCTGCTAAAAATGACAACAAAAAATAGGGCAAAATAAATAATGCCGCTGAAATATTATTAAAAACGGTGGCGTCCATGCTGCCATGCCAACTGATTAGGGAAAAAGTGACGAGATAAAGTAGGGCTTGTTTATAGACATTGTCGTTGAGTGCACCAAAAAACTGCGTCATAAAGAAAGGCAGAAAGCGGCGATCAGACAGCAAGTTGTTATTTGACATGCAGTTTTTCCAACTAAAAATGGTATGATGCGGCATTGACTGTGAAATTACGAGGAAAGCTGGTGACACCTGAGCGCTTTGAGAAAATTAAACGTATGCTGGATCAGCGTCAAGCTGATTTAATTGTGATTATGGAAGAGGTCCACAAGAGTCATAACCTTTCTGCCATTATTCGAACCTGTGATGCGATGGGTGTGGCCTATGCACACAGTGTTATTCCTAAGGGTGGCTATCGAGATTTTAATAATACGGCCAAAGGTGCGGGTCGTTGGGTGGAAGTGTCACAGCATCAAACCGTGGGTCAATGTTTTGATGTTTTGCGTGAGCAAGGAAAGCGCATTGTTTGTGCGAATTTTTCTGATAAGGCGGTCGATTACCGCGAAGAGGATTACACGCAGCCTACGGCTATTTTATTTGGCCAAGAGCTCTTTGGCGTGACGCCAGAGGCGGCTGAAAAAGCAGATGGCCATGTGATTATTCCTATGATGGGTATGACGGCTTCTTATAATGTGTCGGTTTCAGCGGCCATTATTTTGGCAGAAGCACAACGCCAGCGACACGCAAAAGGGATGTTTTCTTCGGTGCAATTAGATGAGGCGGAATACCAGCGATTATTGTTTACCTTTGCCTATCCAAAAGAAGCGCAGGAATTATTGGAGCAAGGTAGGCCATTTCCATCATTAGATGAAAACGGGCAGATTTGCTCATAAGTAGTGCATTTTGCTTCAAATTAAAGCTATTTTGACCGTTAATGCAGCTAAAATGTATTAAATCAGTGCGCCTTCAGCTTGAAGATCGGTGCGATTTGTCACGAATGCTGTGATCTCTTGTCTTAAAGTCTCTTGTCATATTGGCATACTAGTTGCTAATTAACTTGGCAGGTAAAACTTAAACAGGAGATTAACGTGAACGAAATGAGCCAAATGGCTTTCAGTCTTGATACCTTCTACTTCCTCGTGTCTGGTGCTCTAGTCATGTGGATGGCGGCAGGTTTCGCTATGCTTGAAGCAGGTCTAGTCCGTGCGAAAAACACAACCGAGATCCTTACTAAGAACGTCGCGCTTTATGCGATTGCTTGTATTATGTATCTCGTTTGTGGTTACGCGATCATGTATGGTGGCGACTTCTTCCTTTCAGGCATCACTTCTTACACTGAAGACGATACGTATGCACCCGCTGCGGACTTCTTCTTCCAGGTGGTTTTCGTTGCAACAGCAATGTCTATCGTTTCTGGTGCGGTTGCAGAGCGCATGAAGCTTTTTGCTTTCTTGATCTTTGCGGTTGTTCTAACTGGCTTCATCTACCCGATGGAAGGTTCTTGGACTTGGGGTGGTAACGATGTATTTGGGCTTTACAACCTGGGTGATCTTGGTTTTGTTGACTTCGCTGGTTCTGGTATCGTTCACATGGCGGGTGCAGCAGCTGCTCTAGCAGGTGTTATCCTTCTTGGTGCTCGTAAGGGTAAATACGGTAAAGACGGTAAAATCAACGCAATTCCAGGTGCAAACATGCCTTTGGCAGCGCTAGGTACATTCATTCTATGGATGGGCTGGTTCGGCTTTAACGGTGGTTCTGTTCTTGCCGTTGCAGGTGCTGACAATGCAAACGCAGTTGCGGTTGTATTCTTGAACACAAATGCAGCAGCCGCAGCTGGTGGTATTGCCGCATTGATTATTGCTAAGCTACTATTCGGCAAGGCTGACCTTACAATGCTTCTTAACGGTGCCCTTGCGGGTCTAGTTGTTATTACAGCTGAGCCTTCAACGCCAACGCCACTGCAAGCTTCTATTTGGGGCGCTCTAGGTGGTATTTTGGTCGTATTCAGCATTATTACACTTGATAAGTTGAAGCTTGATGATCCTGTTGGTGCGATCTCTGTTCACGGTGTTTGTGGTCTACTAGGTCTTCTACTCGTACCAGTAACTTCAGACGCAGCATCATTCAGCGGCCAAATCATCGGTGCATTGACTATCTTTGTATGGGTATTTGTTGTGAGCTTGGTTGTTTGGTTCATCTTGAAAGTAACCATGGGCATCCGTGTTACTGAAGAAGTTGAATACGAAGGTGTTGATATTGCAGACTGCGGTATCGAAGCTTACCCAGAATTCACTAGCAAGTAATTCTTTTGTTGCTGCAGGCTTCTGGTCTGCAGTAACAAGAGATAATAAAAAAGGCATCCATTTGGATGCCTTTTTTTATGCGTAACGTTTACGCAAAACCTTAAACCTTGATCTAGTAAGAATACAAAATCGTCAATGTGGTTTTACGGTCAAGATTACGTGTACCTGCTGGCACATCCGTTTGATGCTCTATGGTATAACCCGCTTTGAGCGCTAGGTCATGAGCTAGCTCGGTTGTGATACCAACAGCTGCATTGGTAATGGTGTTATCTTCACCGACGCTGACATCCGCTGTTTGGAATAAACGCGTTTTGTCGTTAATGCCGTAAGAATATTTATCACCAAGGATCGTGATGTACTCATCATCACTACCGCCAGCATTGAACTCACTGTGACGCCAACCTGGCGCAACAGAAAACTCAAGGCTGTGATTATCTTCTTTGATCAAATATGCACCTAGACCAAGGCCGAGTGACGTTTGGTAGTCAAACGCTGAAAAATTATCCTTATTCCAACCTGCAAGGCCTTTAATGAATACATGATCTGTGATTTCACGGTTGGTATCGGCTTGAATGTTGTACTGCTCAGCGGTACGAGTACCTTGTTCTGAGGCGTAGTAAGCATCAGCGCCTAATGAGTGTTTCCAGAATTCACGAGTGTTAATTAAGTCGGTACCAGCAATAAAGCTGTTGGTATCCGTATTACCATCGATCATGGTGAAACCAAGTTCGGTGCCGCCTTCCCATTTGCCACCGTTAACATCAACAAGCTGTGCTTGTGCTACTGTGCTTGCGGCTAGAATAGCGGTTGTTAAAGCTGTCTTTTTCATGAGTGCTCCTCAATTACCATAAAATAAAGTGGCTTAAACATAATGAGAAGCGATCAGAGAGTCAAACGGATTGTGTTTTATTGCGGTGCGTCAAGAAGAAAATTACAAAGCCAAAGCACAGAAATAGTGCATAAAAAGGCCAGTTGCCGAGGCGGTTATAGGGAGTGCTGCCTGACCTGGTTTGAAACTCGCCGACTAATACGGCTCGCTTAGCAAATGCTGCAATATCTTGAAGCTTGCCTTTTGGTGTAATTATGGCCGTATAGCCAGTATTGGTGGCGCGAAGCACATATTTTTGCGCTTCAATGGCACGCATTTGCGCCATTTGTAGATGCTGATGTGGGCCGATTGATGCGCCAAACCAACCATCATTGCTGAGCGTGACTAAGATGTCAGCTTGGGCGGCCAGAGGATTGATCGTGCTTGGATAGGCGGTTTCATAGCAAATAAAAGGTGCAATCTCACCTTTGGTATAGGGCAATGGGCTTTGCTCGTCGCTGCCTTTGCTGAAGTTAGCGATCGGTAAAAAAGGCGAGACTTTCCTAATCCAGTCACTGAGCGGAATATATTCTCCAAATGGCACAAGACGCTGTTTGTCATAGCGAGCAAGATCAGGTGATAGGCTGATCACTGAGTTATAAAAGCGGCCATCAGGCAGGTTGTAAGGAATTCCGGTAATCAGGCTGGCTTTAGAGCCGGTGGCTTTGTCTTGCATAGACTCAATAAAGTCCGTTGCCTGAGAGTGAAATAAAGGAATCGCAGCCTCAGGCCAGATGATTAAATCGCGTTTAGACCATTGTGATTCACTGAGACCAGCATAGATATTGAGCGTGGTTTCACGCATGGAGGCTTGCCATTTTTGATCCTGCGGAATATTGCCTTGCACCATCGCCACAGATTGCGTTGATAGGGGCTCTGTCCATTGCTGCGAGCCAGCGAGAAAGCCCAGCGGCCAAAGCAAGAAAATGGCAGCGGCACTAGCTATATGTTTGTGTTGAAGCAGTATAATTGGGAGCATGGCGCTCAAAGCCATAGCAAAGCTTAAGGAAAAAATACCAGTGAAGGGCGCAAAGCCAACAAGCGGCGTATCAATAGCTGCGTAGCCGACATACAGCCAAGGCAAGCCAGTTAAAAACCAGCCTCTAAACCACTCAAAACCGACCCAAAGCATCGCAAAAATAAATACGCTTAAAACGCCGCTAGCGTGTTTGCTGAGCTTTTTATGAGTCCATGCTTGAAGCGCATGGAAGAGCGCTAGACTCGCCGCAAAGATCAAAAAAATGGGTGCAGCCATCCACGCGGGCGTGTAACCATAGTCGTGAATGCTATTAAAAACCCAAGAGGTTCCAACGCCCCAAAAACCTAGGCCATAAAGCCAGCCGATCAACACGGGGCGTTTGCTATGTTGTAAGAGCCAATAAAAAGCGGCAATGCTGAGCAGTGCGATAGGCCACGCATTAAATGGGGCTAAGCCCAAGCTAAACGATGCGCCGGCTAGTGCGGCTAGTGAGCCGCGTGCTAATGGGTGAAGGCGCTCAAGCGCCGCAGTGATCATAGCAGCCGCTCGTGTTGCTTAGTCAGCCAGTTTTTCAACACGCATTAAACGGATGCGCCTAGAGGTGGCATTCATGATGGTGAAACGAAAGCCTTCGGCGCTAACGGTTTCTTTAGGTCTTGGGAGGTGGCCAAAAAAGTGGGTTACTAAGCCGCCAATCGTGTCGAAGCGCTCATCTTGAAAGCTGGTATCAAAGTAGTCATTGAAGTCTTCTAGTGGCATGCTGGGTTTTACAATCCACTCTTTGGCCTTGGTGCTACTGATCACATAATCATCTTCTTCAATATCATGCTCGTCTTCGATTTCGCCAACGATTTGCTCAAGCACATCTTCAATGGTGATGATGCCAGAATACTCGCCATATTCATCGACAACGATCATCATATGATTTCGGTTGGCGCGAAAATCTTGCAACATGGTATCCAGTGTTTTGCTTTCGGGGACAATATTGGCTGGGCGAAGAATCTTGCGAAGATCTACCGAGGTGGGTTTATTCTCTTCAGAGATATAGCGCAGCAAGTCTTTGGCAATCAGAATGCCTATTACTTCGTCGCTGTCATCAAAAACAGGGAAGCGCGAATGTGCAGATTCCAAAATATGCGCCATAAAGCTGTCAAAACGTTGCTCGGTGCTAACACAGACGACTTGGGAGCGCGGGATCATCACATCTCGAACACGAAGCTCGGCTAGGTTAATGGTTCCTTCAATGACTGAAAGAGATTCAATATCTAAGACACCGCGTTCATAACAGTCATGGATGGTTTGTACCATCTCGGTTTTGGTTTTGGGTTGAACACGAAACCAGCGTCCGATAAACGACGAGGATGCATCATCCGTCATGAGGCGTTATCTCCTAAGATGTCATAAGGGTTGTTGATATTTAATTCAGATAAGAGCTGAATTTCAAGGTTTTCCATGATTTCAGTCTCTTGATCTTCAATATGGTCATAGCCCATTAAATGCAAAGTGCCGTGCATAAGCATATGTTGCCAATGATCCAAAGCCAGCTTATTTTGTTGTTCGGCTTCTGTATTGACCACTTCAGGGCACAAAATAATGTCGCCAAGAAAAACGGCCTGTTGGCCGTGATCAACCAACAGCTGGGCCGTAGTAGGATCTGTTGAAGCAGGGAAGGATAAAACATTCGTTGGTTTGTTTTTATATCGATACTGCGCGTTGAGCTGCTGTATTTCAGCCGACGAACAGATATAAACGCTGATTTCAGCTGCGCCATCAAAACAGCGGTTGAGCGTGAAGCGCAAAGTATCGGCAATGGCCGGCTCTTCAGGAAGCCAGTCGAGAATATTTTCGGCTTGGCTGATCAGTATCCTGTGATCAGAGTCGTGGCTGTCGGTCATAAGCGTCAATGATTTTTTGAACCGTTGGATGGCGAACGACGTCGTGGCTTTTGAAATAAGAAAAGCTGATGCCCTCAACGCCATTTAAGACCTCGATAGCATTCGATAGGCCTGAGGTAACGCCGCGCGGTAGGTCGATTTGGCTAGGATCGCCAGTGACCACGGCTTTTGAGCCAAAGCCTATGCGCGTAAGAAACATTTTCATTTGCTCTACGGTCGTATTTTGGCTTTCATCTAAGATAATGAAGGCTTTATTCAGAGTTCGACCCCGCATGAAGGCCAGTGGCGCGATCTCGATAATGTTACGCTCGGTCATTTTTTGAAGCCGCTCTTCGCCGACAAGATCGTGCAAAGCATCGTAAAGTGGGCGAAGGTAAGGGTTGACTTTATCTTCCATGTCACCCGGAAGAAAGCCAAGCTTCTCACCTGCTTCTACGGCAGGGCGAACCAATAAGATTTTATCCACTAATTGCCGCTCAAAGGCATCAACTGCTAAAGCCATCGCCAGCCAAGTTTTACCCGTACCAGCAGGGCCAATAGCGAAGTTAAAGTCATGGTTCATGACATTTTGTAGGTAGCGCTTTTGGTTTTCAGTTCGGGCCTTGACCAAGCTTTTTGGGGTCTTGAGAATAATCTCTCGAGAGGTGTTGGCATTGAGCGTTTGGCCATGCTGAGCTTGGTTTTTCTGCTCGGCTAACTGGCTTTGCGCGCTGCGGATTGCTAAATGAATGTGCTCATCATTGAGTGTGTGCTGGCTGGCCTCGTCAAATAGCTGAACGAGTACACCGCGAGCTGCATCAATAGCAATTGGCTCACCGGTGATAAAAAATTGATTTCCTCGATAGGCGATATCAACAGAAAGCTTTTCTTTGATCTCATTTATTGCGTAACCCGCATCACTGAGTAGGTTACGCATCGCCTCATTATCATAAGGCGTTAACTCAATGGATTGTGTGTCCATTCAGTATCCACGAAAAGATAAGGAGTTAGGCATCATGCTGTTTGAAAATAACTTTGAGGCGCTGATATTGGCCAATCAGTGTATCTTCAAGCTCATGAATGCTGTCTTGCCACTTTTTGCGGATAGTGTCCATTGACTGTTCGCAGCGGTTAGACTGAAGGTGAGTCCACTCAGATAGTGTTTGTTTGTAATGTTCGTACTCAAGCTCAATGATTTGCTTTAGTGTCTCGCTCATCAAATGCTGGCGCTGTTCAAGGCGCTTAAACTTCATTTCTAGCATCTGGCGTTTGATTTTAAAGCTATTCACTTTCTTCAAATCGTAAGCCAAGCCCATTTTTTCTAATGACTTGATCAGCCACTTTGATGGGTCAAAGTGATACCAGCGAATACCATTTCGGTAGTCGTTTTGGAAAATATGGTGGTAGTTATGATAGCCCTCACCGAAACTGAAAATCGCCAGCAGCCAGTTATCGCGAGCGGTGTTTTCATCGGTGTAGGGTTGGCTACCCCACATATGTGCCCAAGAGTTGATGAAAAAAGTCACGTGGTGAACAGCTACGATTCGAGTGAAGCCAGCAATTAATACACAGCCCCAAACATCACCGATAGCAAAGCCAATCAGCATAGGGATCAGAATGTTAGCCACAATGCCAAACAATAGGTAGTACTTATCTTGGAACATGACAATCGGGTCACGTTTTAAATCTGGTACGTTTTTATAATCTGGAAGGGTTTGCGGATATTCGCGAATCATCCAGCCTAGGTGAGAGTACCAAAAACCTTTTTTTGCTGAGTACGGATCTTTGTCATTATCATCGACATGGCGGTGATGGGTGCGGTGGTTTGCTGCCCAGTAAAGGATGCTGTTTTGTAATGCCATGCCGCCAAAAAGCGCAAAGAGGCAACGAGCAATCCAGTGCGCCTTATAAGTTGAGTGCGACCAGAGTCGATGATAGCCAGCTGTGATACTGATGCCTGTCAAAATGAACAGGACAAACGCTGTAACAAATGCGCCCCATGTGTAGCCGTAGACTAAGCCATACCAAGGCACTACCGTGAGAACAATCAGTGTAGTGACCACAAACATGATCAGTGGAACTTTATGAAGAGGCGCTTTTTTATCCTGCTGGTCATGAGAGTTTTCGTTTCTAGCTTTAGTCATGGTATTTGTAAGGAATTATTCATCTTATCATCATACCTTTTTTAGGGTATGCGGTGAATCTTGAAGTGAAAAAACAACAACAAAAAGACAAGTGTGACATTATGTATCCAACTTTATTGAAAATGATTATCAAAAAGCTTAAACTCTTTCATCGATTTAATACGTGTTGATTTGTATGGAAATAACTAGACGCGCAATAACGGCAACGAGTTTATCCTCGTTATTTGCAATTTTTTGCTCATTAAGCCATGCCACAGAGCTTGAAACCGCAAGTGAAGAGGTGATCATTTCTGGCGATGAACAAGAAGTCATAGTGGATGCTTACTCTGATGAGATTCAGCAAACAACGGAGCTTGAAGCAGTTGAAGTTATCGCTCAAAAAACAAAATCAGAAGAGTATATTCGAAAACAAAACAGTACGGGGGCTATTTTTGCGTTAACAAACCAGGAAACGCCTCAAGCAATGACGTTTGTCACGCACGCTCAGATCGAAGACTTTGAATTAACAACGGTTAAAGATGTGTTGAGTGTAGCAAGTGGTGTAGCTCTTGAGCAAAATGAACCTGCACGTTTTTATGCTCGATCGCGTGGTTTCTTGGTTGATCAAATGGCTACAGATGCGTTGGCTTTCCAATGGTCAAGCCTATAAGCTTCAGGTTTCTGATTACTCCTCAGCCACGAGTGAGTATGAAGTGACTTTCTCCGCTATTGACTAATCAATACCTGATTTCATTTGTGATAAAGCGCTCTTCGGA
>JAXHSS010000049.1:0-3098 GCA_034190675.1 Pseudomonadota bacterium
GGTTCTGCTGAGCTTTGTTCAATGCTATCTGGGGTTAATACGGGTGTTTGCGAAGGCATCGTAAGCTCTGGCTCATCCATCACGCCTGAGAAAACAAAATAGCCAATAAATGCGGCATTAACCGCCAGTAAAGCGATAATCAGCCCTGCCCACATTGGCATAGCAGGTTTGGCTTTTTTGCTGGCAGCAGCGGGGGCGGCTGTCTGGCTTTGGCGCTCAATCGGTTTGGCAAAGTCGCGTGGCATAGGGCTTTCTCGTGTTGCTTTTACATCGAGGTTGGGGCGTCAACACCCAAAAGACCAAGGCCGTTTTTGATCACCTGCGCAACCGCTTGACTGAGCGTCAGGCGAGCTGAGCTGAGCGCGGCATTTCTGGACATCATTTTTTGCGCGTTATAATAGCTGTGGAAGTCTTTAGCTAGATCAAACAAATAGTGCGTAAGCTGATGCGGGGCATAATGTTCAGCGGCCTGTTGAACTGCGTCTGGGAATTGTCCCAGCGCCTTAGCTAAGGTCTTTTCTGAATCCAAGGTCAGTAGTTCAAGATCAACCGAGTCGCTTGGCAAGTTTTCAGCTTGGGCTTTTTCTAGCAGACTGCAAATACGTGCATGAGCGTATTGGATGTAATACAGCGGGTTGTCTTTGGTTTGCAATGTTGCTAGCTCAAGATCAAAGTCCATATGTTGATCTGATTTGCGCATAACATAGAAAAAGCGTGCAGCATCATTGCTGATGTCTTCACGCAGCTCGCGCAATGTCACAAACGAGCCAGAGCGGGTAGACATTTGCACGCGCTCACTGCCGCGATACAAAATGGCAAATTGCACTAATAAAATATCGAGTTTTTCAGGTGCGTACCCTAAGGCGCTCAAGGCGGCTTTAACGCGGGCTATATAACCGTGGTGATCTGCTCCCCAAACATTGATAACGCGATCATACCCACGGTCAAATTTATTGGCGTGGTAGGCAATATCGGAGGCAAAATACGTGGTTTGGCCATTATCTCGTTTGACGACTCGGTCTTTATCATCGCCGAAATCCGTCGATTTGAACCAAATAGCACCGTTTTTCTCGTAAAGAAAGCCTTTTTCATCTAGGCGTTGCAATGCCGCTTCTACTTCGTTCTTCTCCGTGAGGCTGCGCTCAGAAAACCACTGCTCAAAGCGAACGTTAAATTCAGATAAGTCGTCACGAATATCATCCAATACGACATTTAAGGCCTTATCAAATACGACGCGGTAACGGGCTTCACCTAAGTGTTTTTTGGCAGACTCAATGACGGCATCAATAAATTGCTCTTTGTCACCGCCTTCTGGCTCATCCTTTGGCAGTCCATCGCGCCATTGTTTGGTGCCGATGACTAGCGCATCGCCGTGCTCGACTTTTAGTGGTTCGGCAATATCGTTGATCACGTAATCGCCTTGGTAGGCGTTGGCTGGGAAGGGGAACTCTTGGTCGAACAGTGCGAGGTAGCGAAGCCAGCTACTGGCCGCTAGGATGTCCATCTGACGACCTGCATCATTAACGTAGTATTCGCGCTCAACTTGATAGCCGACAGCAGCAAGTAAGTCAGAAACCGAGGCGCCATACGCGGCACCGCGGCCATGGCCTACATGCAAAGGGCCTGTTGGGTTGGCTGAAACAAATTCAACCTGAACCTTTTTGCCTTGGCCGATCTGGCTTCGGCCATATTGCTCTTTTGCCGATAATACCTGCTCCACTGCAGAAAATTGCGCTTGCGCTTTAAGGAAAAAGTTAATGAAGCCAGGACCTGCAATGTCGATAGAGTCTATCCAGTCCAATGCTTGCAGCTTTTCAACAATCGCTTTCGCGACTTGGCGAGGCGCTTTTTTAGCGGGCTTGGCCAAAACCAACGCAAGATTGGTTGCAAGATCACCATGACTTGGGTCCTTAGTGGGTTCTACACTGATTTTCGGCGCACAATCATCGGGCAAGAAGCCGTCGGATTTGAGGGCTTCAATGGTGTTTTCTAAGGCGGTCAATAATTGTTCTTTCATGGTCGTATCAGCTGCGAAAAGGTCTACAGTATAATCGTCTGGCGGTGCTTGTAAATTACTTAAAAAGCCGCAGGGTGAGTGGGTATCGGTAGTGCTCAGCTTTTTGAGCGGCTAGGGCCGCGACGATGACAAATATGGCATCAAAAACCAGCACGAGTGGAAACAAAACAAAGCCAATTAACACCAGCATAAGCAAAGAGGCAATGAATAAGAAAAGCGTGTTCGTGATCTGAAAATTCACCGCTTCCATAGCGTGCTTGGCAATAAACTCAGACTCATCTTTTTTCATGAGATAAACAATCGCAGGCCCCAAAATTTGACCAAACGGGAAGAACAAGCCACTTAAGGCGCAAACATGGGCGATGCTCGCCCAGTTTTGCTGCTCATTGCTTGGATCTGGGCTTTTTGAGGGCTCGCTCAATGAGTGGGCGTCGTCAACGGCGCTGGGTTTTTCCGGGGTGGGTGACTCTGAGCTCATGAGGTTTTAGCTTCTTTTTTCGGAATCCATGCCCAAGTCATGGCGGTAATATTGGTTAACTCGCTTGTCTCGTCACGAATCTCAACATCAAAGGTAATATCGCCTTTTTCGTCAGTGTTCAGGCGTTGAATTTCAGCAGGATCTGTCAGAGTGGTGGTGGCGGTTAGGTCGCCTTGCGTGCGCTTGGTGTATTGCACATGCATGGATTTAAGTAGTGGTAGTTTGTCGTCTGGCAGGTTTAAGCCAAAGCAAATCCCTGATGAGGTTTCCGCGAGCAATGCGGTAGCCGCGGCATGCACGGATTGAATATGGTTTTGGTTGCGTTTTTGGTTGGGGATAACCGCAACGACTTTTTCTGGGGTAACGCTTTCAAAATGAATCTTGGCCGTGCCCACAAATGGAATCATTTTACGGATAAATAAGGTGGTGAGCTTAAGACGCAGTTTGGCTGGCAAGACATTGAGTTTGCCTAATTGTTTTTGCATGCGATTGGCCATGCTGTTCTCCTACCGTAGATAGTGATCAAAAATTTCGATGATGCGATGATCAATCCAGCTTTTACCGAACCAGTTTTTTTGAAAGCCGCAATGGCCGCCTGTGTCG
>JAXHSS010000049.1:3198-11384 GCA_034190675.1 Pseudomonadota bacterium
CCATGATCGCGAAGATGCAGGCGAACAACATGATAGCCAGCTTGGTGAAGCTTATGCGCCGTGCCCGCTAGATAAATGGATTGGCTAGAGCCAAGCCAGCCATGAATCATAATGATCAAGGGAGCGGATTTGGGTTTTCGATTCGGTTTGAGCCTGCGGTTGAGCAGGCAATGAAGACGAATGCCATCCCCAGCGGGGATAATGATTTCTTGTGCTTTGCGTGCTAACTGGCGGTTACCCCAGCGGCTGGTATATCGCATGGGGCCAAACCTTGGGTATAGGGTTTGACGTTGTCCGCCCGTAAGTAACGGCGCGGGCTTGAAATGAGGGAATGAATAAGGTTCAGTATTTGCCTTCATCGTAATTTCGGCCATAGAAAATTTCATGCATTTCTTGATCTAAGCGGCTAGCGATCTCGCTTTTTTCGGTTTCAGACAGTCGTTTGGACGCATTATCGAACAGGTAGTCTTCAACATTAAACTTCTCACGAATCATTTTGGTGTGGAAGGTTTGTTCCTGATACACATTCACATCAATCATTTTATACGTGTCTAGCGTGTCGTCAGACATGTAGTTTTGGATTGAGTTGATCTCGTGGTCGATAAAATGTTTCTTGCCATCAACCGAGCGAGTAAAACCGCGAACACGATAATCAATGGTGGCGATGTCGGCATCCAACACATGAATAAGGTAGTTCAACGCACGTAATGGCGAGATCAAACCACAGGTCGACACATCAATATCGGCACGGAACGTTGAGATGCCATCGTGTGGGTGAATCTCGGGATAGGTGTGCACGGTCACATGGCTTTTATCCAAGTGGTTGGCAATGTTCTTAGGCAGTGGGCCCGGCTCTTCATGCGTATAGTCTTCTGCCTCATCAGGGGAGGTAAGCTCATGCTCGGCAATCAACATGGTGACGCTGGCTCCCTCAGGCTCATAGTCTTGGCGAGAGGTAAACAAAATATTGGCGCCAATGATATCAACCACTTCTTTTAAAATTTCGGTCAAACGATCCGCGCTGAACATTTCGTCAATATATTGAATATATTCGCGACGAGCAGCGGGCGTTTGTGCATATGAAATATCGTATAAGTTAAAGCTTAACGACTTGGTCAAGTTGTTAAAGCCATGAAGTTTAATGTCTTTTGCGATTTCAGCCATCAGTTTTCCTATAGCGAACTAGGATTGAACAATTGGTGGATGATAAATCATCTGCACCACTGTGCCTTCAGGATCGAGGCAATAAAAGCTGCGCGCGCCATCACGGTGGGTTTTGGGCGCATTTTGCATCTTCACGTCTGAGGCAAGAAGAAAATCATACCACTGGTCAACCATGTCGGGGCTGGCTAAAAAAAAGCCAATATGGTCTAACCGTCCTGCTACAGGTTTCGGTGAAACTCGATGAATAGCCAGGTTATCATTGCCAGAGGTAAGGTAAATATTGTCATCATCAGGCTGCCATTCGACCTGCATGCCTAAAAGATCAACATAAAAATGTAGGGCAGCTTCAAGGTCGGCAACAAATAGCGCAATATGGCGCAGGCCCAAGTGGCTTGGCCGAGTTAATTCAGTCATTCTCGACAATGTCGACACTGTGGCTAATCTCAACTCCGCCTTGCTGAAGCATAATGCTCGCTGAGCAATATTTTTCGGCAGAGAGACTGACGGCTTTTTCGACCTGATTAGGTTTTAGGTTTTCGCCGCTGACAGTGAAGTGTAAATGAATCTTGGAGAAGACAGCCGGAACAGCATCGGCGCGTTCAGCGGTAATATCACAGCTGCAATAGCTGACGTTTTGGCGCGACTTTTTAAGGATGTGCACGACATCAAAGCTTGAGCAACCACCCAAACCCATCAGCATCATTTCCATTGGGCGTGGCCCTAGGTTTTTTCCGCCATGATCAGGTGGGCCATCCATCGTGACCTTATGCCCTGAGCCAGACTCTGCGGTGAAGGCGACATCGCCTTGCCATTCGATACGTGTTTTCATGCGTAAAGCACCTCGTCATTTATGCTGGAATGCTATCAAAAAACAGCCAGATTCACTAACGAAAAAAGCAGGTGGTGGGCACCTGCTTTTTCGGCATTCATTAGGGGTTATTGTGCGACTACTTTACGGGTAGTGCAATATAGGTTGGCGCACCATTACGTAAAATGAGCACGGGAACATAGCGATCTTCTTTTAGTCGGTCGATAACGCTTTCATATTGATCCACCGAGTGAATAAGAACATTATCCACCTGTAGTACAATATTGCCTGCACTGAGCCCTGCCTGTTTGGCTTCTTGACTCACCACATCGGCGATGCGCACTCCATGATCGATATTGTATTGCGTTTTCTCTTTTTCGCTCAGCTCGCTAACGACCAGCCCTAGTTTTTCAACTTGCTGAGGTGGGTTATTCGTTAAAACCTGCGCCTCGTCGCTGTCGAGTGCACCTAAACGCACGCCGATCAGTTTTGCTTTGCCATTACGAATAACGGTGAGGCGATGGCGCGAGTTGGGCTTGGCTTGACCGACTAGGTGCGGTAAGTCTGAAGAAAAGACAATTTCTTTATTATTGAACGCGGTAATAACGTCGCCCGCGAGCAGACCTGCTTTTTCAGCTGGACTGTCTTTAACGACCTCTGCGATTAGCGCACCATGTGGCTTACTAAGGCCGAAAGACTCAGCCAGCTCGCGGTTTACATCTTGGATCATAACGCCAAGCCAGCCACGGTCAACGCGGCCTTTGGATTTGAGTTGGTCGGCCACATTCATCGCAACATCGATTGGAATGGCAAACGATAAGCCCATAAATCCGCCTGTGCGGCTGTAAATCTGTGAATTGATGCCGATCACTTCGCCATCCATATTGAATAAAGGACCACCTGAATTCCCCGGGTTAATGGCGACATCGGTTTGGATAAAGGGTACATAGTTATCACCGGGTAAGCTCCGGCCTGTGGCGCTGACAATGCCGGCGGTGACGGAGTAATCAAAGCCAAAAGGTGAGCCAATTGCAACGACCCAGTCACCAGCTTCAAGCTTGTCGGAGTTGCCGATTTTGACATGGGGCAAGTCTTTGGCATTCACTTTTAATATGGCAACGTCGGTCTCAGGATCTGAGCCGATCACCTCGGCTTCAAGTTCTCGGCGATCGGTTAGACGTACGATAACTTTATCGGCATTTTCGATCACGTGATGGTTGCTTAAAATATAGCCGTCACGCGAGATAATAAAACCCGAGCCAAGCGAGTCTTCTTGACGTTGTTGCGGCATCTCAAAAGGGATCTGGTCACCAAAAAAGCGTTTGAAAATCTCGGGAATTTGCTGCTGCTGAGTTTGGCTAATCTCTTGCGAGGCACTGATATTGACCACGGCATCAGCGTTTTGCTTGATCAGCGGCTTAAAGTTTGGGTATTCGGCGGCCTGAGCTTGAAACGCCGACAACATCAAAACAAAAAATAAGACGAAAGGGGTTTTAATAACCGTCATAGATAAAGTTCCTTTACTCGTTCGTGTTAACGGATGTTGAGGACCGCGCCGTTAACGGGGTTTGGTTCAAAATTTGGGGTTGATACTGTTGTTTTGACTGCGCTGATTTCGACCAGTTCCGCAAAAACACACCTGATAGTGCAAAACCCACTAAGCCACCGAGCACAATGGCCCATTCAAGGCCTTGGCTAATCCAACCTATGAGGGCTGCACCAAGGGCGATTGCACTAAGTGGTAATAAAAAAAAGGTGGCCGATAAGCGTAGAGCGGCTTGTTCTTTAATGCCGATAGTAATGGCATCATGGGTTTGAAACAGGGGCTGATCTTGATTGATCAGCTCCACGGTTTGTTCGGATTTTAGATGGTTTTGCCAAACATTTTGACAGCAGCTCGACGCTTTACAGGCCGAGCAGCGCTTATGATCGTCAAGCTGGATGACTAAGCGCTGAGGACGTGTTGAGCTTGATTCAATCACCGTACCAGAGCGTGTGATCATGGGTATAGCAGTTGTTCGCTAATTTTTTGCAAGGTTGCAGGAGGTAGCTCGCCAGCGAGTGTGACGCGCTGCAACTCTCCAGCTTCATTGCTGAGAGATTTCACGATCAAGGTGGTCGAGCCTGCGTGACGCATTTGTTGCTCTACTTCACTTTCACATGCTTCAACAAAGACGCTGAAAGAGGAAAACCCATCGGAGAACAAGAAGCGGCTCACCGCATTACCTGAGGGCTTAACATATTGGCGAGCTAAGACTTGCTCAAACCCAGGTGGAATCCACTGTAAGTTGATCGGCAGTGACGCTGGTGTGTCATCTTTTTGCTCGATTTTACTGCTAAGCGTTGCTGAATTAGCAGAGTTAGTGCTTGGCGGGTTGAAGATCTCGCTTTTGACCACGGGGTTAAATTCAATGTCGATAAAGCGCATACCTTCAATCAACTGTCCATCGAGACGGCGAGTTTCGGTTTTTAGCGCTAAATTATGCTCTTGATCCAAGCAAAAGCCGTGTTGCAGGCGGTCATTTTTGATGGGTCTAATTTGGATCCAGTCACAGGGGCGGCCAGCGACCTGACGTGTTTTTACGCGCTGGATTTCGTAATGACGAATACCTTTGGCAAGCAAATCAGGGGTTGGCGCTTTGTCATCGTCGCTTTCGCGGATCAGTTGTTCACGCTTGTCGCCTGTGATACGCGTGTTAATGGTAAAAAGCGTATCACCGACTTTAATGATTTCACTCGGGTTGTCTTCAAGCCCGATAACACGGATACGTTCTAAATCATCAATTCGCGAATAGACATGGGTGATGCCATAGCTTTTAACTTGGACGCCCTGCTGCAGGATAAACTCGCCTCGGTAGTTGAGTTTTTGAGCATCTGAGCCCATGTTGACTAAGCGTTGGTGCAAAGGCGCTAGCTCATCTGCCACCACAGAGGGTGAAAAAAGAACTGAGGCGCTTATCACTGAGCCGATAATCAGCGGCGTAGAAGTAAGAAATTTACGCATGATGTGGGCGATTATTCTTCTTCGAAGCTAGCAAGGCGAGCAAAGCTTTGAATGCTTGGTTGAGGCAACGTGCCAGACTGTCCGTGAGTAGCGAGGTAAAAATCCAAGCTTTCTTCAGCGTTTTCAACAGCAATTTCAGCATTGGCCGCAACAGTGGCTGGGGCAGAGTCTGTGTTTACCTCGGAGATGAGTGTCATGGGAGCTGCGCCATCAAGCGAAGGTTGTTGCATCTGCGGCAACAGGAAAGCAACGCCTAAAATACCGGCGGCTACCGCTCCAGAGCCTAGGGCCCACCACGGTGCTTTTTTGGTAGCAGAGCCAGTGGCCTCATTAGCAATCGCTGCAGGCTCGCTGAATTGTGCTGGCGTGTCGAGTTGTTCGATCTGGTCGTGAATGGCTTGGCTTAGGTCAATTTGACTAAAAGCCGATGAGCCACTAGAAAGCGTTTGGCGAAGCGTGTTCATTGATCGCCAATAATCGAGATTGTCTTGATCGAGATCGCTTTTAAGCAATTGGCGGAGTTCAAACTCACTGAGTTCGTCGTCCATCAATGCCGAAAGCGTTTCACGCGTGTTTTGAGTCATGCAGCCAGTCCTCAAGGTTAATTAGTTACGAAGTTTAATCTCTACATCGGTGTTGCTTAGTTAAGACTTCGGTTTTTTTATAAAGTTCACTCGCTCATCCATTTTCTTGGTAATTTTTAATGACCGTTTCCAGAGCTTCGCGAGCACGGAAAATACGTGAGCGAACGGTGCCAATTGGGCAGTTCATGACCTCGGCGATTTCTTCATAGCTTAGGCCGTCAAATTCCCGCAGCCAGAGCGCTGTTTTCAAGTCTTTCGGCAGGTTGGCGATCGCATCGTGGACCCGTTCTTCCAAGATTTCTGCCGTTGCCATTGCCTCCGGTGAGTCGACGGTTCGTAGGTCTTGTGCAACGTCCATAAATTCGGCATCTTCGGGCAAAATGTCTGTGGTATTTGCTTTGCGCGATTGTGAACTTAGGTGGTTCTTAGCGGTGTTTGCCGTGATTCGATAGATCCAGGTATAAAACTGGCTATCGCCTCGAAACTTAGGCAATGCCTTATAGGCTTTGATAAATGCTTCTTGAACAATATCCTGAGCAGTAGCCTCGTTTTTGACAAAGCGATTGGCGAGAATAAGCAACCGTTGCTGGTATTTGATAACCAACAAATCGAAGGCGCGTTTGTCTCCCTTTTTTACTCGCTCGACCAGCTGTTGATCGCTGGGCTTTTTCGTTGTCATAAAAATCAAAAGATGCTTTGAAGCGCTCCATGATAACGGTTATTGTTACATATTGACAATGACAAATAGGATCAACGAGTCCATGAGCCTGATCGCGGTAGATGTTTTGATTATTGGTAGTGGTGCGGCAGGTTTGTCTGCGGCTTTGAACTTGCCGGAGAGTTTTTCGATTGCGGTTTTGAGTAAAGGCACCATGCAGTCAGCTAGTACTTACTGGGCGCAAGGCGGTATTGCGGCGGTGATGGATGAGGAAGATTCATTAAGTGACCATGTGCGAGACACGCTCATTGCTGGAGCGGGTTTATGTCATCAAGATGCGGTGGAATTTACCGTAAAGCATGGCCGAAAGCGCATAGAATGGCTTGTAGAGCAAGGTGTTAAGTTCACCCGTGAAGAGGCAGCTGATGGTGGCGATTTTCATTTAACTCGCGAAGGCGGTCACAGTAAGCGCCGTATTTTGCACTCTGCTGATGCCACCGGGATTGCTGTTTCCAATGCATTGGTTGAGCAGGCGCAGGCGAAAGAGAATATTCATCTGTATGAAAACCAGCTGGCGCTGGATCTCATCACAGCCTCGGACGACCAGGGGCAAAAACGCTGTGTAGGTGCTTATGTCATGGATATGGCGCAGCGTCAGGTCAATACTTTTACGGCAAAATTTACGATTATGGCCACCGGCGGAGCGAGTAAAGCTTACTTGTATACGAGTAATCCCGATGTGGCAACGGGGGATGGAATCGCGATGGCATGGCGAGCCGGATGTCGGGTAGCGAATATGGAGTTTAACCAGTTCCATCCGACCTGTTTGTATCACCCAGATGCGCGAACCTTTTTGATTACTGAGGCGGTGCGCGGTGAGGGCGGGCATTTGATCTTGCCTGATGGCGAGCGGTTTATGCCGCGCTTTGATAAGCGGGCAGAGCTTGCTCCGCGAGATATTGTGGCGCGTGCGATCGACTATGAGATGAAGCGACTTGGTGCAGACTGCGTGTATTTGGATATTAGCCATAAGCCGAAGGACTTTGTCATCAGCCATTTTCCCACGATTTACGCAAAATGCCTGTCTTACGGTATTGATATCACTAGTCAGCCAATACCCGTGGTTCCAGCTGCGCATTACACCTGCGGAGGCGTGATGGTGGACTTGAACAGCGAGACAGATATTTCAGGTTTGTATGCGATTGGTGAGACCTCGTTTACCGGCCTGCATGGGGCGAATCGAATGGCCAGTAATTCGCTGTTGGAGTGCTTTGTATTTGGTCATGCGGCCAGCCAGCATATTATTCAGCAGTCTGATAATGTGTCCATGCCGCAAGACATCCCTAAATGGCAGCATCACGGGGTAACGGATAAGGATGAGGCGATCATCATTGCTCATAACTGGGATGAGGCGCGCCGTTTTATGTGGGATTATGTCGGTATTGTACGTACTGATAAACGCTTAAAGCGTGCCAAAAACCGCATTAACTTACTGCGTGAAGAAATTGATACCTATTACCGTGATTTCAAGCTGTCGCAAAACTTAATTGAGCTGAATAATCTGACTACGGTGGCTGAGCTAATTATCCGCTGTGCGATGATGCGTAAAGAAAGTCGCGGTCTGCACTACACCCTAGACTATCCTGAGCTGCTTCCTTCGGCGGAAGATTCAATTTGTACTCCTGAAGGGTTTCAACCCAAGCAGTCGCCCTGATAAAAAGCTGGCGGCTACGAGTTAGCGGGCGGCATAAAACTTTAGCCAGTGTTGCAGCTGGCGCCATGACTCGTTTGGCATGCTATCTTGCCAGAGCCACAGCTGGCTGCATTTTAATGGCTGCGAATGATTGAGCGTGATAATGCATAAACTCGGTAGGCGTTGCCAACTTCGCAGCTGCACGGCTTGCCCATCGATCCGTAATTGTTGTTGATGAAACTGAAGTTGTTTTGCTTGTTGTTGAAGTGACAACC
>JAXHSS010000005.1:0-28782 GCA_034190675.1 Pseudomonadota bacterium
ATGGCATCTTAGTCCGCGCAAAATTAGGTGAGCCCGTTCAAGCCATTGCAGATGGTGAAGTGGTCTATTCGGATTGGTTGCGAGGATATGGCTGGATAATTATTGTTGAACATGCAGATCAATGGTTTAGCGTCTATGGACATAACCAAACACTTGAGCGCACGATCGGTGATCGCGTACGAAAAGGTGAGGTCATATCTACGGTCGGCGACTCAGGCGGTCAAAACAAACCAGCACTATACTTTGAACTGCGTAAGCAGGCCGAGCCAAAAAATAGTAATCGTTGGTGTGAAAATGGAGGGTAAATTTATGCGTAAAGCTGTAGTCAAACTAGCGCTACTATGTGCTGTTATGGGCGTGCAAGCCTCTGAACTCACGGTGAATGATTTTCAAGATATGAACGCTTCTATACGCGAGCAGGTGGCTCGCTATTCAGTAGAGCGTGTTAGTGATAGTGAGTTGCATAAGGCGGCTTTAACCGCAATGGTATCGACACTCAATCAGGCGAAATTGATTGCGCCAAATGAAGCCTCAAACACCAGCCGATCAGATGATCCAGCTCTTCAGCCTGCGGCGATCGAGTGGATGGCGCTTGATGCTCAAAATACGCAGCATGCGGCACTGCTGCGCCTTTCTTCAGCGTCAAGCTTTCAGGCAGCGCAGCTGCTAGAGGAGCTAGCGACTCAGCAGCCTGCCGCTATTATTGTTGATCTGCGCGGATTGCGCTCTGAGGCCTATGATCAAATGCTAGACGTAGCAGCCGCTTTTTTGGCTAAGGGCAGTGTGATGTCTCAGGAAAAAAAGCGTGATAGTGCGGGTGATTATGTCACGGAAACACATGAAGTTAGTCTGGATGGTAAATGGCTTAACGTGCCATTAGGTGTGTTGGTGGATAAGCAAACGGCAGGAGCCGCTGAGGTATTGGTAGCGGCCTTAGTGGATAATCAGCGTGCTAAGGTATTTGGTCAGCCGACATCAGGTTTTGCGCCTCATCGAATTCGATTGCCGCTAGAAAAGGGGTATCAGCTTGAGCTGATCAATGGTTTTTATTACTCTCCTAAGGGGCATAATATTGATTCTGTCGGTATCGAGCCGATGGTGAAGTTATCTGAGAGCGATTTAGGGCAGTTGCCGGCATCGTTTTTTATTCGTTATTTATAATTAACACAGAGGAAGACAGCATGAAAAAGTGGATGGTTTTGGCTTTGGCGTCAATGACTGGAGCGGCGCAAGCAGATTTACTCCCTGATTTTTATATCGGCGGTTCGGCATGGCAAACTTCAGCTTCAGGCTATGTTCAAGCCGATGGTGATGAAGTGGATTTGGAAGATGATCTGGATATTGAAGATTCGACTAATTTCTTTGTCTATGCAGAGCTTGAAGATGTGTTGTCGATTACACCCTTTGTTCCCGATTTGCGTTTGAGCTATACCGACGTAACGATGGAAGGTGAAAACCAGTTGGATCGCTCTTATGTGTTTGGCGATACGGCATTCACCGTGGCTGACACTGTTATGACTGATTTTGAATTCAGCTTTGTGGATGCGACCTTATATTGGGAACTATTGGATAATGTTGCCTCACTTGACTTAGGTGCAACGGCAAGAGCTTTTGATTTCTCAGGCAGTATGATGGCGCAAACAAGCGGGCAAGAGGAAGAGGTTGATCTTTCAGGTGTGGTTCCGATGGGCTTTGCTCGCGTGGGTGTTGATTTGCCGCTTTCAGGGGTTTATGTTCGTGCTCAGGCTCAAGGCATTAGTTATGATGATAAAAACTTTATCGATGCGGAAGCGAAGATTGGCTATGAATCGTCTTTGGGGCTTGGCCTTGAAGCTGGTTATCGCATGCTGAGCTTCGATGCTGAAGATTTTGAAGGCTATAATATGGATCTTCAAATTGATGGTGTTTTTGCTGGATTGCGTTACCACCTTTAAGTAAGCGACTTTCCTGTTAAAATGTTAGGCCTAAGAACAAACTTAGGCCTGTCTTAACTCTAGGAAAGCTATGAACTCAACCGCTCAATTGACCACTGACTCTTCTGGTCAATCCCCTTCGATGGATCAAATCATTGATTCAGTCATTGCTCATACTCAAGGTAATATTGTTCTCGGCATTCCGCTGGGCCTCGGTAAACCCAATCAGTTTGTTAACGCGTTATACCGACGTGTAAAAGTAGAGCCTTCGCTCAAACTCACGATAATTACGGCTTTGTCGCTCACAAAACCACGCCTTAAAGCAGGTTTTGAGCAGCGTTTAGGCCAGCCAATCATTGACCGTTTATTTGATGATTATGAAGAGCTGGATTATGTTCGTGATCTGAGCCACTCTGAGTTGCCCGAGCATATTATGGTAAAAGAATTCTTTTTCCAGCCAGGCTCGCGTTTGGGTAATAAAAAAGCTCAGCAGCAATATATTTCAACCAATTACACCCATGTACCTAGGGACTTGCTGAGCCTTGGTATCAATGTGGTGGCGCAATTACTGGCCACACGTGTCAATGATCAGGGTGAGCGAGAATACAGCTTAAGCTGTAATCCAGAGATTACCTTGGATTTAATGGATCTGTTGGCTAAAGACGCTGATTATCCGAATCCGCTTGCGATCGGACAGGTGCACCATCAACTGCCGTTTATGGAAAATGATGCGATGGTGCGAGCGGGTCTGTTTGACTATTTGATCGATGATTCCCGTCATGATACGCGCTTGTTTTGCACACCCAATAACCCAGTCAAATTAGTGGACCACGCCATTGGCTTTCATGCCAGCACGTTGGTAAAAGATGGTGGAACACTGCAGATAGGCATCGGCGCACTTGGGGATGCCATTGCCAACCAATTGATTAATCGACACCGCCATAATGAGCTCTATCAGCAAACTTACCACGCTCAGTCTTATGCTAAAGACACTCAGGATTTAATCGAGTCACTGGGGGGATTGGCGCCCTTTGAGCAGGGGCTTTTTGGTTGTAGCGAAATGTTTGTGCCAGGCTTTATGGAGCTGAGAAAAGCAGGTGTTTTGAAGCGAGAAGTGTTCGCGGATGAGCGATTACAGCAGTTGTTGAACAAGCAATTGCTCAGCGTTGATTTGGCAGAAAACAGCCTAGATACGCTATATGAGCAAGGCTGGTTACCCAAGCAGCTAACCCCACTGATTCTGGCAAAGTTGCGTCATTTTGGCCTATTAACTGATCAGGTTTGCTTTAGCGATGATGGCACTCTGCATGATGCAGCTGGGAAGCCAATCGATACCGATATGAGCGTTGCAAAAAATCGAGCGGCTTTGGCTGAGGCGGCGCTTGGTCAGCGGCTTCAAAATGGCCACTTTATGCAGGGCGGTTTCTTTTTAGGGCATCAAGGGTTTTACGAGTATTTGCGAACTCTTCCTGAACATGAGCGTCAGGGAATCAATATGACTCATATTGGGTTTATCAATGATATTCACTGGCAAACTGAACTTAAGTGCGAACAGCGTCAACATGCGCGCTATTTAAATACCGTATTTCATGCCACGGCATTGGGCGCGAGCGCTGCTGATATGTTTGAAAACGGTCAGGTGCTGAGTGGGGTTGGCGGGCAATATAATTTTGTTGCTCAAGCGCAGGAAATTCCCAATGGGCGATCCATTCAGATGCTGCGCAGTGTATTTGATAAAAAGCAGAGCTCGAATATTGTTTGGAACTACGGCCATAATACAATCCCTCGACACCTTAGGGATATTTTTGTTACGGAGTACGGCATAGCGGATGTTCGCGGAAAAAGCGATGAGGATGTCATTATGTCAATGTTGCGCATTACGGATAGCCGCTTCCAAAACGAGCTGATTAATAAGGCTCAGCAAGAAGGCAAATTGCGCTCAGACTTTACCCTACCAGAGGCTTGGTCAAACAATACGCCAGAGCAGTTAGAGCAACGCTTTGCTGGCGCGTTAAAAGCAGGCCAAATCCCTGAATACCCATTTGGTACGGACCTAACCGAGCAGGAGCAATTTTTAACCAAGGCTTTGCAAGGCTTGCAGCAGCAAACGCGGGGGCGTTTGGCTAAGGTCTCAATGATCGCTAAAGCGATATTGACCAAACAGCAGCCGGCTGACGAGCCTTATCTGCAGCGAATGGGTTTGGTGGCGCCGGAAAGCCTGGAAGAGCGGCTTATGCAAAAGTTGTTAATCTTGGCGGTTCAGCTGCAGCGTAGTTAGCTGTGTGGGGCTGGAATAAGTAGGCTTAAGCAAACCGCCTTAGGCAGCTTCAAGAAGCTTAGGTGAGAAAAGGTGGTTTATACAAGGCTTTCAGCAAGGTGCTGAAAGCCTAGAGTACTTCGGATTTATTCGTCTTGAATCCAAATATAGTCTTGAGCCATGGCGGTATTGATGATCGCCCAGTCGGCAAATTCCTGCTTCATTTCTTGAAGTTTTGGCAAAATAGAGAGCAGGGTTCCCATGGTCAAATGGCCATTACCCGTAGTGAAAATGCTGCCATCTTCATTATCGCTCAAAGAGCGTAGAGCGTTTTTAACGGCGTGAACCAAAATATTGGCCACGGCTTGTTGCTTTGGCTCAGCCATGATGACTTCATTAGAGATAAACCCAAGTTGATCTTGGAATAAAACCAAGCTTTTGTTTGAGTGAATGATTTTGTCCACGCTTTGAACGCAAGAGTTTTTGGCGTGAACGAACACACCGCCATGCATATACATACAAGCCAGCGCAAACAAATTCATTTTGGCTTTTTCAGAAGATAATAAGTAAGCCGTTAACATGTCTTTTTTGAACTGCTTCTCAATATAGTCGATCGCCAGATCATCGTGGATCAGGTATAGGCCATAATCTGGGTGTTTTTCCTTCCAGGTTTCAATATTGTGGCGATACTTTTGATATTCGCTCGGGTCTTCGCAGTAGAAGAAGATGTTTTTAGGGATTTTATGGTTTTCTCGCTTTTCGGTGCGCTCGTTCATGTTTTTGAAGACATTTTGGTTGCGCATGAAAACAATGAAGGTTAATGCCCAGAAAATACTGTCGGGTTCGCGTTCGCCGGTTCTTAGCAGCTCTGATGTCGGACGGTCCAGCTTTAATGCCTCTAATGTGGCCTCATAGCTGTAAGGGTTGGATATAAACTCATCGTAGCACGCTTCAATAACTCCATTAAATTGATCAAAATTATAAATCGGGTGCTCTGGAGAGCGATTCAATGATTTTCCCTCGCTGATATGTGTCCAGGCATCTTTCATTTCGCCTTGCATCATCAAGCTGTAGGCTAAACGATAATGAACCCAGCTGAATTCATAACCTTGTTCCAGTGCCTTTTTCAGTAAGGTTGAGCTGGCTTCAAATTGATAATTGTCGGCTTGAATGAGTCCGATATAGGCGTAGATGATCGGGTGGTCCTTGAGCGATTCCTGCGAGATCTTATTTAGCATATCGGCGGCAATTTTGAGTTTGCCATCACGAATATAGAGCTCAACCATGGCTAAATAATAGCCCATAGGTATTTCTTTGCGCTTGACAAACTGCGGAAGGATCGCGTTGATTTCGTTAACGTGTCCGATCTTGCACAAAGTGCTCAGTAATTGTTGAAACTCTTCTGCGCCATTAAACTGTAATTTTTTGGGCTCGGAGATAAAGGCTTTCGCTTCTGTCGCTTGGTTCGATTCAATCAGTTTATTGGCCTTTTCAAGTAAAGCTTCAATTGACATGTAAATCCTTATATACAAATAACACTATCGCTATAGCATAGGTGGCTTTGGCCCGAGGCGTCAATAGCTGCAAAAGTAAAATAGTTGTTTTGATAGGAGTCAAAAAACTTATCAGTGATTCATGGCTATTTCTGACATGATAATTGGCCGCTCAGCGCAAAGCACAAAAACAGTAGCAAAACAGATGAACACAAAGTGTTGGTTTCGTATTGAGTTTGAAAAAGTGCAGAGAATCCAGCTTATAAAAAAATTAGGATTTGTATAGAGGGCATAAATCGAAGAGGGTATAAATCAAGGGAGGTGATTTATTGGTGACCTAGCTATTGATTCCTAACTAGAGTGGCGGACTGGACGGGACTCGAACCCGCGACCCCCGGCGTGACAGGCCGGTATTCTAACCAACTGAACTACCAGTCCACTTTAGGTCAATGATGAGAACGCTTGGTGGGTGGTACAGGGCTCGAACCTGTGACCCTCGCCTTGTAAGGGCGATGCTCTCCCAGCTGAGCTAACCACCCGCTGTGTTCCTCATCAGGAAGCACGCATTCTAGATTATTTATTTTTTCTGTCAACTGTCATTCTGAAAAAAAATAAATTTTTTCTCTTTGCGCTTATTCGTCGAGATCAAAGTCGTCGAAATGGTACTCGTCTGTAAACTCGCGATTGCGTTTTTCATCGATCAACTCTTCGACACGACGACGACGTTCTACCGATTCGCGATTTTGCGCCGCGATTTGTTCGGCAACGGTTAGCTTTTCAATCTCTTCGTCTTCTTCTGTAGGGTCGATATCATCATCAAAATCAGTCATTTTTACCTCTGCGAAAATGAGTTTCGCTATTAAATGTTTTTTTGAGTGAAAGTCAATTAAAAATTAGTTTATCATGGCCTGCTAAAACAGAAAATATCGCAAATTTTGGAGTATGACGTATGGCTGAATATAAGGCGCCAATTGATGACATGAAATTCATTGCTAACGAAGTGTTTAAGACCAGCGAGTTGTGGTCAACACTGCCGTTATACAGTGAGGTGGATCAGGATACAGCAGATGCGATTTTGGAAGAGTCTGCACGTATTAACCAAGACATGGTTTCCCCTAATTTCCGCTCAGCAGATGAAGAAGGCTGTCATTTTAATGATGGCGAAGTAACAACGCCAAAGGGCTACAAAGAAGCATATAACGCCTTGATGGAAGGTGGCTGGATTGGCCTTGGTGGCAACCCTGAGTTTGGCGGAATGGGTATGCCTAAAACCTTGTCCGTTTTCTTTGAAGAAATGATCTCAGCAGCAGATAACTCGTTTTCACTGTATAGCTGTTTGACAGCGGGCGCTGCATTATTGCTTGATAGCCACGCTTCAGAAGAAATTAAATCCTACTATTTGCCTAAGATGTATTCAGGCGAGTGGGGCGGAACAATGTGCTTGACGGAGCCACACGCTGGTACTGACCTTGGTATTATTCGTACTAAAGCTGATCCACAAGCCGATGGCAGCTATTCAATTACGGGTACGAAAATTTTCATCTCATCGGGTGAGCACGACCTGACAGAAAATATTATTCATCTCGTTTTGGCCAAACTGCCAGATGCACCTGAAGGCTCACGTGGTATTTCGTTATTCTTAGTGCCGAAATTCCATTCGGATGAGGGATATGAGTTGGGTGAGCGCAATGGTGTTTCTTGTGGCTCGATTGAGCATAAAATGGGCATCAAAGGCTCAGCAACCTGTGTGATGAACTTTGATTCAGCAAAAGGCTATTTGATTGGCGAGGTGAATAAAGGCCTTCCAGCAATGTTTACCATGATGAACTACGAACGTATTTCAACAGGCTTGCAAGGTATTGGTTGTGCTCAGCGTTCGTATCAGCATGCCTGTGAATATGCGCTTGAGCGCCTGCAGAGCCGAGCGGCCACGGGAGCTGAGAACGCTGATGCAAAAGCTGATCCTATTATTGTTCATGCCGATGTTCGTCGCATGTTGATGAATATGCGTTCATTGGTTGAAGGCGGCCGCGCCTTAATGGTTTACGTTGCCTCTCAGTTGGATACAGCTAAGGCTTCTGAGGATGCTGAAGCAAAAGCTTATGCTCAGTCGATGGTTGAGTTGCTAACGCCTGTTGCTAAGGCTTTCTTCTCAGATATGGGCTTGGAAGTTACTGTTACGGGTCAGCAAGTCTTCGGCGGGCATGGTTATGTCCGTGAATGGGGTATGGAGCAGTTGGTTCGTGACGTGCGAATCGTACAAATTTACGAAGGCACTAATGGTATTCAGGCGATGGACTTGATCGGCCGTAAAGTCCTGCGTGATGGTGGTAAGAATATGGCGTTGTTCTTGAAAGAAGTCCGCGACTATATTGATGATGCTGGGCTTGAGGATGAATTAACGAATCCACTCAGCGCCGCTATCAGCCGTCTTGAGCGCTTTACGGAGATCGCGCTTGAGCGTGGTAAAGAATCGCCTAATGCGCCAGGCTCAATGGCTGTCGATTATCTGCACGTGACAGGTTATGTCTGCTATGGCTATATGTGGCTGAAAATGGCTGAAGCTGCCAAGGCGGCATTAGAGGCTGGTGCTCAAAACACGGCGTTTTATGAGGCTAAGCTTGCAACAGCGCGCTACTACATGGAGCGTGTACTGCCACGTGTTGAAAGTCTCGTTTCTATGGGCGTTAGCGATGAAAACTTGCTTTATGCTTTGGATGAGTCTGTATTTGCCAGCTAATGGATCAAGAGCGAATGCCTTGCATACGCTTGACGATTAAGCGCGTCGAATAAAAGTTCGTGTGATAAAAGCATTTGTAAAAAAGGGAGCCGCAGACAGAATGTGGCCCCCTTTTTTTTATGGATCTTGAGTGCGTTAGATACGGTAGGTTGTGCTAGTCATAACTTTTGCTACCGCGCCCATGAGTAATTTGACGGGCATTGGAAACTCAACGCCGCCTTGCGCGAGCGCTTCTTTTTGGTGCTTCGCCTCATCCACATGCATTTGCTCAAGAATGGCTTGGGTTCTCAGATCGTCTTTGGGAAGTTGGCTTAAATGCTGCTCCAAATGCTTGCAGACTTGCTCCTCAGTTTCGGCAACAAACCCGAGGTTATAACGATCACCAACCAAACCAGCCATTGCGCCTATACCAAATGACAGTCCATAAAAGACAGGATTCAGTAAGCTAGGGCGACTATTAAGTTCGGCCAAGCGTTGTTCACACCAAGCAAGGTGATCAATTTCTTCTTGAGCGGCCTCTTGCATTGAAGCCTTAACGCCAGGAGAGCCAGAGGTCAGTGCCTGACTTCGGTAGAGCGCTTGAGCGCAAACTTCGCCACAATGGTTGACGCGCATGAGCCCAGTGACTTTGAGATGATCTTCAATCGTCAGCGGCGAGTCTTCATGCGCTTCACTGGGAGAGGGGCGCTCTGCTTTGGAAACGGATGGCGTTAGGGTCTTTAAGGCTTTATCTGCCTCGATAATCAGTGCATCTAAAAAGCTCATAATGGTCTCAGATAGTTGGTTATTATTTTTCGATAAAAAAGCGGTTTGCCATTAACCCGGCGGCCACTGCAGTGGGCGACCTGCAAGCACATGCATGTGAATGTGGTAGACTGTTTGTCCGCCATCTTCGTTGCAATTCATGACCACGCGGTAGCCATCTTCGTCAAAGCCTTGCTGTTTGGCAATTTGTGCGGCTGTATGGGTGAGCTCGCCGATGATCGGCAAGTCTTCAAGCGCAATATCATTTAAGGTGGCGATGTGCTTTTTCGGGATGACGAGTATATGTGTCGGAGCTTTGGGGTCAATATCATGAAATGCGAGAATATTGTCGGTTTCGGCAACAATTTCCGCGGGAATTTCATTTGCTATGATTTTGCAAAATAGGCAATCAGACATAGTTTATTTTCTCATTCAAAAATTGGTAGCATTGGTCAATAAAATGACTTGTCAAGCTTGTACTTTTTCATGAATTTCTGCATTCTGCAAATTCTTTATCGGTAGTTTTAACATTTATGGTAACTGAATCAACGGGTTCTGGCCTCGAAGCCTCCCTTGCTATCGCGGTCATCGGTTTGGTGGCGTTTTTCTGTCAATGGATTGCATGGCGTGTGCGTCTACCCGCTATTTTATTCCTGCTGCTATCGGGATTACTGGTCGGTCCGGGCTTGGGTTGGATAGCTCCTGACGAGCTGTTGGGGGATTTGCTGTTTCCATTGGTGTCATTGGCGGTGGCAATTATTCTCTTTGAAGGCGCGCTGACACTTAAACTGCAAGAAATACGAGAGCTACAAGACGTGGTGCAGCGTCTGGTCACCATTGGCGCCATTATTACTTGGATTACCGTGGCCGTGATCACGCACTATATTATGGGCTTTAGCTGGCAGGTGTCTCTTCTTTTCGGGACCTTGACCTCGGTGACGGGGCCGACAGTTATCATGCCGCTTTTGAGAACGGTTCGACCGAATGCGAACGTCGGCAATATTTTGCGCTGGGAAGGAATTGTCATCGATCCAATCGGAGCGCTATTGGCAGTTTTGACCTACGAGATGATCGTATCGCTTGATAAGAACCTAGGCTGGATCCACACGCTTGAGTTGTTTGCCATGATTATGGTGGCCGGAACAGCCATTGGTTGGGTTGCTGGCTACATCACGGGTTATGTTGTTCGACATCAAAAGGTGCCTGAGTTTTTACAAAACATTTTCACACTAGGTGTTTTGCTGTTTGCCTTTGTGATTTCTAACCGTTTAGCTGAGGAGTCAGGTCTTTTGGCAGTGACGGTGATGGGCTTTGTTATGGCCAACATGAAAGATGTCAAAATTGAGCAGATTTTGCACTTTAAAGAAAACCTGACGGTGCTACTGATCTCAGGTTTGTTTATCTTGCTTGCCGCCCGTATCCAATTTGAGCAAGTGCTGGATTTAGGTGTTGCTGCATTAGTGGTTTTAGCCATTATCCAATTTATCATTCGTCCACTGGCGATTTTGGTGAGCTCTTTTGGCTCAAATTTAAATTGGCGAGAACGAGCCTTCCTGTCTTGGATTGCGCCTCGAGGCATTGTTGCTGCGGCTATTTCAGCGTTATTTGCTGAGCGTATGACGTCACTAGGTTATAGCGAAGCACAATATTTAGTGCCGCTGACCTTCTTGGTGATCATTGGTACTGTCGTTATTCAAAGTGCGACTGCCCGACCGTTGGCGGTTGCTCTGGGTATTGCTGAGCCTGCGCCTAAGGGCTTTTTGATCATTGGCGCTAACCCTGTGGCTCAAGCCATTGGTAAGGTGCTCAAAGAGCAGGGCGTGCGTGTGTTATTGGCAGACTCTAATCGAGCCAATATTCGCAAAGCTCGCGTTGATGGCTTAGATGTTTTTTACGGTAATGCTTTATCAAGCTACGCGGATTCTGCGATGAACTTGGCGGGTATCGGCAAACTCATGGGCTTGTCGACGCAAAGTGAGCTGAATACTTTGGCTTGCATGCGCTTCAAACCTGATTTTGGTGAGCAAAATTTATACGCGCTAGTGAGTAATTACAGCGCGGAAGATAAGCACCAAGTGTCTGATCATCACCGTGGCAGCTTGCTGTTTGGTAATGACTTGACCTATAACCGCATTGCGGGGATTTTGGCCAAAGGCGGTGAAATTCGAGTGACCGGTTTAACCGATGAGTTCACCTTTAAAAATTATATCTACCAAAAAGACCGAATTGCTTTCCCAATGTTTGCGATTGACCCTAAGGGCGAACTGCATATCTTTACCCAAGACAGCAAGTTAAAGCCTGAGTCTGATTGGAAAGTTATCGGCTTAATTCAAAAACATGAGCAAGAATGACGATAATAGTGATGAAGCGCTCTTTAAAAGTTATTACGAGCACGTAAAGCCGTTACAAACAAAAAAGCGCCATATCACGGAATCAAAACCAACAACAGCAGATACCGAACAGCACAGTATCCGCCGCCAGTTGGCATCTGAGCATCAGTATGTTGATCAAAACCCGCTGAGCCATGAGGTGCATCGTTACGTTGGGCCTCATGACATTATTGGTTTTAAGCAGCCTGGCGTACAAGATGGTGTCTATCGCAAGTTGCGTTTAGGTAAGTATGGTTATAGTGCAAAACTCGATTTACACAAAAAGCAGGTCGAGCAAGCCCGCCATCAGGTCTATCAGTTCATTAAACAAAGCCATAATCTGGGTCGCCGAACGGTGCTGATAACCCATGGCAAAGGTGATCCGAGCGGTGAGGGTAAGTCCATCGTCAAGTCGCACTGCATTGAGTGGCTTAAACAATTGCCTGAGGTTCTAGCCTTTCACAGCTGCCAGCCACCCGATGGTGGAGCAGGCAGTGTCTATGTGATGATCAAGAAAAATAAGGTGCTGGACCGCTAAGTTGTTAAAAAGCCTAGGAAATGCAGCTTTCGCTCTTTACCTTGAGGATTTGCTTCGCTAGTATTTCAGCCCTTTTTCTTAAAAATGATCCATTATGTCTGAGTCTTATCGATTGCTTGTTTTGCCGGGTGACGGCATTGGTCCTGAAATTATTGCTGAAGCAGAGAAAGTGCTGGCAGCGATCAAAGAGAAATTCGACCTCGATATCACAACCGATAGTGGTTTAATTGGTGGTGCAGGCTACGAAGCAAGTGGCGAGCCACTGCCTGATGAGACGTTAGAAAAAGCCAAACAGGCGGATGCTATTTTATTTGGTGCTATCGGCGGTCCTCAGTGGGATACGATTGAGCGATCAAAGCGCCCAGAAAGAGGTCTTTTGAAGCTTCGTTCGAGCTTGAACTTGTTCGCTAATTTGCGACCAGCCATTTTGTATCCCCAGTTGGCGGATGCCTCAAGCCTAAAACCTGAGATTGTAGCTGGCTTAGATATTTTGATCGTTCGTGAGCTAACAGGTGGCATCTATTTTGGTGAGCCTCGAGGCATTCACGATGTTGAAGGCGGAAAAGAAGGCTATAACACCTTGCGCTACCATGAATCTGAGATTCGTCGCATTGCTCAGGTGGCTTTATCATTGGCGGCCAAGCGCGGTAATAAGCTGTGTTCGGTGGATAAGGCGAATGTGCTTGAGACGACAGAGCTCTGGAAGCAAATTGTAGAAGAAGAGGCAAAGCCGTATCCAAGCGTTGAGCTAAGCCATATGTATGTGGACAACGCAGCGATGCAATTAGTCCGTGATCCAAAGCAGTTTGATGTGCTTGTGACTGGCAACCTTTTTGGTGATATTCTTTCAGATGAGGCGGCGATGTTGACGGGTTCAATTGGTATGCTGCCTTCGGCCTCTTTGGACGAGAACAATAAAGGTATGTATGAGCCTTGTCATGGCTCGGCACCTGATATCGCGGGTCAGAATAAGGCAAACCCATTGGCGACTATTTTGTCTTTGGCTATGTTGCTTCGTTATTCATTTAATGAAGAAGCGGCGGCGGCGTGCATTGAGCAGGCGGCTGGCGATGTATTGGAGCAACAGGCGCGCACAGCAGATATTATGTCAGAGGGCATGAAGCTGGTGAGCTGTTCAGAGATGGGTGATTATGTTGCTGCTGCGATCAGCAAACAGGCGTAAATTAAAAACAAAGAATTGTTAGAGACAAATAAAGGTAAGGTTATGCAAATGGTTAAACGTGTAGGTTTTGTAGGATGGCGAGGCATGGTGGGTTCTGTGCTGATCGACCGCATGTTAGAAGAGGGTGATTTTTCCTCTATTGCTGAGCCGGTGTTTTTTTCAACCTCTCAGGCAGGCCAGGCTGCGCCCGATATTGGTGTTGAGCTTCCTGTGCTTGAAGATGCCTTTGATCTTGAAAAATTAGCTGAGATGGATGCCATCATCACCTGCCAAGGTGGTGATTATACAAGCGAAGTACATGGCAAACTTCGTGCCTCTGGCTGGAATGGCTACTGGATTGATGCGGCCTCAACATTGCGTATGGAAGACAATGCAACCATCGTGCTAGACCCGGTTAATCAGCAAGTTATCCATAACGCCTTATCTCAAGGTCAGAAAGACTATGTGGGCGGTAACTGTACAGTTAGTTTAATGCTGATGGCAATGGGTGGCTTGTTTGAACAAGGTCTCGTTGAATGGGTAACTTCAATGACTTACCAAGCCGCTTCTGGTGCTGGCGCAAAGAATATGCGCGAGCTATTGACGCAAATGGGTCAATTACAGACGTCAGTTGCTGATGATTTAGCTGATCCTAAATCCTCTATTATTGAGCTTGACCGCAAAGTTACTGAGTTTATGCGCAGTAATGACATGGCTACTAACGAGTTTGGTTATCCGCTGGCGGGCAGCTTGCTTCCTTATATTGACCGTGAGCTGGCTAATAAGCAGAGCCGTGAAGAGTGGAAGGCGCAGGCTGAAACGAACAAAATTTTGCAATCAGCAAAACCGATCATGATTGACGGCATTTGCGTTCGTGTTGGCGCTTTGCGTTGTCATGCCCAAGCGCTGACTGTTAAGCTAAACAGTGATGTGCCATTGAATGAAATCGAGCAAATGCTGGATGAGGCAAATGCATGGTCTAAGGTTGTGCCGAATACTCGTGAGGCTTCATTAGCCGATTTAACGCCAACGGCTGTAACAGGTACACTGCAAGTGCCTGTCGGTCGTTTACGTAAGATGAATTTGGGTGGTCAATATTTGAGCGCCTTTACCGTCGGCGACCAACTATTATGGGGTGCAGCGGAGCCAATTCGCCGTATGTTGATGATTCTTTTGCAAGGATAAATTGTAGGGAAATTGCAATTCTTAAACAAAAGCCCTGAGGTGCGGCCTTTACAGGTCGCACCTATAAACGATATATTGACCGCTTAATTCTAGGTTTTAGATACATCAGCACAAGGCATAGGGGCAATATGCAATTCTTTCGACTATTACAAATTGGTTCAATTTACGCTCTTTTCTTTCTTATCAGCGTTAAAGTTTCAGCTTTAGGTGTTGGTGATTATCAAGTTAAATCGTATCTTAACGAGCCTCTATTGGTCGAAGCGCCAATTCTTGATGCTCAGGGCGTAGACCCCGATACCATTAAAGTCGAGCTTGCGCATGACTTTTACTTCCAGCTATCCAAGCTTGAAAAGAAAGCGATTCATGACAAATTGCGCTTTAAAGTATGGTCGCGTGATGGCGATCCTTATTTGGCGATCACGACAAGCGAGCCTGTCAATGAAGCCTTCTTAAAATTCATTACTCAGTTCAACTGGCCAAATGGTCGGCTTCTTAAAGAATTTACAGTTTTACTGGATCCGCCAACCTTTACGGACAATGTTCAAGTTGATTCTGTTCAGCCAGCAAATGTTGGCCAAGTTGTTGTTGCCCCGCAAGCAACCGTTTCAACACCTGAATATGTAGAACAGGCGCCGATCGTTGTCGCTGATCCTATTATTGAGCAAGAGTCGGTAATTATTGGCCGAACTCAATATATCGAAGAGCCTGAAACAGTTTATACGCCTCAGCCAAGCTATGAAGACATGAGTGTTCCACCAAGCATGCGCAGTGGCTCTGATATGTCGACATTTTCATCATCTGTACCACAATCGGTTCCGCAGTCGATGGCGAGTGAGCAACTGTACTTTGAAGATAAAGTGATCGTTCAAGATAGCTATATCGTTGAAGAGAGCTATGCACCAACTGAAGTGTATTCAGCATCAGGTGATTACTACGTATCTAGAGGCGAAACACTCTGGGGTATCGCGCAAAGCGTAGCACCAGGTGCAGACCCAACACTGACGTCAATCGCTATTTTGGATAAAAACCCACAAGCCTTTGTTAAAGGCAATATCAACGTGCTGATGGCTGGTGCAGAGTTAAACCTACCAACGCCTGAAGAAATTCAACAAATCAGTGCAGCTCGTGCTCGTAAGATTTTCCAAGAGCAAAGCAACCCAATCTTGGATGATAACGAAACTCAGCTAGCGGGTGAGATTGAAGATATTGTTGAAGATGAAGCACCTCAAGTGGTCGAAACAGACCAAGGTGAAGTTGTGATCGCAACTGGCGAGACAACCGAAGCGGTTGAGGAAAGTGCGCAGACTGAAGAGGCTGATACGGTAATTGAAGGCGCATTGAATGCTGACGACCTTGCACTACTAAACAGTGAAAACGAAGAGCTAACGACGAATGTTGCAGAGCTTGAGTCAGCTGTTGAGAAGGGTGAAAGCGTAGTCGCCTTACAGAACCAGCAAATCTCCGAACTTGAAGCTCAAATCGCGGATGCCGAAGCACAAGCAGAAGCAGCAAAACCAAGCTTCAGTGTATTGGAGTTTTTGAAGAAAAACCTTTGGTATCTATTAGCGGCACTTGGCTTATTGCTTGCCCTAATTGCGCTATTGGTGTTCAAGCGTCGTCGTTCAGATGCCTCTCAAGATGAGCTTGCCGATTTAGACCTTGATGGTTTAGATGGTGCTGATCTGACCGAGGGCGATGTTGCGATGACTGAAGTTGACCCAATGGATGCCATGACATCGGCAGCACCGGCTACAAGCTCGTCGGATGTAATGGATGAAGTCAATAATCTACTTGCGGTGGATGAGCCAGAAGCGGCAGCTCAAATTCTTGAGGCGAGCTTGGCCGAACAGTCACAACGTGAAGACTATCGCTTAAAATTGGCTCAGATTTATTCTGACCAAGCTGACACTGAAAACTTCACTCGTGTGGCAACACCACTGACTCAGTCAAAAGATGTTGCCATGAAAAAGCGTGTAGAGATGATGGCCACTAAGCTAGGTGTTGCTTCACTTGCTGCGGCAGCGCTATCAAGCTCTCATGCTGGTGACGAAGATATTGTTGCTACTGATGCAGAAGAGTTCTCTGAGGATGATCTGGATGGTTTTGATTTCAGTGAAATGGAAGAAACCGACCAAGAGCTGACAGATGAAGTGTCAGAAGAAACAATTGCTGAGCCTGAGGCCGAGCCAAGCACTGATGCGGTTGATCCATTGACCGATGACTTGTCGGAGATTTCTGAAACGCTGGATTCGCAGCTAGATGAAACCGAAGTGGATCCATTATTTGCTGACGAGGCAGATCTTGAAGTGGATGCGACTATCGAAGATGAGGTTGCAGCAATCGAAGAGCCTACGGATGCATTGAGCTTTGATGAACCTGCAGAAACGGTAGATGCACAACCTATGGACGCTGATGATAGCTTTGATCCGCTGATGTCAGATGATCAAGAAGCCCCTGCAGGCGAAGACAATGATGTGCATGTTAAGATCGACTTAGCAGAAGCGTATCTTGATATGGGAGATCCAGAGGGTGCCAAAGAGCTACTCATGGAAATCGCAGGTCAAGGTAGTGCGGCTGAAAACGAGCGTATTCAACAATTATTGAATCGCTGCTAAGGCGCTGTCTTTAAGAGTGAAAAAGCCAAGTGTTCGCGCTTGGCTTTTTTGTTTATAGGCGAAGCGTTTTGTCCTTAGGATAGATGCGAAAATTGATCAAGATAAAAAGCGATAACCAATGAGAATTGCCCTTGGGATTGAATATAACGGGAGTGCCTTTAATGGTTGGCAGGTGCAAAAGCATGAGCCAAATACCATTCAGGCTGTTGTAGAGCGAGCGGTATCTGCCGTGGCCAATGAGACTGTTTCTGTGATTATTTCGGGTCGAACCGATGCGGGTGTTCATGCAACCGGACAGGTGGCGCATTTTGACACAAACGCCGCGAGAACAGCCAAAAATTGGGTCTTTGGCATTAATACGCAATTGCCTAAGTCGGTGGTGATTAAATGGGCACATGTTGTACCTGAGGAATTCCATGCTCGGTTTTCGGCGTTATCTCGGCGGTATCGTTATGTGATCTATAATAATCCTGTTCGCTCATCGATTTTTCATGGTCAGGTGAGTTGGTTTGCTCATGCGCTGGATGAGTCAAAAATGCATGAGGCAGCGCAGCATTTGGTTGGTGAGCATAATTTCACATCCTATCGCTCTGTGGCCTGCCAGAATCAAGAACCAGTCAAACGAGTTGATCATTTGCGTGTTTGGCGGCAGCAAAATTTTGTTGTGATCGATATACAGGCCAGTGGCTTTTTAATGCATATGGTGAGAAATATTGCCGGTGTATTAATCAAGGTAGGCTTGGGTGAACAGCCTGCCGATTGGACTAAAGCCGTACTTGATGCCGAAGATCGAACGCAAGCGGCAGAAACCGCTAGCCCAATGGGCCTATACTTTGTTGATGTTGGCTATGATTCGCAGTTTGACTTGCCGAAGCTTAATATTGGACCGCTATTCATTGCCGATAGCCCATCATCCGACTTTGATTTACAAAAAAGCCGCTTGATGGATCAGCAAATCTTCGGTAAGAATGATTGACATAGCTTGAAATCTAAATCAATCTCGTTACAGTAACGCTACATAAATTTGAAGAATAGGAGGCTTGGATGGGTAAATCCTTGGTGATTGTGGAGTCACCGGCTAAGGCCAAAACCATCAATAAATACCTGGGTAAAGACTTTTTAGTTAAGTCCAGTGTTGGCCATATTCGCGATTTACCTGTAAGTGGCGGTGAGAAAGCTGCAACAAAAGCCGCTTCAAAAGCTCCAAAATTAAGCCCTGAAGAACGCAAGCGTCAAACCTTGATTCGTCGTATGGGTATTGATCCTGAACAGGGCTGGGCACCGACTTATCAAGTCCTACCCGGCAAAGAAAAGGTCGTTAATGAACTCAAACGCCTTGCCGAAGGTGCCGACGATGTTTATCTCGCAACGGATTTGGACCGCGAAGGAGAAGCCATTGCATGGCATCTTAAAGAAATTATCGGTGGTGATGACGCTCGCTTCAAACGCGTGGTGTTCAGTGAAATCACCAAGCCCACGATTCAAAAAGCATTTGAAAAGCCGTCTCATTTAAATATGGATCGCGTTGAAGCACAGCAGACGCGCCGATTTCTGGACCGCGTTGTGGGCTTCATGCTCTCACCATTGTTATGGAAGAAAGTGGCTCGCGGTCTTTCTGCTGGACGTGTACAGTCTGTTGCAGTGCGCATGTTGGTTGAGCGTGAGCGTGAAATACGCGCGTTTGTCCCAGAAGAATACTGGCAGCTGCACGCTGATTTAAATTTTGCCAAAGACGCTATCCGTTTTGAAGTCGTCAGTCGTGGCGGTCAGAAATTTAGACCAACGAGTCAGGCGCAGACCCAAGAAAGTGTTGATGCACTTGAAACCGCGCAATATCAAGTTACCCAGCGCGAGCAGAAGAAAACCTCAAGCCGACCTAGTGCGCCCTTTATTACCTCCACTATGCAGCAGGCAGCGAGCACGCGCCTAGGTTATGGAGTGAAGCGCACGATGACAACGGCGCAAAAGCTGTATGAAGCTGGTTACATCACCTACATGCGTACGGATTCGACAAATATCAGCGCGCAGGCGGTAGATGATGTTCGTCAGCTCATCAGTTCAGAATATGGTAATGATTATTTACCAGAAAGCCCGAATTCTTATGCCAGCAAAGCGGGGGCGCAAGAGGCTCACGAAGCCATTCGTCCAACCAATGTGGCATTGCGAGGCCAAGACTTGCCAGGCGTCGATCGCTCAGGTCAGCTGCTATATGATTTGATTCGCCAGCGCTTCATTGCTTGCCAAATGAATCCGGCTCGTTATCTAACCACAACATTAACTATCGATACTGCAGGCCATGAGCTGAAGGCGAAAGGTCGTGTGGTAGTTTTTGATGGTTTTACTCGAGTATATTCCTCGGGTAAAAGTGATGATCCGGTATTACCTGACGTAAAAGAAGGCGATACGCTAAAACTCGATCAGCTAGACCCCACCCAGCACTTTACTAAACCGCCAGCACGCTATACCGAGGCGAGCTTAGTGCGTGAGCTTGAAAAGCGTGGTATTGGTCGTCCGTCAACGTATGCCAGCATTATTTCTACGATTCAGGATCGAGGTTACGTACACGTTTCAAACAAACGCTTCTTTGCCGAGAAAATTGGCGACATCGTGACAGACCGTCTAGTTGAAAACTTTGAAGACCTGATGAGCTATGGCTTCACAGCCAACATGGAAGAGAAGTTGGACGAGATCGCTGAGGGTGAGCGCGATTGGAAAGACATTCTGAATGAATTTTATCGCGAATTTAAGGCCGAGCTTGAAGAGGCTGATAGCGATGATGGCATGCGAAGCAATGACCCTGTACAAACGGATATTGCTTGTCCGACCTGTGATCGCTCAATGATGATTCGCACCGGCTCAACGGGTGTCTTTTTAGGCTGCTCTGGCTACTCACTGAAGCCAAAAGATCGCTGTACACAGACAATGAACCTGATTCCGGGCGATGAAATTGCCGATGATATGGATGATGATGCTGAGGCAGCTTTACTAAGACACCGAAAGCGTTGCCCGAAGTGTTCAAGCACAATGGATAGCTATTTAGTTGACGAAACACGCAAGCTTTATGTCTGCTCAAATCAGCCGGATTGCGATGGCACTGAAATCGAAAAAGGTGAGTTTAAGATTAAAGGTTATGAAGGCCCTGTTCTTGAATGTGATAAATGCGGCAGTGATATGCAGCTTAAATCAGGGCGTTTTGGTAAATACTTTGGCTGCACCAACGAAAGCTGTAAAAACACCCGTAAGTTGCTAAAAAATGGTGAGCCAGCGCCACCAAAAGCCGACCCTATCCCAATGCCGCATCTGGCTTGTGAAAAAGTGGATGATCATTATCTGCTCCGAGATGGTGCGTCAGGTATTTTCTTGGCGGCTAGTCAGTTTCCGAAAAACCGCGAAACACGAGCTCCTTCGGTCAAAGAGCTGTTGACGGTGAAAGACCAGCTTGACCCGAAATTTAAACACTTAATTAGTGCGCCGACAGAGGACCCTGATGGCCATGACACGTTTGTTCGCTTTAGTCGGAAAACCAAAGAGCATTATGTGCGCTCTGAGATTGAAGGTAAGCCAACCAAATGGCAGGCGACTTTTGAAAAAGGCAAATGGGTAGCAAATAAGTAATGTCATCGAGTGATTCGGGCGCTGGTGCGCCAACAGGCCAAGCGAAAGGTGCGCCTGAATGGCGCAGCGTCTATCAAAAGCTTTATTTTGCCCGTGTGTGCTTAAAGGCCCTAGAGGCGAGTGATGCTCAGGCTGAGAAGATCGCTTTTCGCCAGTCGGCCTTGGCGCATGTTTTTAGCTCGCTTTGCTCGTTCATGGAGTTTGTGGCGCATAAAACTGTTAAGCAATCGATCCCGCTATTCTCACGTGAAGCTTTGCGTCAGTGGGAGCAAACATATCCCGCTATTGCAGAGATTCAACGCCTTGAGAACGCCATTTTGCGTGAGCCCGTTTTATTACAATTGGTGTTTGCAGTAGAGCAGGGCTTGTCAGCTAAGCCACTACAGACTTTTTCCGCTCCCAGTGAAAACGAGCTGAATCTGCTTAAATCTGAAGGGCAGCTCGCTGATACTCAGGACATTGCTCGATTAATTCAGGGTATGAGCCTGCTTGAAGCTTTTTATGATGATTGCGCGGATGCTTTAGAGGAATACTAGAAGTCTAAGGCACGTCTTTTCGCCAATACAAGCACCTGCCGTGTCAATTCAGCTCAAGCTGCATGTCCTTATGCTCGATTCCATCTTCAAGATAAGCATCGCTTACCACATTAAACCCGAGTGACTGGTAAAAACCTAATAGGTAAGTCTGCGCCGAAATTTGAATGACGGCGTGATTTTTGTTTTTGCACCAGTTAATCGCGCTGATCATCAATTGACGGGCGTGGCCTTGGTGGCGATGGTCTTTGGCCACCACTAAACGACCAATTCTTGCCGTGGGTGCGACGCTTGATGAAGGCTTTTGCTGTGAGTCAAGGGCTAGAATGCGCAGACCACAGATGACATGATCACTACGCGCTGTATCAAAGACTAATAAGTGCATAGCCTTTAGATCGAGCGCGTCAATATCAGGGTATAAGCATGCCTGCTCCAAGATGAAGACATCTTGGCGTAGCTTAAGAAGCGCTAATAAAAGCTCGCTGGGTAGCTCATGGAGCTGTCGAAATAAAATCACAACGCTGCGTCACGGAAAAACCTCGAATTGTAGCTTGCTTTTGTTATAGTGTCTTGATGAATCCGCCTGAGTTTAATCCCGAATCTATTCGTCTTGTTGTTGATATTGCAGCGCAACAACTGCGTCGTTTTCAAGATGAGCAATTGACCCACCAATACTCAATCTCAACCGCTAAAAATGGGGTCGGCAGCCGAAATGGCAGTGAGAAAACCCCGCTTGGTGAGCATTATATCCGCGCTAAAATCGGTGCAAATGCGCCAAGCCACGCAGTTTTTGTAGGGCGTAGGCCAACGGGTGAGATTTATAGCGAAGCACTAGCGGCACAATATCCTAACCGAGATTGGATTTTAACTCGCATTCTATGGCTATGCGGAAAAGAAGTCGGCGTTAACCGAGGCGGTGAAGTGGATTCAATGCGCCGTTATATTTATCTGCATGGCACACCCGATAGCGAGCCGATGGGCACTGCGCTTAGTCATGGCTGCATCCGTATGCGAAACGCCGATATCGTTGAACTGTTTGAATTGACCCCAGCCTATTGTTCGGTAACGATTGTTGAACGATGCTAATAGTGGATAAGGCTCATAACGCTGAGTAGAAAACGAATTTAGGAAACTCGATGGCACATGTCATTATTGATTTGATCTCGACCAAGATCGATGAACAAGAAAAAGAGCGCCTGTTGCACCCGCAAACCTCAGGGGTGATTTTATTTGGGCGAAATTGCGAGTCTACCGAACAGGTGCGACAACTGACTGACGAGGTTCGTGGGATTAACCCGAATCTGTTGATTTATATCGACCAAGAAGGCGGTCGTGTGCAGCGAATCCGCACTGAAATAGACTCTTTTGCGCCGATGGCGGCTTTGGGCTTGCGCTATCAACAAGCACCAGAGCAGGCTTTGCATGAAGCGCGTCTTCAGGGCTGGTTGATGGCTTCGCATATATTATCCGCTGGTGTGGATGTTAGCTTTGCACCGGTTTTGGATCGCGATTATCAGAAAAGCTTAGTGATCGGTGATCGTGCTTTTGCTAAGAGCACTGAAGGCATTATAAAGCTGGCCTCGGCCTTTATGGAAGGCATGCATGAAGCGGGTATGGCTACTGTGGGTAAACATTTTCCTGGTCATGGTTTTGTGGTGCCCGACAGCCATCTAGAGTTGCCTGTCGACCCAAGGCCGTATTCGCAAATTGCACGTGATGACCTCTGCATTTTTGAGCAGCTCTTTGATCTAACGGATGGTTTAATGCCCGCGCATATTGTCTTTGAGCAGGTGGATCAAAACCCAACCTGCTTTTCATCGCATTGGTTGAACGATATTTTGCGTGAGTCTTTAGGCTTTACTGGCGCGGTTTTTTCAGATGATTTATCCATGCAGGGTGCTGCGATTATGGGAGATATGTCTGAGCGCGTTCAAAAAGCGTTATTGGCCGGTTGCACTCAGGTTTTGGTGTGTAACAGTGCAGAGGTGCAACAGGCGGCGCTTGATGCGGCTTCGGCAATTGCCGCTGAACTTCCTTTGGCCAATATGCAGGGCTTTAAAGCGGCTCATTATCCGACGTGGGAGGAGGTGCAAGCCATGCCGATGTTTGATGAGGCCAAACAGGTTCAGCAAGGATTAATTGAATTATGGGAACAGCAATGAAAAATGAAAATACGGTGCAATTTCAAGATGGCGTGATTGAGCGCGCGACTCAATTGATGAGTAAGGCCGAGCTTGAAGAGAAAATTGCTGATCTTGCCTTGCGTATGAATAGTGAGCTAAAAGAGCCACAACATATGCTTTGTGTATTAACGGGCGGAATTGTATTTGCTGGAAAATTAATGGATTACCTGACAATGCCTTTAACACTCGATTATGTTCACGCGACTCGCTACCGAGGTGAAACCAGCGGGGATGAGGTGGAGTGGATAGTTACGCCCAAGCAGTCGATGGAGGGTCAGGAAGTGCTGATTGTCGATGATATCTATGATGTGGGCACGACGATTAAGGCTATTATTGACGCCTGTTACCAACAGGGAGCGAAAAAAGTACGCACCGTGGTTATGGTGGATAAGGTTCATGATCGAAAGGCCTATCCAGAATTAGCCATGGATTTTGTCGCTTGTGAAATGCCTGATCAATACTTATTCGGCTCGGGTATGGATTACCGACACCTGCTCAGAAATGCGCCAGGTATTTATGCCGCTAGTGAGCAAGATCAATGATTGGCATTATTGGTGGTACAGGCTTATACGCGCTGGAGGGTTTGGTTGAATGCGCTCGCGAGCAACTGGATACTCCGTATGGTCAGCCTAGTGCACCTTATGTGATCAGTGAGTTGGCCGGTCAGCGGATTGCCTTTTTAGCGCGTCATGGCGAGCAACATGAGTTCGCACCACACACGGTAAATTATCGGGCGAATATTGCGGGCTTTCAGGCCTTGGGTGTTACCCAAATTGTGGCGGTGAACGCTGTCGGTGGCATAGGTGAGCACTATGGTTCAGGCGTTATCGCAGCGGCACATGATATTATCGATTACACCTATGGTCGCGAGCAGAGCTTTTTTGATGGCAAAGCCAATCCATTGAAGCATATTGACTTTACCTACCCATTTAGCGATGCGTTGCGCCAAGAGCTGTTGGCTGCAGCGAGGTCGGTTGGTCTTGCTATTCGTGATTTAGCTGTGCTCGGATGTACTCAAGGCCCTCGATTAGAAACCGCCGCTGAGGTGAGAAAGCTTAAGCGTGATGGCTGTGATGTGGTTGGGATGACGACCATGCCGGAGGCGGCATTAGCCAGAGAGTTGGATATTGATTACGCTTCTTTGTGTTTGGTGGTTAACCCTGCGGCAGGCGAGGTTGAAGAAATCATTACGATGGAGCAAATCCAAGCCGTGATTGACCAAGGGATGGGTGATATAAAAACCTTGCTGCGAGCATTTATTTTGCAAAGAACCTAGCACGCAAGCACTTAAACGGCGCTAACCTCTAAAAGAAAAATGTTTTGGCACAAAACCTGCTTTTTCCAAGCAGTACATATGCTAAAACAACACATTGGAGGAAATATGTCATTTATCGAACAGGCTAAGCGCCTACTAGGTATGTCACTGGTCTGCAGTGCAGCCGTGGTGATGTCTGGTTGTGAAAAACCAGCCGAAGCCCCAGCAGCCCCAGCCCCAGAAACAGCGCCAACAGAAGAAACCGTTGAAGCGCCAACGTTTGATGGCGAGATCAAAGTCGGTGTATTGCACTCACTTTCTGGCACGATGGCAATCAGTGAAACCACACTGAAAGACACGGTGCTCATGCTAGTTGAAGACCAAAATGAAAAAGGTGGTCTACTCGGTAAGAAACTTGTTCCTGTTGTGGTTGATCCAGCGTCAAACTGGCCACTATTTGCTGAGAAAACAAAAGAGCTCATTGAAAAAGAAGGCGTTGACGTTATCTTTGGTTGCTGGACCTCGGTTTCACGTAAGTCGGTTCTTCCTGTAATCGAAAACCTTAATGGCCTATTGTTCTATCCGGTTCAGTATGAAGGTGAAGAATCATCTAAAAATGTATTCTACACTGGCGCTGCGCCAAACCAGCAAGCTATTCCAGCGGTGGATTACTTGATGGATGCCGAAGGCGTTGAGCGCTGGGTTCTTGAAGGTACAGACTATGTTTATCCACGTACGACAAACAAAATCTTGGAAGCATACCTTAAAGGGAAAGGTGTAGCGGAAGAAGATATTTCGATCAACTATACGCCGTTTGGTCATTCTGATTGGCAGACTCGCGTTGCTGAAATCAAAGAATTTGGCTCAGCTGGCAAGAAAACAGCCGTGGTTTCAACCATTAACGGTGACGCAAACGTGCCGTTTTATAAAGAGCTAGCTAACCAAGGTATTGCCGCAACAGATATTCCTGTAGTTGCATTCTCGGTGGGCGAAGAAGAGCTATCAGGCTTTGATACAGCGCCATTGGTAGGCCACCTTGCAGCTTGGAACTATTTCCAAAGTGCAGAAGCTGATGTTAACGATGAGTTCATCGCCAAATGGAAAGGCTTCATCGGTGATGAGTCACGTGTGACGAATGACCCAATGGAAGCGACTTATATCGGCTTTAAAGCATGGGCTAAAGCGGTTGAGAAAGCTGGCACTACAGACGTTGATGCCGTTCGCTCAGCGATGTATGGCATCGAAGTACCAAACCTTACGGGTGGTATCGCAAAAGTTCTTCCAAACCATCACTTCACAAAGCCTGTGTTGATTGGCGAAATCCAAGCAGATGGTCAGTTTGAAATCGTATCTCAAACAGAAGAAGTACCCGGTGATGCATGGACTGACTTCTTGCCTGAAAGCGCAAAAATCGTTTCAGACTGGCAGGATCCTGCAATTAACTGCGGTAACTATAATACTGAAACTAAGGCCTGTTCAGGCCAAAACTACTAATCACTCGCTGGTTAGTTCCCTAAGCTCTGGGGCGTGGGTTGCCCCGCCCCGGAGTTTTTTCTTTACTCCCTTCAGGATTTTTATGCGTATACTCTTGGCCTTTATTTTCGCGTTATCTTGCCAATGGGTTATAGCATCGCCCACGGCTTTAGATAATCCATCACCACAAGCTTCATTCTCATCTCTGGTTCAGCAATTACCGGCTGCATCCATCAAAGAATTATCGCCCTTAGTGGATCAACTAGCGGCGACCAATGACCCAAAAGCGCTGACACTGCTTGAGGCATTAAAAGACGGCCAACTTTATTACACGAAAGACAATAAAACTGTTGTGCGCATTATTGAAGAAAATAAAGCCACCAAAGAAGTCACAACAGAAACGATACTCGAACCGTTAACAACGCAAACCATCAATACGAAAACCATCAAAAAAATTCGCGTCAATAATGCCTTGCGTGGCCAAATTGGCGATTATTTATCGGCGTTAAAGCTTTTTGCCGAGGATGAAACAGTAAGGCAAGCGGCAATTGCTGACTTTATTACTCAACCAGATCCAGAGCAGGTAGGTTTATTACAACAGGCGCAGGCCAATGAGCAAAACGAGCAACTCAAAGCCCAGCTCTCGATCGCATTAGCCAGTATCGATGCGCACAACTCAGCCTTGCCAGAAAACCAGCTAGCTGCGGTTACCTTGCTTGCTGAATCACAGCATATGGAAACCTTTTATTGGCTGGAACGACTTCAAGAAAAAACGACAAACCCAGAGTTGAAGCAGGCTATTAGCACCTCGATGGACAGTATTCAGTCTCGCAGAGATCGATACAAAATGGTTGAAAACACCTTCTTCGGATTAAGCATGGGCTCTGTGCTTTTGCTCGCCGCAATCGGCCTTGCGATTACCTTTGGCGTGATGGGCGTGATCAATATGGCACATGGCGAGATGATCATGATTGGAGCTTATGCCACTTATGTGGTGCAGTCATTGATGCCAAATCATATCGGATACTCAATTTGGGTGGCGATCCCCGTTGCGTTTTTATCAGCCGCTTTGGTCGGTATCTTGATTGAACGATTGGTGATCAAACACCTGTATGGACGACCGCTTGAAACGTTATTAGCAACCTTTGGGATCAGCTTGATCTTGCAGCAAGCCGCTCGAAGCTTGTTTGGCCCATTGAACCAATCCGTCATTACACCACAATGGATGTCAGGCTCATGGGAGATCAATCCTATGCTCGCCTTCACCTACAACCGTTTGTATATCTTGTTTTTCGCCTTAATGGTGTTCTTCGGTTTGGTTTTACTGTTGCGCAAAACATCCATTGGCCTGCATATGCGCGCAGTGACTCAAAATCGCGCTATGGCAAACTCAATGGGCATACGATCAGGTCGGGTCGATGCGCTAACCTTTGGTCTTGGCTCAGGTATTGCAGGTTTGGCAGGTGTGGCCATTAGTCAGCTTAATAATGTCGGCCCTAACTTAGGTCAAAGCTATATTATTGATTCGTTTATGGTGGTGGTATTTGGCGGTGCGGGTAATATCTTCGGTACGCTTTATGCAGCCTTCGGCTTAGGCATGATCAATAAATATATCGAGCCTTTTGCTGGCGCGGTCCTAGCAAAAATCTTGATTCTCGTGTTTATTATTCTATTTATGCAGTGGCGACCCCGCGGCATGTTCGCGGTGAAAGGCCGCTTTGTGGAGGATTAATCGGATGGCTGTTTTTGACTGGTTAAAACCTCAGGGGCATGATAGTAAGCCTAGTAAATCGGGTATTTATGTCATGCTCACCATTTTGGCGATTGGCATACTCTTATCCTTGGGTAATTTGCTCTTTGCTGAGGGCTCATTGCTGCACGTATCAAACTACACTATTGCGCTTTTTGGTAAGTACCTTTGTTTTGCCATGCTTGCACTTGCTCTAGATCTGATCTGGGGTTATGCCGGCATTCTAAGCCTTGGTCATGGCGCCTTTTTCGCCTTGGGCGGTTATGCCATTGGCATGTATTTGATGCGTCAAATCGGTGATCGCGGCGTTTATGGCCACCCTGAACTGCCTGATTTTATGGTGTTCTTGAACTGGCAAGAGCTGCCTTGGTATTGGCAAGGTTTTGATCTGTTCCCATTTGCTTTATTGATGGTCTTTTTTGTGCCGGGGTTATTGGCGTTTTTGTTTGGTTGGTTGGCCTTTCGATCGCGTGTCACGGGTGTCTATTTCTCTATCATTACCCAAGCTTTAACCTTCGCGCTGATGAATGCCTTCTTCCGAAATGAAATGGGTTTTGGCGGCAATAACGGCTTAACGGATTTCAAAGATATTCTTGGCTTTGATTTGCAGTCACAGGGCGCCATCAACGGCTTGTTTTTAACCAGTTTGTTTGGTTTGGTGATTGCCTACTTTGTTTGTCGAGCCATTGTGCAAACCAAGGCGGGCAATGTCTTAGTCGCCGTTCGCGATGCTGAATCACGGGCACGCTTTTTAGGCTATCGTGTCGAAAACTTTAAGCTGTTTGTCTTTGTGGTATCTGCTTTGATTGCGGGTTTAGCTGGCGCTTTGTATGTCCCGCAAGTGGGCATCATTAACCCGGGGGAGTTTTCTCCGCTATTTTCCATTGAGGTGGTTATTTGGGTCGCTGTCGGTGGTCGAGGCACGCTTTATGGCGCAGTGATTGGTGCCATTGTTGT
>JAXHSS010000050.1:0-3570 GCA_034190675.1 Pseudomonadota bacterium
CGCCTGAAAGACTCTATGAAAACGGGCTGCAACGTCATCGCTTTATTCCATGTATTGACGCATTGCTTAAGCATACGCAGGTGCTTCACCTAGACAGTGAAACTGATTATCGCCTTCGTGTACTTGAGCAAGCGGACCTTTATTTTGAACATGATACTCAAGGCTTTATTGACTGTTTTGAAGAGCTCACCTCAGGAGAAAAACTGCAAACCGAGAGCAAGCGAATAGCGATCAATGGTCGTGGGTTGTTGATGCAAAAGCGTGCTGGCGATGTGATCTGGTTTGATTTTAGAGAGCTTTGCCATACCCCTCGAAGTGTGGCGGATTATATTGAATTAGCTCGTCTATATACGACGATATTCATTAGCGATGTGACGCCAATGGGTGAGCAATCAGATGAGGCCGCAAGGCGCTTTATCAATATGATTGATGAGTTTTATGATCGCCAAGTTAAAGTGATCCTGTCGGCCGAGGTGCCGATGGAAGAGCTCTATGGCAAGGGCCGTTTAAGTTTTGAGTTTAAGCGCACCCTGAGCCGCCTAACCGAAATGCAAAGTACGGAATACCTTGCTTTGCCCCATTTGCCTTAATTGAGCGTTTTGACTCGAAACCAGAAAGGCTATTAAACTTCCTTCGTGATCAGAGCGCACCCTGTGTTCAGGTGTTACTGATCGCGGTTTTAGATTGATATTTAGATTGATATATTGTTGAGAAAATTATGAAAGCTAGTCAGTACTTACTCGCTACGGTGAAAGAAACACCATCTGATGCAGAGGTTATCAGCCATCAGTTAATGCTACGCGCTGGTATGATCCGTAAACTTGCCTCTGGCTTATACACCTGGATGCCAACGGGTTTGCGCGTCTTACAAAAAGTTCGAACCATTATTCAAGAAGAAATGGACAAATCAGGTGCCTTAGAGGTGATGATGCCCGTTGTTCAACCAGAGTCTTTATGGAAAGAGTCGGGTCGCTGGGAAGACTACGGCAAAGAGCTGCTACGTTTCAATGATCGTCATCAAAACACGTTTTGCTTGGGCCCAACGCATGAGGAAGTTATTACTGACTTAGTGCGCAATGAAGTGCAAAGCTATAAGCAGTTGCCGCTAAATTTATACCAAATCCAAACGAAGTTCCGCGATGAGATTCGTCCTCGCTTTGGCGTGATGCGTTCACGAGAATTTATCATGAAAGATGCCTACTCCTTTCATGCCGATGCAACTTGTCTTCAGTCAACATACGACTTGATGTATCAAACCTATAGCGCCATTTTTACCCGCATTGGCCTTGAGTTTCGTGCGGTATTAGCTGATACCGGCAGTATTGGCGGAAACAGCTCGCATGAGTTTCATGTTTTGGCTGACAGTGGTGAAGACGCTATTGTGTTTAGTACGCAAGGCCAATATGCCGCCAATATTGAAAAAGCCGAAGCGGTAACGCATGAGCAGCGCCCAGAGCCAGCGCAATCGCTGGAGAAGGTCGCAACGCCTGATCAAAAAACTATTGCGCAAGTGAGCGATCACTTACAGGTTAAGCCAGAGCATACGGTTAAGTCTTTGTTAGTGAAATTGCCTAAAAATACCGATGAGGCGGCAGATGAAGAAAACGCAGCCAGCATGGCGATGCTTGTTTTGCGTGGTGATCATGAGATGAATGAGATTAAGGTTTGCCGCTTGTTGGGCATTAACGAAGAGCAGTTTGAAATGGCTGATGATGCCATGATTCAAGCTGAGATTGGTGCAGAAGTTGGGTCACTAGGCCCGATTGGTCTGCCAGAATCTATTCGACTAGTGGTGGACCGTTCAGCGGCTGTTTTGGCGGATTTCGTCTGTGGAGCCAATGAGTCAGGCTATCATTATAAAGGAGCTAATTGGTCTCGCGATGTTGAGGCAAATGGCCAACGCATTGAAGTTGCTGATATCCGAAATATCGTCGCTGGTGATCCTAGCCCTGATGGTCAAGGCCTACTTGAAATTAAGCGCGGCATCGAGGTGGGTCATATTTTCCAGCTGGGTACGAAGTACAGCGAAGCGCTGGGTGCGAATGTTTTGGGTGAGAATGGTAAGCCATTGACGCTGACGATGGGATGCTACGGCATTGGCGTGACGCGTGTGGTTGCGGCAGCTATTGAGCAAAATTATGATGATTATGGCATTATTTTCTCTGAGGCGATCGCACCTTTTCAGGTGGTTATTATCCCTTCAAATATCAAAAAATCTGCCATTGAACGTGAAGCTGCTGAAGCGCTCTATCAAGAGTTAACAGCGGCAGGGTTTGATGTGTTTTTTGATGATCGTGAAAAAGAACGTATTGGTGTGAAATTCAGCGACAGTGAATTGATGGGTATTCCACATCGTTTTGTTTTGAACGAGAAACTCTTAGCCGAAGGGCAGGTCGAATATAAACACCGCGCCAAAAAGGACAAAGAAATTATCGACCGAGCACAATGTATCGACATTTTATCACGCGCAAGCTCTGCAGCCTAAACCGTTTTTGTACACGGCTGCTTGGCCAGATAATGGCCATGCTGCTTACGGTGGGTTTTATTGTGCCGTTAAGCGCAGCCGAACAACAGTTTAATGAGCAAGCAGTTTCACTACTGAAGCAGACCATTGCTGAAACATCGAGCTTTGAAGACCGTTTTGATGCCGAAGTCTGGCTGACCGATATGAGCCATCGCTTGTCTCGTTTTGTCAAAGACGAGCAAACGCGCCTGCGCATTTTAAAAGCCGTTCATGCCGAAGCGATGCGTTATGATCTTGAGCCTGAGTGGGTGCTTGCTGTTATGCAGGTAGAAAGTGCATTTGATCCTTATGCCTTATCAATTGTTGGCGCTCAGGGATTAATGCAGGTGATGCCTTTTTGGCGTAAGGAAATGGGCAATGAGGAAGCCAACTTGACGCATATCGAAACTAATATTGGTTACGGCTGCGCTATCCTTAAAACCTATTTAAAGATTGAAAAAGGGCGGCTAGCTCCCGCACTTGCCCGTTATAACGGAAGCTACGGAAAACTTAAATACCCGAAAAAAGTCTTCAAGGCTCTGCGAAATTATTGGTACTAGAGCCTGAGGCGTTTTACATTTTTAATGATGATTGAGGTGCCTAATGACAAATACAACAAAAGCGAGTACGGCAACCTTCGGTGGCGGCTGTTTTTGGTGCGTTGAGGCGGTTTTTCAGCAGCTAAAGGGTGTTCAGCGCGTTATTTCTGGCTATATGGGTGGCGAGGCTTCACAGGCGGATTATCGCTCGGTTTGCAGCGGCCTCACCGAGCATGTTGAGGTCATACAAGTGCATTTTGATGAGCAAATCATCAGCTTTACGCAGTTGCTCGAGGTGTTTTTTGCGACTCATGATCCAACCACACTGAATCGACAAGGCAATGATGTTGGACCTCAATATCGCTCCGTTATTTTTTATCATAACGAGCAGCAAGCTGAAAAGGCCATGCAATTAATTGATCAATTACAGGCAGAGTTCAAGCAAGGCATCGTCACGGCTGTTGAGATGGCCCAGCCCTTTTATGAGGCCGAGGCGTATCACCAAAATTATTTCCAAGAAAACCCGAA
>JAXHSS010000050.1:3670-11355 GCA_034190675.1 Pseudomonadota bacterium
TGCAATTAATTGATCAATTACAGGCAGAGTTCAAGCAAGGCATCGTCACGGCTGTTGAGATGGCCCAGCCCTTTTATGAGGCCGAGGCGTATCACCAAAATTATTTCCAAGAAAACCCGAACCAGCCCTATTGCGCGGTGATGATTCCACCTAAGTTAGCCAAGCTTAAAAAGTATTTCTCAGACGTAATTGATCACTAAGCTTGTTGCCAGCCCTTGAGCTAAGCTCTGCCAGTGCCCAGTCGATATGCTCAATCACCATAGGGCTGTCGATTTCTTGGCGCTTATTATTGAGCGCTTTAATAACCGCCGGTATTGCCGAGCCATTACCTAAACCTACGGCTAAATTACGAAGCCAGCCATGATAGCCGGTGCGACGAATCGCAGAGCCTTCAGTGTTTTTAAGAAACTGTGCCTCTGACCATTCAAATAGACTGAGCAAATCCACATTATCCAATTGGTGGCGCGGTTTGAAATCATCTTCTTGTGTACTTTTAGCATAACGATTCCACGGGCAAACCAGTTGGCAATCATCGCAGCCAAACACGCGGTTACCTAACGCAGAGCGAAACTCAACAGGGATCGACTGCTTGTTTTCAATGGTGAGGTAGGAGATGCAGCGCCGAGCGTCAAGCTGATAGGGCGCTACAATGGCGCGGGTCGGACATATTTCAATACAGGCCGAGCAACTGCCGCAATGTGCGCTGGTTGGCTCATCAATGGGTAAAGGCAGGTCGGTGAAAATTTCACCTAAAAAAAACCAAGAACCGGCCTGGCGATTAATCAGCAGAGTGTGTTTGCCGATCCAGCCTAGGCCTGATTTTTCAGCCAGGCCTTTTTCAAGCACCGGTGCACTGTCGGTAAAGACGCGATATTGGTGCTCAAGTTGGCTCTTGGCTAATTCAGACTGGATAGCCTGAGCGACATGCTTGAGTCGATTGCGAATGAGCTTATGATAATCGCGCCCCAGCGCATAACGAGAGATGTAAGCGTGATCTTTATTTTGCAGTACCTCCTGTGGCGAGGTGTTCTCAGCGAGATAATTCATGCGCAGCGTGATGATGCGTTTGGTGCCCTCTTGTAACGCGCTAGGATCGGCTCGCAATGCAGATCGGCTTGCCATATAGTCCATTGAACCCTGAAACTTTTTTTCAAGCCAAGTGGTCAAATGCGCGTGGTGCTCACTGACATCAGTATCGGTAATGCCAACTTGGTCAAAACCATAGGACAGGCCTAGCCGTTTAATGGTTTGTGCAAGTTGTTTATAATAGTCTAGCGAATCGAGCATTGTGCTTAGGTCCAAAGTGTTAGGCTTTTTATCTTTTTATATTGTGGCCCCGCGAGCTGAGCAGTTTACCACAGAGTCGCAGCTGGCCCTATGTAGACATCGTTCGTTGGCCAGTAAAAAGTCCCATCAGCCCATTTATTACGGAGTTGTTTTGAGTCAATCTAATCAGCAAGCCACCACCTCCAAGATCGCGATTTTATTGTCTGATGAGCAGGCTACTGCGCTTTTGGCCAAGCAGTTTGCTAGCGCGTTTAACCAGTTGTCGGCGCATAGTCGCCAGCCTTTGATCATCTATCTAAAAGGCCAGCTGGGTGCAGGAAAAACAACCTTTTCGCGCCACTTAATTCAGGCCCTAGGCCACAGCGGCTCGGTGAAAAGTCCAACCTACTCGCTAATGGAAGTTTATCATCTTGAAGGTAGCCAAGCGTCTGAACATGCAATTTCTGATATTTTGCATCTGGATTTATATCGTGTGGTTGACCCAGAAGAAGTCGAGTTTTTGGGGCTTTATGATGAGCTTAAGCAGGCGCAGTTATGTTTGATCGAATGGCCATCCAAAGCACCCAGCGAGATCCCCAAGGCCGATATTATTTTACAACTAGAACATGAGCAACATGCCGACTTGGCGGAGCAGCGTCGCATGATCGTGGATGTTGCGCGCCCTGAGTATCTGGCAGCGCTAGACATCAGTGGATTAACGGTCATGAATGAAAGCCAGAGCGAGGCCAACCATTGCGAATAATATTTGCTGATACACTTTGCAACAATAGTTGGTGGCTGCATTTTTTGCTGGTGGCTCTGGTTAGCTGTTTATGTGTGCAAGCATCTTGGACTGTGCAGCCAGTGAAGGTGGTGATTGACGCTGGTCATGGTGGTAAGGATTCGGGCGCCATAGGCCCTGCGGGTCATTATGAAAAAAATGCCGTGCTGGCGATTGCTTATCAATTGCAAAATGAGTTTAGTCGATTTGAAGGCATATCAGCAGAGCTGCTGCGAGCTGATGATCAGTTTATCGCGCTAGAGCAACGTTCTAAACTAGCGGCTCAGATGGGCGCCGATGTGTTGTTATCTATCCACGCGGATGCCCACCCAGATGAGCAATTAACTGGTGCCGCGGTTTTTGTCTTGTCTTCTGAGGAAGCGCCCAAGCAAGTTACTAAGCTTTTGCAAGAAGAGCCAGCTGCAAAGGCTGATCAATCGGTGGCATGGCTTTTGGCCGATTTACAAGTGCAGGGCAATTTTGAGCAAAGCCGTCAGTTGGCTTCGGCAGTTTTTAAGTCGTTATCTAGCGTTACACCGATGAGTAGAGCCGCTGTGGAACCTGCTCAATTTGCGGTGCTCAAACACCCAACGCCATTATCGTTGCTGATTGAAACCGGTTTTATGTCCAATGCTGATGAAGAGCAGCGCTTAATTGACTCGGAGCATCAGCGAGCATTAGCCGTAGCGATTGCCAAAGGGGTTGATCAATTTCTTCGCGCCTATCCGCCTGCGCACTCAGCTTATGCTGATCAGACAACGCGGGTGCGATACCGTGTGAAATCGGGCGATACATTGACGTCGATTGCGAAACGCTGGCAGTTGTCAGTTGCTCAGCTTAAGCGACAAAATGGTTTGAGTGGTGATACCATTCATGTTGGACAGATATTAGAGATAGCACCCCAATGACGGTGATAAAACAATTAGATACTCGACTAGCCAACCAAATTGCCGCAGGTGAGGTGGTAGAGCGCCCCGCCTCAATTGTTAAAGAGCTGGTTGAGAATGCGGTGGATGCGGGGGCAACGCAGGTTGATGTCGAGATTGAGCGCGGCGGCATTAAGCGTATCGTTGTAAAAGATAATGGTTCGGGTATGGCTAAGGAAGACCTGCCGCTGGCTGTTAGTCGACATGCCACCAGCAAGATCGATAACTTAGAAGACCTAGAAGCTATCGCCAGTTTGGGTTTTCGTGGTGAGGCGCTGGCCAGTATCAGCTCGGTTTCTCGATTGTTGATTAAAAGCGCGACAGATCATGGTGGCCAAGCACACAGTGTGTATTGCGAGGGCCGAGATATGGCGCCGCAAGTTCAGCCTTGCAGCCATACTAAAGGCACGCATATGGATGTGAAGGAGCTGTTTTATAACACGCCAGCGAGGCGCAAGTTTCTGCGCACGGAAAACACCGAGTTTAAGCATATTGATGATGTGATCAAACGTATGGCCTTAAGCTTTTTTGGTGTAGGTTTTAGTCTTTCACATAACGGCCGCTCAGTTTACCAATTGCCGCCAGCTCAAACGGAGAAGCAAAAGCTGCACCGAGTAGGCAAGATCTGCGGACAGGCGTTTGCTGAGCAGTCGATACCAGTTGAGTTTTCACGAGATGGGCTGACGATGTGGGGCTGGATGGCATTACCGACATTTTCACGAAGCCAAGCAGATTTGCAGTACTTTTTTGTTAATGGTCGGGCAGTAAAAGATAAAGTGGTCAATCATGCGGTTAAAAAAGCCTATCAAGACGTGCTTTATCATGGTCGGTATCCCGCCTATGTGTTGTTTTTGGACATTGATCCAAAGCAAGTGGATGTTAATGTGCACCCCACAAAGCATGAGATACGCTTTCGTGAGCAGCGCCAAGTGCATGGCTTTATTTTCCATGTTTTGCATCAAGCCATTCGTGATGTGCGTCCCGAGAAACCAACCACGCAGTCTGAGTCGATGGTTGAGCCATTTTCTAGCTCAAATTCATCCGCGCAGGCTCCAGTGCAATCTGAATTGAGTGCTTCATCCGAGGATGGCTCCTCGTTTCACTGGGCTCACCAAGGAGGCCCACAGCGGTATGCTCAAGCGCAGGCTCAAGCACAGGTTCAAGAGAGAATGCAGCAGTACGGTGCGTTGATTGACGAGTCGGCGTTGCCGCAAAGTATCTTGTCCTCAGTGGCGAGTTTTGGGCAGCTGGGTGCAAGTCAAACAATGGCGGCTGGCGCTGGCGATTCAGAATTTTCAAAACCATTAGGTCAGGCGCTTGCGCAGCTGCAGGGGATTTATATCCTAGCGCAAAATGCCCAGGGCTTAGTGATTGTTGATATGCATGCCGCTCATGAGCGCATTATGTATGAGCGATTAAAATCAGCCTTTGACCAACAGAGCTTGGCAAAGCAGCCTTTATTAGTGCCTCAGACCCTGGCATTAAGTGCCTCGGAGGCTGATTGCGCTGAACATGTTGCCAAGATGCTGGCGGATTATGGTTTGGTTTATGAGCGACTGGCAGAAGAGGCTATCGTGATTAGAGAAGTGCCCGCATTGCTAAAGCAGGCTAACGCGGAACAGTTGTTTCGTGATGTATTAAGCGATGTGATGACTCATGGTGAAAGTGCACGAATTGAAGTCATGCGTAATGAGCTGTTTTCTACGATGGCTTGCCACGGAGCCGTTCGCGCTAATCGTCAATTAAGTCTTGCAGAGATGAATGCGCTATTACGTGATATGGAAGAAACCGAGCGAAGTGGGCAATGTAATCATGGTCGACCCACTTGGACGCAGTTAAGCCTAAAGCAATTGGACAGCTTGTTTATGCGAGGTCAATAACACCATGGTGGATCATCGACCAAGCGTTATTTTTGTCATGGGCTCAACGGCATCGGGCAAAACCGCGCTGGCCTGCAAGGCCTATGATACGCTGGATGTTGAGCTGATCAATGTTGATTCGGTACAAGTGTATCAAGGCATGGACGTGGGTAGTGCAAAACTCAGTGAACAAGAGCTGGCGCAATATCCGCACCACTTGATTGATATTCGTAAGCCGAGCGAGGCGTATAATGCCTCGGCTTTTCGCGATGACGCAGTCTCATTGATTAAAGCGATTCATCAGCGCGGTAAAACACCGCTTTTTGTGGGTGGTACGATGCTTTATTTTAAGGCGTTGTTGGAGGGGGTTGCACAGTTACCCGAAGCTGATGCCAGCGTACGCAAAGCGTTGCTAGATGAGGCGGAAAAACAAGGATGGCCGGCATTACATCAACAGCTGGAGCAAATTGACCCGACCTCAGCCCAGCGAATTAAACCCAAAGATGGCCAGCGGCTTCAGCGTGCCCTTGAAGTGTTTCGTCAGACGGGTGAGACATTGACCTCGTTTTTTCAGGCGCAACAAGATCAGCGCCTGGATTACCCTTTACTGCAAATCGGCTTGTCCCCGTTTTCTCGCACGGTATTGCATGAGCGAATCAACGAGCGTTTTGACTTCATGATGCAAGCGGGTTTTTTAAATGAAGTGGAGCGGTTAAGAGCAAACCCAGAGAATCATCTTGATTTGCCCGCATTTCGATCGGCAGGGTATAAGCAGCTCTGGAAGCATTTGGACGGAGTTTATGACTTAACGCAGGCCGTTGAAAAATCCAAAGCAATTACTCGTCAATTGGCCAAACGCCAGGTTACTTGGCTGCGTGGCTGGTCTAACGAGCTTCAGCTGATGGACACGGATCAGCCCATGCATCAAAAGCAGGCTTTGGCCTTGATGAGTGACTTTGTTCATCGTTAGCGATGAGTTGCTCTGCTTAAAGCAAAACAATGTTCAAAAAAAGCCCCAGTAAGATTGCTCTTGCTGGGGCTTGGCTCTAATCACTTACTTGGAATAAAGTATCAGAGTGTTAGTCGGCTCTAATGAGCCCTGGCTTACGCCGTTTTTGCTTGATCAAGCTTCGCTTTGATCGCTGCAGGTAGCTGACGCTTCGACTTAATGCGTGGTAAAGCCATGTGAGTAGCCTGAGACGCTGCACTTTCAGCATTACCATAAAGCGCTTCGTACTCAGCGGCGTTGTCAAAACGACCACGGCCGCCGGCATCAACAAACGTTTCTGTTGGTGCACCGTTAGCTAGCACAAGGTCATGCTGCTCTAGCTCGATGTGATAATATGCAAATGAGCGAGTAATTGCTTCGCGAACAATAGTCGAGCCATTAACTAGCGCTTCAGCGTGAATCAAAACACCGTCGATAAGCATCGCGTGCTCAGGTGATACACGAAGATCTGCTGTTGGAAGACCGTTACCAAATGCACCTGCTGTAATCAATACAGGATGAGCACCGGCATTTTTCTTAGCAAATGTTGCCGAAACTTCACGGTAGCCCATCCACTTGATGGCAGCTGTTTTACCTTCTGCTGTTGTGACTTCATCACCGATAGCTAGCGTTTCAACCGCAACTTCACCCGCTGGCGTTGCGATTTTAGTGCCGGTCATAAAGCAATTAATCTGGAAGTTATCTAATGTTAAGGTCGAACCATCTGCAAGCGTAAAAACCGAGTTGTCTAGCAGTATATTATATTCACTATCCGTAGTGACTCCAGAAACAATCCCATCATCAGCCAGATCAGCAAGGTCTATCAGAGTGCCATTAATGATCAGAATATCATTGTCGCTTGGAGTGAGTCGGTCGTAACTAAAATCCCAAATGCGAAAGCTATCGTCGCCACCAGATGAGGTGATATTAAACGTGTCAGAGTCAATATTGTCTTCGAACGCTGAGCCGTCCCAACCAAATAGGTTTACATTTGTACCACCAATGATATTGAAGGTATCGCTTCCTTGGCCGCCAAAGATGCCAGAAAAGTCAAAAATGGCAGAGTCATTGGACTCTGTAATGTTGATCGTATCATCACCTAAGCCGCCTCGAATTTCATCATCTGAACTTGCGGGTGCTGAGGTATAATCAATCGTGATGGTGTCACTGCCACCTTGTCCATAAATCTCTGCACGGTCGTCACCTGAGTCGGTACCATCGGTGATGATGATCGTGTCATCGCCAGTTCCAGCGTAGACATCAAGTTGACCTTCAAAAGCAGAATCGCCATTTTGATTTAAAGGGTTAGTATCGGTCAGTGTGATGGTATCGTCACCAGCCGATGATTGGCCAGGAAAAATGCCTACGGATACGTCGGTTAGATCGTCCTTTATTTGAGTTACAATTGCCATAATATTCTCCAATATAGAAAATTCAGGTAAAAATTCCATTACCTGCGTTTCGTTCGTGAAACTCTTAGTGCCATAATGTAAATACATGTTTTTGTGAACACTTTTTCTTAGATAGATTGTTAACAAGTCATTGACACGCAATGTTTTTTATCTGATTCGCTTGGTTTTTAAAGGAATGGGGGTTGGAATCTGTAGGTCTAAATGAGTAAAATGGACAGTTACGAGAACCACAAGTTGAGAACTGCATGTCTAAAGCGCAAAGTTTGCAAGATCCCTACCTAAATGCGCTTCGCAAGGAACGTATCCCCGTTTCAATCTTTTTGATTAACGGCATTAAACTTCAAGGACAAATTGATTCATTTGATCAGTACGTTGTCGTACTTCGAAATGCAGTAAACCAAATGGTCTACAAGCATGCGATTTCCACTGTGGTGCCGATGCGTAATCCACAGC
>JAXHSS010000051.1:0-3426 GCA_034190675.1 Pseudomonadota bacterium
ACTTGGTTTGCCTTCAATCTGGGCAACCAAACCAAAACCACAGTTATCTTTAAACTCTTCTGGCTGATAGAGAGGCTTTGAAGCAACAAAACGATCCCAAGCTGGGTCTTTTGGCATTTGACTCATGAAAATTCCTCACAAAAAACACGATACGCCAAGGCGCAAAAATTACAATCGGTACGGAATGCGCCCAAAATACAAGGCAAAATGGTCAAATAGTATAATGATTTTGTAACGTTTTTTCAATCAAAACCGCATCTACAGCACGAGTAGACGGTTTTTAACGCTTCAGCACAATCGATCGCCAGATACATTAACACTGCAAGGTGAAATCAATCTTATCATCATACAAGCCCCCAGCTTATTGGGGTATCTGAGTCGGCGCATGGCGCTTAGTTGTTAATCAGCTGATTAGCTAGGCTTTCTTCACGCTTTGGCATTTCTGAATTGAGGCTATGCTCGTTGATCTCACGTCCCAACAACATAGCCCATAGCTTACGCACTCCTGCAACCCGCGATGCACCATCGCCATGATGTTGATAATAAGCAACGTGCTCGCTAGGCAGAGCGTCTTTATCCAGCTCAATACCCCACAAGCCCGTGATTTCATTTGGCACTATAGAAAAGCGAACGTCCGTTAGACGATTGGGGTTTTGTGCATCTATACCCACATAGCCATTAGAAAACCAGTCAAAACGCGAAATATCATGAGCTTGCTGGCTGGTTTGGTCTAACCACGGCGCATCGGTTTTACTATCAAACACTGATATTACGGCACCAGGATATATGCGCGAGTCTCGCGCCACGCGCACGGCATCAACATAAAATTCGCCTTCGTGTGCATAAACGCTTTTCCAGACAATCAGATTGGCAAAGCTGGGTTTCATCGACAATTTGACCGGTTCATGACCACGTTGTGCTGCTAATTGCGCGCCCACTTCATAAGCACGCTGGTGCTGTATGTATCCCAGAGCTAAATAAGCTAAAGCATATACCACGGTCATTAGCGCCCAAAACCGCGAATCACGCTTAACACTCAGCCAAAGCAGCGCAATAATTACCAGTGTGAATGCTGGATCAATAATTGAAATGATATTCCAAGCAATGCGCACATCGCTAAATGGCCAAAACAGCTGCGTGCCATAAGTCGTGCAGGCATCAAGCAAGCCATGCGTCGCATAACCAAGCGTAGTCAGCAGCCACGTAGTACGAAAACGCATGGCCTGACGGATGCGCGGAATGAATAAATGCATTAACAACGCACAAATCCAACCTCCGATAGGGATAAACGCTAAGGCGTGCGTAAAATGACGATGATATTCTAAAAACAATAACGGGTCGGTTGGCGACTGAATCAGGACATCCAAATCCGCGGCCATACCAGATAACACGCCAATCAAAACAGCTAACGCCGAAAACCGATGTGCTGCGAACAAACGGCTAGCCGTTGCGCCAACAGCGCCTTGGGTGATAGGGTCCACCTGAATTCTCCAATGAAAAACTTTTGACAAGAAATGGCATTGCCATCAAGAATATAAATTTCTTGTCGTCAATGTCAGGTTAAATCCATTTAATCGCAGGATGAATTCGCCACGTTTTCATTCTCATTCTTCCATCATTTATAAACAGAAGCTCCAACCATAGCTCATATTCAATATTTTTTGAGTAAAAAACGGATAAGAACGCAGATACAAAACGGGCGACCCATTCTAAGCTGAGCCGCCCGTATCGACTGTCTGATTTATCTACTGCTTAGCGAATGATTCGCCTTGCAGAAGGAATCAGAACTTACGCTGTTTTTGCTTGATCAAGTTTCGCTTTGATCGCTGCAGGTAGCTGACGCTTGGACTTAACACGAGGTAAAGCCATTGGCGCTGCAGTTGTGGCATTGCCATAAAGCGCCTCGTACTCTGCGGCGTTGTCAAAACGACCACGTACGTCTGCATCAACAAACGTTTCTGCAGCTGCACCGTTAGCTAGCACTAGGTCGTGTTGCTCTAACTCAAGGTGAAAGTAGGTGAATGTGCTGTCAATCGCTTTACGAACGATCGTAGCACCGTTAACCAAGGCTTCTGCGTGAACGAGCACACCGTCGATGAACATCGCATGATCTGGTGATACACGTAGATCTGCTGTTGGAAGACCATTACCTAATGCACCCGCCGTAATCAATACTGGCTGAGCGCTAACGTTGTTCTTCGCAAACGTTGCTGAGATCTGACGGTAACCCATCCATTTAATCGCAGCGATTTTACCTTCAGCTGTTGTGACTTCATCACCAATAGCCAGCGTTTCAACTGAAACATCACCCGTTGGGGTCTCAATCTGCGTGCCTTCGACATAACACGTCACTGTCGCATGGTCTAGACCAATAACCGAACCGTCTGTTGTTGTGATGCTGACCTCAGCACCTCCTACACCAATGGTGTTGCCGTTTTCAATCGATGCAACTGAATCCATGCCACCGATTTCACCAGCAAACAGCTTAGCCATATCGATGGTTTCACCATCAATGATGAGTTGGTCATCAGCACTACCTTCACCATCCCAGTGCCAGTCATCAATAAACACCGTATTGCTTTCGCCATTGATAACGAAGAAGTCTGTAGAAGCACCTGCTCCATCTTCTTCTCTATCCGCTGTACCACCATTAACTCGCTGAGTTGATGTACCACCTTCAATCGTGATGGTATCTGAGCCCGCGTTACCCTTAATCTCAACATCATCACCCGCGATCACAGTGATGTCATCATCACCCTCATCGCCAAAGATTTGGTCATCTCTGTCATTGGTTGCTGAAGTATAGTCAACCGTGATAATATCATTACCAAGGCCGCCTTCGACATCTGATGACGATCCGTCTCCGTCAAGGCCGTCCGTTACATTGATAACATCGTCGCCAGCGTTACCTGCGATAGTAACTGAACCGTCACCACTTGTTGGATCAGTATCCGTTACGGTAATGGTGTCTGCTTGAGCTGTCCCGTCAACATCATTTAGATCAGGACCAATTTCATTAATTACTGCCATGAGTATTCTCCGAAATACGCTTTATCCCAATTCGCGGAATAAATACATATTCTTCCATACTAGTGACAAAAAAATAGCTTTACAAGGATAATTTATTGACGGACAATAAAAGGCTCTGGCAAAACTGCCAGAGCCTTTTATTATAAGCAAAAAAATTTGCTTACGAATTACGCTGTTTTTGCTTGATCAAGTTTCGCTTTGATCGCTGCAGGTAGCTGACGCTTGGACTTAACACGAGGTAAAGCCATGTGAGTAGCCTGAGACGCTGCACTTGCGGCATTGCCATAAAGCGCCTCGTACTCTGCGGCGTTGTCAAAACGACCACGTACGTCTGCATCAACAAACGTTTCTGCAGCTGCACCGTTAGCTAGCACTAGGTCGTGTTGCTCTAACTCA
>JAXHSS010000051.1:3526-11313 GCA_034190675.1 Pseudomonadota bacterium
AGGTGAAAGTAGGTGAATGTGCTGTCAATCGCTTTACGAACGATCGTAGCACCGTTAACCAAGGCTTCTGCGTGAAAGAGCACACCGTCGATGAACATCGCATGATCTGGTGATACACGTAGATCTGCTGTTGGAAGACCATTACCACTTCCACCATGAATAACATCATCATTGTCAAAAATTGCGGTTGTGTAGTCAATTAGCATCGTGTCATTACCCGAGCCACCGAAAATATCGGAGCTTGATGAGTCTCCATCCGTGCCCGAAGTGATATTGATCAGATCATCACCACCGCCTGCATCGACAAAAATATCGCCATCACCACTTGTCGGCGTGGTGTCTGTCAGCGTTATAATGTCGGCGCTATAGGTGGAATAGGTGCTGGTCGAGCCACCACCATCGTGACCACCACCGGTCGGTGAGTAATTAGATTGTGAAGAAAATGATGAAACGCGAACGTCGTCTAAGTCAGATTTGATTTGTGTAACTATTTATTGCCATAGTGAGTACCTCGGCTTTTTGATTTGCTATCTACCGTGACAGCTTACGTTACATTATGTAATTTTTTTATTGCTTTTGCAACAAAATGCTTCTAAATAAAATTGACATAACAAAAACTTTGTGTTTTGGACTCTTGTATTTTTTCTATGACTATCAAATTATTTGTGAATAACTTTGCAAACAATCTGTGTGTGATGATCAACTTGATATCAATACGTGAAGTGCCTATCGCAAAGGAAGGCTAATTGAATTTAAAGGAAGCTTATTGTCTTGAAAAACAACGCCATCGGCCCTGACAGCGTTGCTTTGGAAAGGTTTATGCGTTGAAGTTTTCTTCAACAAAGCTCCAGTTAACTAGCTTGAAGAAGCTATTCATGTAATCTGGGCGCGCATTTCTGTAATCGATATAGTAAGCGTGCTCCCATACATCCATCGTCAAAAGTGCTGTTACGCTTTCGTCAGTAATCGGTGTTTCAGCATCATCCGTATTAACAATGTCTATTGAACCATCCGCTTTCTTAACTAACCACGTCCAGCCTGAACCAAAGTTACCGCCACCAGCTGTCGTAAATTTTTCTTTAAACTGGTTAAACGAGCCAAAAGCCTCATCAATCGCTTTTGCCAATGCGCCTGTTGGTTCACCGCCGCCTTCAGGAGACAAGCCGTTCCAGTAGAATGTGTGGTTCCAAACTTGCGCCGCGTTATTGAACACACCGCCAGAAGTCGAGCGAATAATTTCTTCAAGCGTTTTAACTTGCAATGCAGAATCAGCTTCAACCGCTGCATTCAACTTGCTCACGTAAGCTGCGTGGTGCTTACCATAATGGTATTGAATCGTTTCACTAGAAATATGTGGCTCAAGCGCATCTTCTGCATATGGGAGTGGGGGTAGTTCAAAAGACATAATGATCTCCGTATTAGGTTGGGGACAAATTCATCAAGCGATAGGATATAGTACGTGTATTTTAAAATAAACATTGCTTTATCTAATCTTGCTTGTTTTTTTGCGATTTTGTCGCCAGTTTAGACAGTTTCGTTTTTACCTTACGATGAGTACTATACGCTTATTATAGCTCTCACTGCTCAGTCATAGCGACATAGGCGCAGGCTAGCATAAGTTTTTTGAATATTCTGTGAATTAAATGATCTATTACCATTTGGTTTCACGTCTTATCCATTGTAATTGAGGTTTTTTATGAATCGCGGTTTTAAGCAAGTTTTGATAATGCTTTTCATGGTCTTAATTGGCATTTTGCTGACACTTTGGCATCAACACCATATTAAAGGACAGCAAACTCATTCTGCCTACACGCTGACATTTGAGACGACAAGCATAGCGCCGATGATTGAAACGGTGGCGCCCTCCGTTGTGAATATCGCCACAGTGACGACCGTTGAGCAAAATAGTAATCCGTTGCTAAATAATCCGTTCTTCCGTCGGTTTTTTAATGTTCCAGAGGAGCAACTCAAGCAAAAACGTGAAATGCGAAGTGCAGGCTCTGGAGTCATTGTCGATGCTGAGCAGGGCTTTATCTTAACTAACGCCCATGTCATTAAGAATGCTGATCTGATTGAGGTCAGTTTGAGCGATGAAAAAGCCTATACCGCTGAGCTGATCGGCAAAGATGAAGATATGGACTTAGCCTTAATCAAAATCGATGCACCAGGTTTAACGGCGGTGAAAATAAACCCTGAATATGACCCACGCGTTGGTGATTTTGTCGTGGCGATTGGCAATCCGTTTGGTTTAGGTCAAACCATCACCTCAGGCATTATCGGTGCGAAAGGCCGAAGCGGGCTTGGCCTTGATAGCTACCAAGACTTTATCCAAACTGATGCCTCAATCAACCCAGGCAATTCTGGGGGTGCATTAGTGAATCTCAAAGGCGAGCTTGTCGGCATAAACACCGCGATATATGCCCCATCTGGCGGAAACATTGGTATTGGCTTTGCCATTCCTGCACCAATTGCGGCTCGAATTATGGAACAATTGATTATGTTCGGTGAAGTCCGTCGAGGCGTGATGGGTATTATCGTGCAAAATATTGATGAGACGCTATCAGAAGCTATTGGTTTGCGAAAAGGCTATGGTGTTTTGGTCAACCAAGTCACGACAGGCTCGCCTGCTGATCAGGCAGGTCTACAGGCGGGTGATGTGATTTTAAGCATTGATAATCGTAAAATTCGCAACCAAACCGACTTATCCAATATTCTAGGACTGCATCTTGTGGGCGACACTCTAGTAATAGAAGTTTTTCGTCAGGAAGAAATACGCGCTTTTCAATTAACCGTGGCTGAGCCTGCTTATCAGAACGTCGATGGTGAAAGCTTGAGTCCGTTTTTTGTCGGCGCTAAATTCAGTGAAGTCTTATCCATTGATGGCACTCGGGTAGAGATAAGCGAGCTAGAAAAAGAAAGCTTGCTGGCTCAAAAAGGGCTACAGAAAAACGACCGATTCATTAGCGTCAACGATATTCCCATTGTGAGTGTGCAGCAGATCCGCGGAGCTTTGGCGCAAAATTTGGATGCAATTTTCCTAAAAATTTCACGTGATGATACCGTTTATCAGTTAATCTTACGTTAAATTACAAACACCGAGGAGTTATTATGGAAGAAGAATTAAACCAAGCACTGGACCTAACCAACAAGAACTTGGAAGTCGTTTGGGGCTATCTGATTGAAGCAGGCGATGCCATTATCAAATGGATTCCTGATCTGTTGTTCGCCGTTTTAGTCTTAGTTGTTGGTTTATGGGTAGCTAAACGACTGCGTAACCTGGTTCAGCGTGGTTTAGAAAAACGTAATGCAGACCCGACACTAACCAGCTTCCTCGATAGCTTCTTATCCGCCACCTTTAAGGCCATTGTCATTATTATGGCCGCTACCATGCTCGGCATCAAAACGGCTTCAATCATTGCTGCCTTGGGTGCAGCAGGTTTGGCGGTAGGTCTTGCGCTTCAAGGTAGTTTATCGAACTTAGCCGGTGGTGTACTGATCTTGTTTTTCAAACCATTTAAAGTCGGTGATATCATTGAGGCTCAAGGGGTTAATGGCACTGTGGAGCGTATTCAGATCTTTAATACCATTGTGCGAACGTTTACCAACGAAGAAGTCTTTATCCCAAATGGCTCATTGGCTAATGATGTCATCAAAAACTATTCCTCTACGCCAACCCGTCGAATTGACCTTAAATTTGGCATCGGTTATGACGATGATATGAGTCAAGCTAAAGCAGCAGTTAAGCAGGTAATAGACCGATGTGAATATATTCTCAATGAGCCTGAGCCAGTGATTGCCATTTCAGGCCATGCTGATAGTTATGTAGAAATTGATGTGCGAATTTGGGTGAAAAATGGGGATATGTTGAAAACTCGTTTTTACATGTTTGAAGAGGTGAAAAAGGCATTTGATGAACAAAACATCTCGATTCCTTTCCCACAGCAAGACTTGTACATCAAAGAAATGAAAAGCCCTAATTAAGGTAGCTAACACCAAAAGAAAAGCCGGTCGGTTAAGTTAACCAAGCGGCTTTTTAGCTCTGGGTATAAGGCCTTTAATTTAGCCCTGTGCTTTCGTTCTTTATTTGAATCCTTTTTAAGTGCTTTGTCTTATCCTAAGTACTTGCTCAAAATGCTAAATAAGCGATATACACCGTAGCGAAGAAACCGACAGCCCAGATAGCGCTTCGAATAAAACCTAAATTCATCAAGTACGCCACCGGGTGAAGAAGGCGGGCAATTAAAAAGACCGAAGCCGGCAGGGCCAAGCTATTCATATCTACCGCCATTGCATAGGCAACAAATACCGCCGCGGTAAACATAGCAAGCGCTTCCCATGCATTTAACTGCGCTGCATAGGCTCTTGCGCCGATGCCTTCAAGCTTAGCTAATTGAATTCTCGGGTGATTATTATCAATTTTCCCAAATTGCTTGATCTTAAAAATATGCGTTGAAGCCGCAATAATAATCGGCAAAACAGCCGCTATCAGTAGCGTCAAATAGACCATTGGCATGCCTTATCTCCTTAAATTTGAAAGTCTAAACTGCCAGCTGGATGAGGCCGGCACAAGAGACACCACGATAAACAGTGAATGCAGATCACGCAAGCCATAACGAAAACAGAGTTTCTTTGCGCTAAGTGGTTGGAGCGCCTAGCCATTTTCATTATAATCGAGAGAATATTTTTGAACTGATGGGCTTTCCGTGCGCAACACGTTGATTTCTACACAAACTTTTTCTTGGCGATGGTGTTAGTCACCTCAATGCTTTAACCACTGAGTTAATCTCTTGAGTGATGCATAGATAAGTGTTTTTAAACAGCATCCACTCAATATTTTCGACCTTATTTGTTTGTGTACCCGCGTAAGGAGCTCCCATGTCACAATTATCTGCAAAAGAATTTAATCAATTTCTCGGTCAAGATTACAGCCATATCCCGGTTTATCGCCAACTGTTGGTTGATTTTCAAACCCCAATATCAATTTATAACAAACTGGTTTTAAGCCTAGGCAAAGAAGCTGCTCGCTATTCGTATTTGCTTGAGTCGGTTCAAGGTGGGGAAAATCTGGGCCGCTATTCTGTTATCGGCTTACCGGCTGATGAGATTATTCAAATCTCAGGTCATGAATTAACCATTGAACGCAATGGCCAGATAACCGAACAAACTCAGCTTGAAGCTCCACTGGAATGGGTAAAATCCTACCAGGCGCAGTATAAAGAGCCAATCATTGATCAGCTACCACGCTATGCAGGCGGTTTAGTTGGCTATTTTGGCTATGATACGGTGCGCTATATCGAGAAAAAACTCGCCAAATCAACACCCAACGATGTGCTCAATGTACCCGATATTTTATTGATGTACTCCAGTGCTGTTGCTGTGTTTGATAATCTGCAATCGACGCTTTATCTAATTGTTCACGCACCCTGCGAGGCAGGCGGATACGAACAAGCTCAAGCTCGACTGGATGAGCTTCAGGCACGTATTGAAGGCCAACACGACACCTCGGCCTTAGTGAATTTGCCCAAGATTGAGCGTGAACAACCGGCTGAAATTCATTATCACAGCTCACAAACTCACTATGAATCAGCTGTTAACCGTGTCAAAGACTACATCAATGCAGGCGATGTTATGCAAGTGGTTCCCGCTCAACGCATGAGTCGCGATTTTAGTGCAGAACCGCTGTCTTTATATCGTGCGCTTCGTTTTATGAATCCATCACCTTACATGTTTTACCTTGATCTGGATGAGTTTCATATTGTGGGTTCCAGCCCCGAAATTTTGGTTCAAAAACAAGGCAGTAAAGCCGTTGTTCGCCCCATTGCGGGCACTCGACCAAGAGGAAAAACAGCTGAAGAAGATCTAGCTTTGGCAGAGGACTTACTAGCCGATGCCAAAGAAATCGCTGAGCATGTGATGTTGATTGACTTGGGTCGAAACGATATTGGTCGGGTAGCGAATATTGGCCAAGTGAAGCTAACGGAAAAAATGATTATCGAGCGCTATTCACATGTGATGCATATCGTCTCAAATGTTGAAGGCCAGATTGATCCAGCTATCTCTGCGATGGATGTTTTAGCAGCAACCTTCCCAGCAGGCACGTTATCCGGTGCACCTAAGGTTCGAGCGATGGAAATCATCGACGAAGTGGAGCCAGTTAAGCGGGGCATTTATGGCGGTGCTGTGGGAGCCTTATCCTTTAATGGCGACATGGATTTAGCTATTGCGATTCGCACCGGCGTTATTAAAGATGGCCAGCTTCATGTTCAAGCAGGTGCAGGAGTCGTTGCTGATTCTGTGCCTGAAAAGGAATGGGAAGAAACTCTAAATAAAGGCAAGGCCGTTTTACGTGCCGCTGAACTCGCTGAACAAGGGCTTAATCTTTTGGAGCGTGACGCATGATTTTAATGCTCGATAATTATGATTCATTCACCTACAACATTGTCCAATATCTTGGCATGCTGGGTGAAGAGGTCACGGTATTACGTAACGATGAAACATCGATTGAAGAAATTGAGGCGCTTGCACCAGAAAAGATCGTGATCTCTCCTGGGCCTTGTTCGCCAGCAGAAGCTGGTTTATCGATTGAAGTTGTAAAACACTTCGCTGGAAAACTGCCGATCTTGGGTGTTTGCTTGGGCCATCAAACCATTGGTCATGTTTTTGGTGGTCAAGTTATCCGAGCAAAACAGGTAATGCATGGCAAAGTCTCGCTGGTTCATCATCATAATGTTGGTGTGTTTTCAGGCTTAGAAAATCCGTTTGAGGCCACACGTTATCACTCACTGGTAGTTGAAAAAGAAAGCTTGCCAGAGTGTTTAGAGATCACCGCGTGGACAGAAACACCGACAGGTGAATTTGATGAGATCATGGGAATTCGACACAAATCGCTACCGATCGAAGGCGTTCAGTTCCATCCAGAGTCAATTTTATCGGCTCATGGTTTTGATTTGCTGAAAAACTTTTTGGATGGCGTTGACCAGCCTAGCCAAAAAGAAACCTCTGGAGAGCCATCATGAGCCAAGAGTCCGTCGTGTTTAATCAAGCGCTCGGCAAAATCGTTGATCATCAAGACTTGTCCTTCAATGAGATGCAAGGCGTGATGCAGCAATTAATGTCAGGCGAGGCCAGTGAAAGCCAAATAGCCGCCTTAATGGTGGGTTTAAGTATGAAGGGTGAGACTGTTGATGAGCTCGCTGCGGCAGCAGCGGTTATGCAGCGCTTAGCAACCCCAGTAGATGTTAGCCCTAAAGGCGTCATCGATATCGTGGGTACAGGCGGTGATGGTGCGAAGCTGTTTAATGTCTCAACGGCAAGTAGCTTTGTCGTAGCGGCAGCGGGCGTTAAGGTTGCCAAACATGGTAATTATTCGGTTTCTAGTAGCTCAGGCAGCGCCAATGTGCTCGAGCAGATGGGCGTTGAGCTTGGCATTCGCCCAGAACAAGTTGCCCGCTGTATTAACGAGCTTGGAATAGGGTTTTTATTTGCTCGAAACCATCATAGCGCAATGCGTTTTGCTGCCCCTGTTCGAGCGGCTTTGGGCTTAAAGTCATTTTTTAACTTACTTGGCCCGATGACCAACCCAGTCAATACTGAATACCGGTTAGTAGGCGCTTACACACGAGCTTTCAGTGAACTGATGGCCGATGTGATGTCCAAAAATGGCGTTCGCCGCTTATGGTGTGTTCATTCTGATGATGGTCTTGATGAAATCAGCTGTTCTGCACCAACCACTGTTACTCAGATTTTTGATGGTGAAAAATCTCAATTTATTATCTCGCCTGAAACCG
>JAXHSS010000052.1:0-11268 GCA_034190675.1 Pseudomonadota bacterium
GCTTCTAAATTAATACGGGCAACAATATTAAGGTCGCCATTTTTTGCCCATAAGTTTACGTTGGTAATGCGGTATTCATCATAGCCATCACCGTACTGAGCGCCATTAAGAATGACGTTCTGCAAGGCAACACGAGACAAGTTGTGCTGTAGCGTATCGTAGATATTAACGGCGCTAGGATCGCCATTAGCGACTAAGTCACCTACTGCGTTATAGCTGAAGGTTTCGATATTTTCTTGGTAGAAGTTCAACGCCAACTCAATGTACGCCGCCTGATTTTGTGTTGTCGCGTAAGATGGCGTGCCCAAAGACAACACAGGATAGGTCGTCGTTCCGTCACCGTTGGTGTCTTGACCTGGGCGATCGAGACGTGTAACGCTCGGTACAATGATGAATAAAGGGTCACTTACGGTACCTAATGTCCAACCACCACGGCTGCCATCAGGGTTGTATCCACCGATAGACAAGTTGGTTAAGGCCAAACTCAAGCCATTACCATTTTCGCCTTCAGAGAAAAGCTCGATAAAGTTCTCAGAGGTGCCATTGGTTGGCGGTTTGTTAGGATCAGGAATATCGGTAATCACCACATCATCTAGTGTAAGAGCAATGCCTGACTGACCGGTTACTTGGTGCAACTGGTTATCTTCTAAACTGGTTAACTGCCCCATAGATAAAACGGGCGCGAGCGCGAGTGCGCCTAACACACTGAATTTTGGTACTTTATGCCATTTCATATATTTGTCTCGCATTACTACACTGTATAGAGTAATTTCTCACCCAAAGAGTTTCATTAGGTTAAATGTAGTAATTTGTAATTCTGCAATCTTCACAACAACTTAGACAAGTGTATCAGAGTCCGTCACCGTTAGATGAGCCATTAACAGTAATCGAACAATTATTCACGGCCAAACACTACAAATTTATTCCTCACCTTTCTATCATGACATAGTGACTTAAAAGAGATAGGAACATGATACAACGTCCAAACACTTCCATTTCCAAGTTGGCGCTAATAATCAGCCTAGCTGTAGCTGGGTTTCAGAGCGCAAATGCCTTGGAATCACTGAGCACTGAAGAATTATCTCAGATTAATGGTAAAGACGGTATCACTGTTGAGCTTGTTGTTCAGGAAGATGCTGTAACAAATAACGATGTCTCTTGGATGTCGGGCGATAGCATCCGCTACACGGCTGACGACGGCAATCTTTTTCTTTCTGATTTCAAAATCGGCGCCGTTAATGAGTGGGGCTTTGCAGGCGCTAATAAACAATCAAGCATTAAGTTGGACTTAGATTTTTCGAGCATCACGTACAAAAACGTTTTCCAACCTGTACTAGAAGTTAAAGCCTCTTGGGGCGACATTAATAATGCAGGTGATCGCCTTCGCTTTGTTTCTGATCTTTATGTCGGCTCAGAAGACCCAAATAACACCCTAGGTCGTCTAATCTACGAAGGCGCGGGTGAAGTGTTCTTGCAGACTAGCGGCCTGACAAATGCCTATGCGACAGAATATACCAATGGCTATGTTCGTCTTAAAAACACCAATATCTATCTATTAAACGGTACCAACAATACCGGTATCGGTATTCGTGATTTTGATACGGATTGGTTATTCCAGTCTGGCTCTTTTGCTGCTGACTTAACCGCAGGTGGTCAGCGTTTATTTGATTACCAGAGCCACTTTGGCATTGAAGCCGCCGACGGTGCAGATGGAAAAACAGGCTTGTTTGTGAATTCAAACCGCATGCGTTTTGACACCAACTTCGTCTTAACTCATATCCCCCAAATGACTACTGCACAGTTTGATAATTATCGTGGCCAGTCACTTCGCCTACAACAACAAGACTACTTCGGCCTTCAGTTTAGTGGTGAAATCCCTAACTTTTTATTCAAAGTCGGTGCCAACAGTAATGCATCTGCGGATACAGCGGGCTTCACCAGCAATCCCAATACTGGCTCGGAAGGTATCTTCTTCCTTGTGCAAGCGGCATTTGATGATGCGCAAAGTGATCTCGCGCTTCCTGATCTCGCGTTTTATCAGCCAGAGCCTGTTACAAGCGCGAATTACTATACAACGGGTGAGAACAACGAGCTTGCATTACGTTTGGATAACTTTACCCAGTTCCACACGAACTTGACCTATACCAATGCAGATGGCCAAGTATTACGTCGTCCTGCTTTATATTTGCCAATAACATTCGACACAATGTCTGATTCGTCACTGAATGGTGGCGCAGGTGCAGACGGTGTTCGCATTAGCTTAAACGACCCATCAAACAACCCTGATCTTGGCGGCGCGATTATCGATCTATACATTAAAGACCTTAATGTGGGTCGATTAGGTGATGAAGCGACTAACGCGGGCCCATCAATTGGCGGCATGGTGGTTTATTTGAATAAAATTAACGGTACGTTCGATCTATTCCCTGCCCAATCTTTAAGCGCATTGAACGGCAATCTAAATGCACAAATCGCCTTCCGCGCGGATGCATCTATCAGCGATTCAGGCTTTGGTTTTATCCAAACCTCTGATGTTACTGGCAGCAGCTTGTTTGGTGGTATTCGTGACTTAGCGATTGATTTTCTTGCCGAAGACCCAACACAGAACTATATTGGCTCAACACCTGAAGGTATTTACTTGAACCTTCGTTCTAAGATTTCGACTAATGATTTCCAGCTTGGTGTTGCTAAAGCCTTTAATAGCGACACAGATACACAGCCACTAATCAACCTTGGCGAACCGTTCAGCGAGGAAGATCTGCTATTAACCGCTCGCTTGTATCTAAATACCTTGATTACAGCGACCATTAAGCCAACTGATAACGGCTTTGCCTCAATTGATGCCACGATCAACTTCCTTGGCTCATCTGACTCGCAGATAGATACTAACCAAAACCTGTTTTATCTCGTTGATCCAGAAGAAGACTGGTCATTAGGTTTAAGTAATATCCAAGGTGCGATTCGTACAGCACATAGCAACACAGGTGAAGAAACCTTAATCGGCATTACCTCAACCACAGTCAATAAAAGCGATGGCTCAACAGAAACGTATGATTCATTTGGCCTAAACGTTCCTTTTGAGGTCGTTGCCTCGACTGAAGGCGTCAACAACCTTCAAGGCGACTTTGATGTTCAGGGCTATGTTGACCGTTTAAACCCAGGTGCTGATGACCCAACAAAAAATACGCTTTATAACTTCTTTATTCCTGAAGGAGCACAAGGGCGTGTCAATATTCAAATTTGGGGCCAAGATTAAGCAAAGCTTCGCTAACACCCTATAACCTCCTAAGCAGAAGGGCTCTGATTCTTGGAATCAGAGCCCTTCTGCTTTATGCTGGAGAAAACCAAGGAGAAACGATGTGGAAAGTATAGTTAATACGATTAATGGGTTCATTTGGCATGAATCGCTCATCTATCTGTGCTTAGGCGCTGGACTGTTCTTCTCAGTCTTAACGCGCTTTGTGCAAATAAGGCAAGTTAAAGAAATGAGTCGCCTACTACTCAAAGGCAATGCTTCTGATCAAGGTATTTCCTCATTTCAAGCCTTAGCTGTTTCGCTTTCCGGACGCGTTGGGGTAGGCAATATTGCAGGGGTAGCTGCTGCGATTGGGTTTGGCGGCCCAGGTGCTGTATTTTGGATGTGGGTCGTTGCTTTCTTAGGTGCAAGCACAGCTTTCATTGAATCGACCTTAGGCCAGATCTACAAAGAAAAACATGATGGCGTTTATCGAGGAGGCCCTGCATTTTATTTTGAAAAAGGCTTAGGGCAACGCTGGTTAGGCATTGTTTTTGCCATCGCGACGATTATCTCCTGCGGCTTATTTCTACCGGGCATTCAAGCAAATGCTGTCGGCAATGCGGTGACACAAGTCTTTGGCGAAGGCGCTATGGTCAACACCTTTGTTGGTGAAGTCGGCACCAATAAGTTACTTGCCCTTGCATTTATTCTCAGCGTTTTGGGTTTCATTATTTTTGGCGGAATTAAGCGAATAGCGCAGTTCACACAGTTTGTTGTGCCATTCATGGCCTTTGCCTACATTGTTATGGCGCTGATCATTGTGTTTATCAATATCGATCAAATTCCAGGCGTTGTCGCATTAATCATCAGTGACGCCTTTACGGCTCAAGCAGGAATGGGTGCAGCCATTGGCTGGGGCGTCAAACGCGGCATTTATTCCAATGAGGCAGGACAAGGTACGGGCCCTCATGCAGCTGCCGCCGCTGAAGTTCAACATCCAGCCCAGCAGGGCTTGGTGCAAGCTTTTTCTGTCTATGTAGATACCCTCTTTATTTGTTCGGCAACAGCGTTCATGATCTTAATTACGGGCATGTATAATATTCAAGGCACATTAGAAGCGGGACAATTCTTAATTCAAAACCTCCCTGCTGCTACGGATATTGGCTCTCCTGCATTTACTCAGTATGCGCTGACTTCGATATTTGGCGGCTTTGGTAGCTTCTTTATTGCGCTATCTCTGTTCTTTTTTGCCTTTACTACGATTTTGGCTTACTTCTACTACGCCGAAACCAATGTCGTATACTTAAACCGCTTCTTAAAAACACCAGGCCTTATCATGTTGACCAAGCTCATCATCATGATTTCTGTGACCTATGGAACAATCAATGCCTCAGGTTATATTTGGGCGATTGGTGATATCGGCGTCGGCCTTATGGCATGGCTGAATATTGTCGGTATTATCGTCACGTACTTCTTATTGAGGCCAGCTATGAAAGCCCTAGAAGACTACGAACTGCAAATGAAGCAAGGCATAACTCAATACCAGTTCGACCCTAAAAAGCTGGGCATCAAAGGTGCTACGTTTTGGGAGAATAAATGATAAAGGCGCTTAAATGACTGTCTGCTGACAACAAAAAGGCCTCATCTTATCGATGAGGCTTTTTTAATATCGTGATACTTTTTAAATTGTTTTTTGCTTTAAAACTAAGCGTCTGCTTTTAGCCACCTAAACATTTCAAAAGCTAGGTGAAAAAGCTACTTGTTTAAACAAATGGATGGCGACGAATAATGGTATGGTCGCGCTCAGCTCCTGTTGAGATCACATCAAAAGGAACACCGCAAAGCGCTTCAAGGCGTTCGATATAAGTCTTTGCTTTCTCAGGAAGATCATCATATTGCTGGACACCTTCTGTTTGCGACTGCCAACCTTCATGACGCTCGTAAATTGGCGAAATGTCTTCTAGATCCACATCCGTTGGGAAGCCCTCATAGCGCTTGCCTGTTTGCTTATGCTCATAGGCGGTACAAACCAAAATCTCTTCTAGCTCATCAAGAACATCAAGCTTTGTTAAGCAGATACCCGTTAGTGAGTTGATCTCACAGGCGCGGCGAACTGCCACGGCATCAAACCAACCACAGCGACGCTGACGACCCGTTGTTGCACCAAACTCATGACCTTTTAGGCCAAGGTACTTACCATTGGCGTCACCTTCATCTTTTTCTACCGAATAAACAAGCTCGGTAGGAAATGGGCCTGAGCCAACACGCGTGGTGTAAGCCTTAGTAATGCCTAAAACATAATCAAAAAACAATGGGCCAACACCGGTACCCGTTGCCGCACCTCCAGCGGTCGTATTTGATGATGTCACGTACGGATAGGTGCCGTGGTCGATATCCAGCAACGTGCCCTGCGCGCCTTCAAATAGGATATTCTTTTGCTCTTTGCGATACTGGTGCAACATGGCTGTTGTGTCGCAAATCATCGTGCCTAGGTTTTCTGCCCAAGCGGATAATTCAGCAAAAATATCATCAAACGCAAGCGCTTCTGCTTTGAAGTAGCCTGTTAATTGGAAGTTATGGAACTCAACCAATGAACGCAGCTTCTCTTTTACCGCATCAAGGTTAAGCAAATCTGCTGCGCGAAGGCCACGACGTGCGACTTTATCTTCATAAGTCGGACCAATACCTCGGCAGGTTGTACCAATTTTTTTCTCGCCACGAGCCGCTTCACGAGCTTTATCCAAGGCGACATGCGTTGGCAAAATAATTGGGCAGTTTCCTGAGATTTTTAAGCGTGAACGAACATTCAGCCCCTGACCTTCAAGTGTATCAATTTCTTTAATTAAGGCATCTGGAGCAAGCACAACGCCGTTACCAATAATGCACTCAACGCTATCACGCAAAATGCCCGAAGGAATCAAATGCAATACGGTTTTTTGACCGTCAATCACCAACGTATGCCCTGCATTATGACCACCTTGAAAACGCGCTACGCATGCAACATCTTCCGTTAGCAGGTCAACTACTTTGCCTTTGCCCTCGTCACCCCATTGGCTGCCGAGAATAATTACGTTTTTGCTCATGTATCTACTCTTTGTGTTCGTCGATTGACTTATGTCAATGAAAGGATATGCCACTCACCATCCTGACACTGCAGTTGGCGGTTACACCCAAGTTCTTGAAAATCAGGCGTAATACCTGTAAAGCCTATAACCACAGACTCACCCTGTGCTCGAAGCTCGGCTATTTTAGCCTGCAATGATGCAGATGTATCGGCTGGAGCATAAATTTTTCCCACAGAAACTGCAGGGATTGCATTGATCGCAATGCAGTGGCTAAGATCAATAGTAAAGCCTGTTGCCGCTCGATCTCTGCCGAATAGTTTTGCTAAGCCATCATATCGGCCGCCTTTAGCTATCGGACGACTCTCGCCAGCAAAATACGATGCAAATACCACACCCGTGTGATAGTGGTAACCGCGCATTTCGCCGAGGTCAAAAAACAGCTTTACTTTTGGAAAGGCGGTTTTAATTTGGCCTGCTAATGTTTTTAGCTCATCAATGATTTGCTGTATCTCTGGTGCATCGAAAACCTGCTCTGCCTGCGACAAAATGCTTTCGTCACCACAAAGCTGCATCAACGACTGCAATTGCGCCGACAAGGCATCTGAGGCTGACTGCTCTTGGCAAAATGCTTGCAGATCTGCTTGGCATTTGCGGTTAAAAATTTGGCGCAGCTGCTCTTCGGCCTGCGAGCCCATGTGCTTAAATAATTTTTGGCTGATACCCACATGTCCGACATCCAAGGTGATTTCGTTCATTTGAAGCTGAGTCAAACTACTTAACAGAAGCTTAATGACCTCGATATCACTTTCAAGACCCGAATGACCAAACAACTCGGTACCCACTTGAAACGGTGAGCGTGATGGCTCAGTAGTCAATGATGGACGCGCATGGTAAACGCTCCCAGAATAACAGTAGCGCTTAATCCCTTTTGAATGTTGGTCAAGTACGTCATAGCGCGCCAGTTGAGGCGTAATATCCGCTCGAATACCTAGTAAGCGCCCTGAAATCTGATCGGTTAATCGTTGAGTTTGTAACTCAAGATCAGCACTTGCACCGGTGAGCAAAGGCTCGGCAAACTCAATCATTGGCGTAGAAATATAGTCGTAACCTGCCTGACGATAGGTGTCGATTAACACTCGACGCGCACGCTCAAGCTGCGCAGACTGCTGAACATCTAATCGCTCAACACCCTCTGGCATTAGCCACAGTTTAGCCGAGCTCGAGACACCAGCTTTGGACTGACTCATGAAGTAAACCCTATGATAATCAATGTGCCCAGAGCCAATAACCCTAAGCCGTACAATCGAATACCTTGGTCTGTATAACTAGCCAAAGTATTCATTAACTTACGTGTCGCCTGCGGTGCGATAAAAGGCATTAAGCCTTCAATGATCAACACCAAGCAAACGACTTGGACAAAATCGTTGAAACTGTCAAACATCCAATTTACGGTTTGGCAGATTTCAAATAATCAAAGAACTCGCTATCGGGTGAAATAACCATAATATCCTGCTTCGAAGAGAAGCTATTCTCATAGGCCATGACACTACGGTAAAACTTGTAAAATTCTGGGTTTTTCGAGTACGCAGCCGCATAAATACCCGCCGCTTCTGCATCTCCTTCACCACGAATTCGCTTAGACTCACCCTCGCCTTGTGCAATCAAAATTTCACTTTGACGATCTGCATCCGCGCGAATCTTTGTTGCATCTCGGCGACCTTCTGCGCGATAAAGCTCAGCAATACGATTTAGATCACTGCGCATCTCTTCATACACATTGCCGATTGTTTCTTCTGGGAAGTCGACACGCTTAACACGAATATCTAGCACCTGAACACCCAATTCACGTTCAGCCGCTTCAGTCACATCGCGGGTTAATTCTGCCATCAGCTGTTCGCGCTCACCCGAGATCACCTCTTCCATGCTGCGCTCAGCAACCTTGTTCTTGAGCACGTCGAGTGCACGACGCTCAAGCAGTGAGCGAGCTTGGATATTGCTGTTGTTGGTTGATACGTAAAACTTCTGGACATCTACGACTCGCCAAACAATGTAAGCATCAACATCAAGATATTCTTTATCCGCCGTAAGATAAGGCGTTGGCGGAGCATCCAAGGTTTGGTTACGGACATCCACTCGCTGCACGTCATCCCAAGGGAATGAGATATGCAAACCTGGCTTTAAGTCAGGATTAACGATTTCACCAAAGCGAAGCAATAAGCCGCGCTCAGTTTCACGGATTGTGAATACCGAGAATAATAATAAAAACACGAGCAGAACTAAGCTGCCAATCACATACATTGGGGCCTGTTTCATGAGTTGTCTCCTATCGATTTCTCAGGCGTTCAGAGCCTGATTGAATCACTTGGTCTTGCACATAACCCGACTGCGTACTGCTGTTGGTATTTGATGCACCAGAGTTGGTGTTATTGATTTGATCAAGCGGCAGGAAAATCACATTATCGCCATTGCCATCATCAATAAACACTTTGGTTGAATTTTGAAGCACTTTCTCGACTGACTCTAGGTATAAGCGGTCACGAGTCACCTGAGGCGCCTTGTTGTATTCAGCCAACAGGCTTTCAAAACGTGCCGCCGCACCGATAGCCTCTTCAACACGACGAGCCTTATAACCCTCAGCCGCTTCAATTTTCTTCTGCTTGGTACCTTCTGCTTGAGGAATCACCACATTGGCATGACGCTTAGCTTTCAACACTTCCGCCTTTTGGTTTTTCAAAGCGTTGTTAACATCAAGATAAGCATCTTTAACTGGATCTGGCGGCTCCACTTCGGTCACTTTAACCTGCATGATGTACATGCCTGAGTTATAGTTATCCAGATACTGCTGCAAACGCGGCTTAATATTCGGGCCGATACTTTCACGCTGATTAACAATGGCGTCTTCAAAGCTTAAGTTGCCAACAACGTGACGCAAGGCCGACTCAATCGCATTTCTTAACAAAAATTCAGGCTTATCGACTTTTAAGACATAATCTTCTGGATTGGCAATGCGATATTCCACCGCCAAGTCGATATCCACGACATTTTGGTTTTTAGTCAGCATATTCGCTGAGATTTTTTGCTCACGTGTTTGCTCGACATTAACTCGTGTCACATCATAAACAAACGGTGGGAACCAGTGCGGGCCCGCATCGACAATGCGGTTGAATTGACCAAACTGAAGCACCACGCCTTTTTCTTTTTGATCCAACTGAAAATAACCTGCAAACAAATATAGACCTGCCAGCGCTAGACCTACCAGACCCATTGTACGCAATGGATTGCCGCCCGAACCATTACCGCCGCCAAAGACACGCTTGAATAAATCAGCCGCCTCATTCGCCGGGTTTTGGGAGGAAGGATGACGTTTTTTCCACGGGTCATTAGGGTCCGAAGAATTATTACCTGGCTTGTTCCAAGGCATAGAAAGCTCTCAAAAAATCAAAAGTAATCATTCTAAGTAGCAGGCCTATTAAGTGCAAGCATTGCTCGACGAGTTAACCAATTGTATCTTTGGATAATGCGCCTTTAATTGGTTCAAAAATGGCGTGCTCACTTGTACAGCCAAGATATATTCGCCTAGCTCAGAAATCTCTTCCGATTGCACACAGCCTTTTGAGAACAGTTCAGAACGACAGGCGGCATATTCAGGCGGCAAAACCAGCGTAGTTTGCTGCGTATCTTTTTGTAGGCACTCAAAGATCGCCAGCTTAAGCAGCTCGACGCCTGCACCGGTCTTTGCCGACATCCATACGGCCGAAGGCTGACCTCGATCATCACGCTCTAAGCGCGGCTCGACGCCCTCCAGTTGGTCAATTTTATTGTAAATACGCAGCTGTGGAACATGATCCGCATGAATATCGCCCAATACCGTGTCGACGGCATCCATCTTTTCATCGCGATGTGGATCCGAGGCGTCAATCACATGAAGCAATAAATCGGCATAAATACTTTCTTCAAGCGTGGCACGAAATGCATCAACGAGCTTATGCGGCAATTGCTTAACAAAGCCCACCGTATCGGCAAATAGAACCTCACCGAGGCGGTCGATCAACACCTTACGCAAAGTGGTATCCAAGGTGGCAAATAACATATTTTTTTCGAGCACATCAGCGCCAGAGATCGCATTAAATAAAGAAGATTTACCCGCATTGGTATAGCCAACCAAAGAGATCACTGGCTTCTCGGCTCGCTGACGGGCGCGACGGTTTTGTGCCCGTGAGGCACGCACTTTAGCTAATCGCTTTTCAACTTGGCGAATATGGGCTCGCAGCATCCGCTTATCCAACTCCAGCTGCGTTTCACCTGGACCACCCCGTGTGCCTGTGCCACCTTGCTGACGTTCTAAGTGCGTCCAGCCTCGAACCAGACGGGTAATCATATGCTGGCACTGAGCCAATTCGACTTGCAAGCGACCCTCATAGGTTTGTGCTCGTTGTGAGAAAATATCCAAGATCAAGCCCGTGCGATCAAGCACAAAGCAGTTCAACGCTTTTTCAAGGTTTCTTTCCTGACTTGGTGATAAGGTATGATTAAAAATGACCACACCAGCCTCGAAGGCTTCGATGGCCGATTTCAGCTCTTCCAGTTTACCATCACCAATAAAGTAACGCGGGCTTGGGCTACGTCGATGTCCTTTGATATGTGCCAGCTGCTCAAAATCAGCTGCATCCACCAACAATTCAAATTCTTCATTGTCTGGCTGATCATCAAAGCTATCGATGACTTGGGAGATCAGGATGGCGCGGTTGCCACCCTCCGGACGTTCGAAAAACAAGATTAGTGCATTCCGCCGCTACGAGGATGAAGATCCTCATCATCTGCTTGAGTATTCTCGGTTTTTAAATGCTGTGGATTACGCATCGGCACCACAGTGGAAATCGCATGCTTGTAGACCATTTGGTTTACTGCATTTCGAAGTACGACAACGTACTGATCAAATGAATCAATTTGTCCTTGAAGTTTAAT
>JAXHSS010000053.1:0-2255 GCA_034190675.1 Pseudomonadota bacterium
TGCAACCCTGCAATCGCTCGAAGCAAGGTGCTTTTACCACTGCCACTAGCGCCAAGTAACGTAACGATCTCTCCTTGCTTTAGCTTTAAGTTAATGCCTTTTAACACCTCGGTTTGACCAAAACGAACAAACACGTCATTGATAATTAACTCAGACATGGGTAGGCTCCTGTCGATGCTGTCGCGCAGCTCCAGATGACAAGTTCATTGAGCGCTGAATAACCCAAATTGTAGGCAAACCCGCCAAGATAATCACCAAGGCCGGCAAAGCGGCTAACTCAAACTGGTCTGTTGACATAAATTCATACACATAAGTGGTTAACGTATCCACATTAAAAGGCCTCAGCAAAATAGCGGCCGAGAGCTCTTTCATCGACTCTAAAAAGACTAATAAAAACGCGGTTAATACCCCAGGTTTTGCCAAAGGAAGCCACAGCTTTCTTGCGATATGAGTCGTGCTGGCTCCAAGCAAGTACGCCGCCTCATCTTGTTGCTTAGGCTGTAATTCTAACACCGCACCCACGCTGCCATTCGCGATAGCCTGAAAACGACATAAAAAGGCAAAGCCCATTGCAAACAAGGTACCCCCGAAAAGCAGACCCACTTTATCGGCGCCCAACCACTGCAATAGATGATTAATCGATTTATCAAACTGAAGCACAGCAATCAGCACCGCGATACCCATCACAGTACCCGGAACGGCGTAGCCCAAACTACTTAGGCGCAATTGATGCGAGCTAGCGCGACCTGAACTGCGCAATACCACATGAAACAATAATGCCAAGAAAGACGCGATCACCGCCACAGCTAAAGCCAAGCTTAGCGAATAACCCATTAGCTCAGCAAACCTTGCCCACTGCGTCTGATGCGCATAACGAACCGCTTGAAGCAGCAACATACTGACCGGCAGCACAAAGCCAAGAGCCAATACCAATGAGCACCAAAGCATCATTAACAGCGAGACACCTGCACTCACCTGATGAAGAGGCAAGGGTTGCTCCGTTTGCCCCGAAGAGCCTAAGCGCTGGCGACTTTTTTGCTCAAAGAACACTATAAGCAGCACAAAAATCAATAAACAGACCGATAGCTTAGCCGCCGCTGAAAGGTCAGAGTAGCCCAACCAGGTATCATAAATGCCTGTCGTTAAGTGCCAGACAGAGAAATAAGAAACCGCGCCAAAATCTGCCAATGTCTCCAAGGCGACTAATGTAATACCAACAGCCAGCGCTGGGCGTGCCAGTGGTAGTGCTATTTGCCAAAACTCTTTTGTTTTAGAGACGCCCAGTAGCTTAGCTGCTTCACTGACCCTTGAGTTTTGTCGCGAAAAGGCTACCACCAACAGCCAGTAAATATATGGAAAGAGCACCAAGCTGAGCACCAAAATGGCTCCCGGCAAGGAGCGGATTTCAAACAAGCTTTGGTTTTCTAGCTCAAAAGTCACTCTAAGCCAGATTTGCACGGGTCCTGCGTAATCTAGCCACTCGGTATAAACATAGGCCACGAGATAGGCGGGCAATACCAGTGGGGCAATGAGTAAAAAGCGAAACCAACGGCGACCATAAAAATCGTAGCGCGCCACAAACCATGCACTAGGGAGACCCCAGAGCGTAGCAAAAAAGCAAACACCGCAAACCAAAATCAGACTGTTCGCGATATAGTCCCAAAGTACCGTATCCCATAAATGTGAAAAAATCGGCGAAGGTGCCGATAATGCATACGTCAATAAAACCAAAATGGGAGCAGTTAAAGCCAAGGCGGCGAGCAAGGAGCTCAGCCGCCATGACCATGGCAATCTCAGCTGCATGAATTAAAAGTCGATCTGAACTTCGTCAATTAATTTCAATGCCTGCTGCTTATGGCTCGCAATAGCTGATAACGGGATATCATCAGCCTTAAACTCGCCCCAGCTTTGGACCAGCTCTGACAACTCAACGCCCTCTTTCACTGGGTATTCGTAATTCAGCTCAGCGTAAATATGCTGAGCTTGATCCTCAGTCAGAAACTCAATTAGCGCTAGCGCTTCTTCTGGGTGCGGAGCATATTTGGCCATAGCAACACCAGATAAGTTCATATGCGTTCCATTGGCCTCCTGACCTGGAAAATTGATCACCACCGACTCAGCCCATGGAATTTGCTCTTCGGTATTTAACATTTTGCCTAAGTAGTAAGAGTTGCCCAAGGAAATATCACACAGCCCTTCTTTAATTGCTTTTACTTGTGATCGATCATTACCCTGCGGTTTGCGTGCAAGATTAA
>JAXHSS010000053.1:2355-5949 GCA_034190675.1 Pseudomonadota bacterium
GGTTTTGAAGGCGAATGCGCTCAAGAAATTGAAGCTCATGCTCAACATGTTAATTATTTCGGCTATAGCAAAGCCCAAAAAAAACAGGGCTTTGTCGCCTTCCACACCTATGAAGCTGAGCATGCTTATCAACTCATCGAGCAGCTCGATTTTAGCCAGCTCGTATTTGCTAGACAATGGTTCGCAGGCCTTGCTTTTGACAGCCTACCTCAAGCAGATCGGGTCAGCCCCTTACTTGCCCTTATCGACGAATTACCTCAGCAGTCGTTTCACTTTTTACAGGTAGAAAGTCCTGACACGGAATCAGGTAAAGCCTTGCAAGCATTTTGCCGAAAATTTACTGCCCCATTGGCCAGCGCCCTAAAAAAACGCGAAATTCTACAAAAATCATCGAAAAAGCATAATTTACACCTCTTTTTCACTGATTCCAGTCAAGGCTACATCGGCTACAGTCCACGCCGCAATAGCTCGCCTTTTTTCATGGGAATTGATCGATTGAAATTCCCCGCTGAGGCGCCGAGCCGCTCTACGCTCAAGCTTGAGGAAGGGTTGCGCTGGTTTCTCAGCAAAGAAGAGCAAAGCGAATGGCTTCGCGGCGGCATGAAAGCGGTTGATCTTGGCGCAGCACCTGGCGGCTGGACCTATCAAATGGTCAAGCGCAGCATCTGGGTACAAGCCATTGATAACGGACCGATGGACACATCGCTAATGAATAGCGGCATAGTGGAGCATATTCAAGCGGACGGTTTTGTTTTCAAGCCCAAAAAGCCTGTCGATTGGTTGATCTGCGATATGATCGAAAAACCGGCCAGAGTGGCTAAATTAATGGCCAAATGGATAGCGCAAGAGCAGGCGCGTTTTGCCTTGTTCAACCTCAAGCTGCCCATGAAAAAGCGTTATGATGAATTACAGCTCTGCTTTGATTTGATGCAACAGCAATTGGCTGATGAGCCTTATCGCCTGCAAGCCAAACACCTTTACCATAATCGAGAAGAAGTCACCGTTTTTCTCACTCGAGAAACGCTGGATTAACGCGCCTCAAGCGGACTGCAATCCGCATTGAGTGCCCGTTGAAGGCGCTGCCAAGCCAGCTTCTTGCTTGCGCTCAAACGGGTTTCATCGAAAGTCAGCTCCAAAGACTGCCCTGCTGCTTTTTGAGCTAATAGTATCGCTAACAACCCGCGCATTAACGAAGACTGGCTATCTGCCATATGCGTTAAGGGCAGCGGCAAATGGCTTTGTTGCGCGCCAGCTGAATCGATAGGGTTTGGTTGCGATGCACTTTGCAGAGGCACTAACCAAGCTGTTGTTTCGCAACCTTCAACCTCAAACTCAGGCTGGCGATACGATGCTGGCAACTCAGGCAATAGCCGGCCAAGCTTCATCAGCGATTGAACCAGCGCTGTTTGGCTACGCTGCTGGTTGAGCCGCTCAAGTTCTTCAGCAATCGCATGAAGGTCTATAGAATATTCAGTCATCCAGCAGTGTTTTTTGGCCCGATATTTTTTCTATAATGCCGTCCAGCTCGTCTAAGGAAGCATACTGAATAACCAGCTTACCCTTACCTTTTGTGCTGTGCTTCACATCCACTTTTGCTGCCAATAAGTCCGATAATTTTTGCTCCAATGCTCCGATATTCGGGTCAATGGGCGCTTTTGTCGGCGTAGATTTTGCCTCCTGGCCCCAGTGCTTAACCAGATTTTCGGTCTCGCGAACGGTTAATGCCTTTAAGGCGACTTGCTTGGCTGCTTGAACCTGCGGCTGGCCTTTCAAACTGAGCAGAACCTTCGCATGACCCAGCTCAATATCACCTCGCTCAAGCTGCTCTCTTACAGCCAGCTCAAGGGATAATAGGCGCAATAAATTACTCACCGAAGTGCGTGATTTACCCACAGCATTGGCCGTTTGTTGGTGCGTTAAATCAAACTCACGTGCAAGACGATCGAGCGCAATGGCTTCTTCCATCGAGTTTAAGTTTTCACGCTGAATGTTTTCGATGATCGCCATAGCAATGGTCGCTTCATCGTCCACTTCACGTATCAGGCAAGGCACGGTCTCAAGCCCCGCAATTTGCGCCGCTCGCCAACGACGCTCACCAGCGATAATCTCAAACTGAGCTTCACTTAACTCACGAACCACAAGCGGCTGCATGATACCCTGAGCCTTGATCGACTCAGCGAGCTCCTCGAGCTGCTCTTGCGCCATATGACGACGCGGCTGATAGCGGCCACGACTCAGCCACTCTACTGGTAGTTCTTTGACGATTTGCTGGGCTTTTCCAGAATCCGTATCAACCGACTGAATCTCATTTACCGTTTCTTGAGCCGACAATAACGCGTCTAGCCCTTTACCTAATCGGCGCTTCTTAACCATAACCTTCTCCTTTAACGAGCTTCTTTTTGGCGCGCAACCAATTCTTTGGCTAAGGCCATATAGGCAATAGCGCCTCGCGAGCTTCGATCATAAACCCAAACTGGCTCGCCGTGGCTTGGCGACTCAGCCAAACGCACATTGCGAGGAATGATCGTGCGGAAAACCCCATCCCTAAAATGCTTTAATAATTGCGCTGAGACATCATTAGCTAAACTATTGCGCATATCATACATGGTTCGCACAATGCCCCCGACACTCAAGGTTGGGTTAATCGAGCCACTGACTTGTCGAATGGTGTCGAGCAAATCAGACAAGCCTTCAAGCGCATAATACTCGCACTGAATTGGCACGAGTACTTGATCTGAGGCAACTAAGGCATTGACCGTCAGCATACTTAATGAGGGCGGGCAGTCGATAATAATAAAATCGTATTGATCTAGAATAGGCGCTAAGGCTGTTTTTAGAATGTACTCTTTGCGCGGCTGATTAAGCAGCTCGACACTGGCGGCTGTGAGATCCCCATTGGCAGGAAGCACATCAAAGTCAAAGGCCGTTGAAACGATTGCCTCTTGCATCGTAGCATCACCAACCAGCACATCGTAAACACTGATTTCAAGCTCGTTTTTATCCAGACCGCATCCGGTTGACGCATTGCCCTGAGGGTCAAGGTCAATCAATAAAACACGATGCTTGAGCTGAGCCAAAGAGGCCACCAAGTTGATACTGGTTGTGGTTTTACCCACGCCGCCTTTTTGGTTAGAAATAGACAATACCGTTGCTGAAGATAATACAGCCGCGTTTGAACCTGTCACGTTAGCCTCGCTCGACAATCACAAGAACCCGCGACTTATCTACCCGCGGAACATTAAGAGTTTCACAGCTTATCACAAAATCCTGACGGAGTGCGTCGATCTCTTGCTGCGCAGCACTGGCCTTCATCGCTAGCCACTGACCACCTTTAGCTAGCACTGGCTCTGTCAGCTCAATGAACAAATCCAGCTGTGCAAAGGCTCTCGACGTGATTTGTTGCGGGCAAATTTGCGACTGATACGACTCAATACGACCATGATGAATCGACACATTTTTTAAACTCAAGTGCATCACCGCCTGCTGAATAAAGCGGGTTTTTTTGCTGTTTGAATCCAGCAATACAAACTGCTGATCTGGCTTTAAAATCGCCAGCGGCAAACCCGGAAAACCAGGGCCTGTGCCAACATCCAA
>JAXHSS010000053.1:6049-11113 GCA_034190675.1 Pseudomonadota bacterium
AGCGGCGGCAAATGAATCGAGAAAACATTTAGATGAAAGTATAAGTCTTCGCGAAAAAGTTTTTGCTGAATCAGCATTTTCAAATCTTGGTGAGATGCGCTAATCAAACGCACAGGGCGGTTATCTGTATTGTCTTTGGCGCTTCGAATAAAATCCAGAAGCTGGCTTTGGTTTTCAAGTGACATGCGGCCAATCTCATCGATAAATAAGGTGCCGCCTTTGATCGCATTCAAAACACTTTCATCGCCAAACAATAGTTCGTACAGCTGGCCATCTTTGATCTGCGAGCAGGTAATGGCCTTAAATGGCTTATCATGTCGAAAGCTAAGTTCATGAATCGCTTTGGCGATTAAACGCTTACCCGTACCCATCTCGCCTGTGATCAATACGGTCATATCCGTTGGAGCAACCTGCTCAATCTCAGCTTTAACGCGCTGCATGGCGGCGCCCTGACCAATAATATGACTTTTGAGCTCACCACGTGTTTTTGCCTTGGACGCAGCACCTTCACTGCTTTGGCTAATTGCCGATTTCACAGCCTTGAGCATTTCGGCGTTATCAAACGGCTTGGCTACATAGTCTACCGCACCATCTTTCATAATCTGCACCGCAGACTTTAGGCTGGCATAACTGGTCATAATCAGCACTGGCGTGTCCGTGGTTTTGAGCAATGTCGTGCCATCTTCACCGGGCAAACGCACATCAGAAATAATTAAATCAACGGTATCAATCGCATTGGCTTCTTTTGCCATGCGAATCGTATCAAAGTCACGAACACTGTAGCCGTGTTTCGTCAATAAGCGCGACAATGAGCCCCGAATGATCGGCTCATCTTCAATTAAGGTAATGTTTTTCATGCATGCCTTGGAAAACGTAAGATAAATTCTACCCCTTGATCAAAACCCTCAGGCGGGCTTTGCACATCAATTTGTCCTTGATGTTGCTCCATAATACCGTGAACCAAAGACAAGCCCAAGCCTGTCCCTTTGCCAACGGGCTTATTCGTTACGAAGGGTTCAAATACATGACTCAATAACTCTGCAGGAATACCGCAACCTTCATCGGCAACGCTGACCAATGCTTCTTGGTCGGTTTGATCAACACGAATACGAATCACGCCCTGGCCATCCATCGCATCAAATGCATTTGAAAATAAATTAATAAACACCTGAATCAACTGTTGAGATTGAGCCAAAATCTTCGGCCTTGCTCCCTTAGGAAAGTCAAAAGTAACGCCTTGATGGCTCTTGTCCAACATAAACAGGCGCTGTGATTGCTCGATAACTTCGCGCAATGAAACTGGCTGCATTGCTTCAACCCCCTCATCATTTTTATGACTAAAGTCGCGAAGGTTGCGCATAATTTCATTAATGCGATGCGTCTGCGCCAAAATATCCTGAGCTAATTGCTGATTACTTGGGTCATGGCGCTCTCCTAGCTCCTCAATGAGCTCCTGAGCAAGGCAGCTGATCCCTGTGACAGGGTTGCCAATCTCATGTGCCACGCCCGAGGCTAAGTGGCCAATCGAGGCGAGGCGCTCTTTATGCGCCAGCTCATTTTGCAGCTGGTAAATCTCGGTGACTTCTTTAAACACGATCAGCCAGCGATTATTCACAATAGCCTCATCTTGCAAATCAATTTCTGTACGAATGGCATCAAACCAGCGCTTTTTTCCTCTGTACTTCATTGACTGCGTCATCACATGCTCTTTGGAGTCTAGCAGCTGCTTTACCCAACTCGCCCAAGGGCTCGGCAAGAGCGAATACTCTCGACCAATTACTTCATTGATGGGCAATAGTGTTAATTGCTGCATGGCCAAGTTCCAGCTACTGATTTTACCTTCCTCATCGAGCGCTAAAACAGCAACGGGCAAATCTTGTAATAACTGTCGATGGTAATTACGCAAACCATTCAATTGCTTTGCTACACCAGATAATTCATCCTCGTATTCGCTTAGCTGCTCTTCCAATGCGTATAATTTTTGCGCTGACTGCGAGCGGCTAATAATCTGATAGGGTATGGCTTCAGAAACAATTTCATAAGCCTTTGAAGGACCCACTAAGCCCGACAACTGCTGTTCTAATTGGTCTCTCAGCGAATGGTTAGCAAATAACTGGCTTGAGTCTCGATTGCTGATGGCTTGCTTAGCCTCAAAATACTCATTTTCCGCTGTCGCTTGGCCGACATAAGGTGACAATGCATCAATAATTTGTGCATCCGTTCTGGGTTCTAGCTCAGCTCGATACGGCTCACCTACGACATCCAAAACGCACTGAGCCGCCGCCTTCTTTTGCTCTTCATCTTGCTCTGTTAACAAGCTTACGCTACCAAACAAAACCAGTGACACACCAATAACAACATAGCCAACGAGATTCCAATCACTGCGCTGAGTAAGATCATGGCCAAACAAAGCAATAACCACCTCGTCGTAACCCAAGAATATCGGCGCAAAGAGTAAAAAAAACCAAGTAATTCCACCAAAAACAACCCCTGAAATCACCCCTTGGGACGTACCTCTCGACCAAAGTAAAGTGCCCAATAACGCAGGTGCAAGCATCATGACCAAAGAGTAGGCCACAAAGGCATAACTGGATAAATCCTGCTGCTCACGCAATAAAGCATAGAGCAACCATGTCGCTGAAGAGACCATAAAAATGATCCATCGACGTTGATTCAATACGCGCTGGTAGAAGTTATTATGCGGATAAAGCTTGCCTAGCGGAAGTAGCCAAAAACGCACTAATTGCGATGATATCGCGGTTAAACCAACCACGGTAACACTTAACGAGGTAACAAAGGCAGCCACAAAAACAATCGCCAATAAAATCGGCCGATCGTCTTGAAGCACAATACCTAAAATCCAGTAGTCGGCCTGAAGTGTGTCATTCGTTACACCAAGCTTTTCCGCACCCATCAAAATCAAGGGAATACAAACACAGACTAACAGCAAATACAGCGGCACATAAAGCGAAGCATAGTTAAGGTTCTCAGGCGTCGCACTTTCGTTGAACACCATATGAAAGAAGTGAGGCATAATGAGCATAGCGAAAAATAAAAGCCAAAAGCCAGAAAACCAGCTAAACATATTCAATGGCTCATAAAACTGCGCCTGCAACGCCTCGTTTTCTGCAAACCAACGCTGCATATCCAAAGGCGAATCAAAGATAAAAAACAAGACATAGCCGGCCAACAGCAATAGGCCTAGAATCTTGATGACAGAGGCAATGGCTACAGCAAAAACCATCCCATCATGTTTATCAAGATGGCTCATTGTGGCCGCTCCAAAACTGATCGCCAGCACACTAGCAATCAGAATAAATACCGCTGCGATCAGCAACTCCTGCTGCATGCCAGTCAAAATATCAATCGTGGTCACAATCACTTTGAGCTGCAATGCAAACAACAGCATAAGGCCCAGCAGCATGATCAAAGAGGAGATAAAGCCAATACTGGCGCTTCGATATCGGAAGGCAAAAATATCTGACATTGAGCGTAAATTATATTGACGCGTCAGACGCATGATCGGGTAGAGCACGATGGGCGCGAGCAACAGCACCGCGCCAACGCCACTGTAAAAACCTAAAAAGTTAAAGCCCTCCGAAGAGGCATAACCCAAACTGCCAAACAAACCCCAGACGCTTGCGCAAATCCCCAGCGACAGCGAAAACACCATCGGGCCTCGGGAAAGGGATAAGGGTAGGCGGCCTTTGTCAATCCAGTAGCCAACGGCCAGTAGCACAAAGCTAAATAGCAAGGCTAATAGCAATAACCAAAGGTGGTCGATACTAGACATCATCAGAAGGAGAGCGAGCGATAAAGGCCAAAACAATCACCGCCAACATCGCTAAGTGAAAAATAAACCAGCTCGCACCTGACTGCTTTACCAGCTCCATAAACAGCGGTACGCCTGTCAGCGCAAAAACCAGCGTTAAGAATAAAAAGTGGTTAGACATAGTCAGCTTGCAAAATACTATCGTTCACAGAGTACCTGATCACGACCTCGAATTCTATCGATATGCCATTCACTCACCGCCCAGTCGAGCAACTCTTTGGCTTTAGCGGTATCGGGAAATTGCTGATAGCCCAAAACCCTCAATACGTAATGCAAATTATCTATAACCTTTGATACATCCAACGCTTGAGCGAAGGTTTGCTTACTTAGCTTATCACCGCGATCATCAATCAATACCAGATGGTGCGCGTACTCAGGGCGAGCAAATCCTAACGCATCTTGGAGCAGACATTGCTCAGGCGTACTACTGAACAAATCATTGCCACGAGTTACCTGCGTGATGCCCATGGCCTCATCATCCACCACACAGGCAAGATGATAGGCAAATAAGCCTTCTTTGCGCTTCAGGGTAAAGCATTCAATATCACCTGCCTTGATTAGCGTTTTGCCCAAAATGCGATCATCCAGATAACAATCTAACGCTAAGGCTGTATCAAAGCGCCAATTATTGTCTTGGTCTAATTGAGCAGGCTCCGCTTGAAGGCGGCCTGGATGAACACCGCCAAAGCGTTCACGAAGCGCGCGGCGAGATAAGCCACAAGGAAAAACCATCCCGGAATTGAGCAACTGATCGAAAGCCTCTTGGTAGGCTAGAGTTTGTTGCGACTGATAGACTAATGCTCCATCCCAGACAAAGCCATGAGCTTCGAGTGCACTCAGGATGGCATGGGTATGCGCATCACTCACACGCGGTGTATCTAAATCATCAATACGAAGGCGCCAAAGGCCTTGCTGTGATTTGCTATCTAAATAGCTGATCACCGCGCAGAGCAGGGAGCCCAGATGCAAGGGCCCCGTAGGAGAGGGGGCAAAGCGGCCAACGCACGACATTGCCAAAACGAAACAGACTTAGCCTGATAGGCCGGTTTGCTTCTCTTTCATCTCTGATAGTGTTTTACAATCAATACACTGCTCAGCTGTTGGACGCGCTTCAAGACGACGGATACCAATCTCGATACCGCAGGTTTTACAAAAACCATAGTCATCCGCTTCGATTGCACGAATCGACTTATCGATTTTCTTCAATAATTTGCGCTCGCGGTCGCGGGTGC
>JAXHSS010000054.1:0-10932 GCA_034190675.1 Pseudomonadota bacterium
CAAGCATTTACTCACCTTTATTTGCCCAAACACCCGAAAAATAAGCCATGGTTGAAGGCCTGCTTGAAAAGCGTCGCGAACGTCTCAATCCTGAAACCGATACCGAAACCGTTGGCGGCTAGATATAAGCGCCAGCCTTGCCCTATTACAAAGAAATATTCACCCACAATAACCCAAACGCATTGCATGATGCTTTGCGTTGCCTATAATCAAAGCTCGATAAAAACAATAAAACCAATAATTTCAATTCCATGAGGAGGTTACATGAAATTTCTTAAGCCTATTCTTGCTGTGATCGCCATAGTAGCGGTCATTCTTGCCTTTTATGAGCCAGCGCAGAAAAAATTAGCCGATGTGATGGTTCAAGCCGAGCTAATCCGTGTTGGCATGAAAGCTCACACTCACACTGTGAACAGCAACACATTTTATTACCTCGATAACGAAAACACCGATGCAAAAGAAACCATGATTTTGATTCACGGCTTTGGTGGTGACACACTCAACTGGGCTAAGTTTGCGCCTTACGTTGACGACTATCGCGTCATCATTCCTGACTTAATTGGCTTTGGCCTGAGTGACAAGGCGCAAGATGTTTCCTACACCTTTGAAGCGCAAGGCCAGCGTGTGCTAGACCTTGCTGATGCACTCGGCTTGGAAACTTATCATGTTGCTGGTAACTCGATGGGTGGTGCGATCACGATGGCGATGGGCTTAATGGCACCAGAGAAAGTCAAAACCCTTGGCCTATTCGATCCGGCTGGCGTTTTTGAGTTTCAAACTGAGTGGTTCAAAGAAGCCAGCACCGGTGGCGATAACCCACTGGTCACAAAGACAGAAGAAGACTTTTTCCGCACCTATGATATGGCGATGTCTAAAGCGCCTTTCGTTCCGTGGCCAATTCTTAAATTCAAAGCTCGTGACGAAGTGGCTAATAGCGCATTAAAGCAGGAGATCTTCAAAGTTATCTCAACAGACCCTGCTTCAGACATGACGCCTTTATTACCTAAAATCCAGCAACCGACTTTGGTTATTTGGGGCGACGAGGACAAACTACTTCACGTAGGTAATGCGCAGGTGATCAACAAGAATGTGCCAAACAGCGCGATGTTGATTATGGAAGGTTATGGCCATATGCCGATGCTTGAGGCGCCAAAACAATCAGCAAAAGCTTTTGTAGATTTTATTCAATCTCAAAGCAACTAATCGTTGACAAAAAGAATCGAGCCGCTATCATGAGCGGCTCAACTCATCAGCACAGCTGATGCATTCTGGAGGGGTGGCAGAGCGGTTGAATGCACCGGTCTTGAAAACCGGCGTGGGTGAGAGCCCACCGAGAGTTCGAATCTCTCCTCCTCCGCCATTATTTTCTCAAGCTCATCTTTCTTTTCAGATAACTTTTTTAAGCTCATAAGCTCCTTTAAGCACAACGGCTAATGATGTCGTATGGGGTTTTTCGCCTGAAATAACGCAACGCAGCCAACCACCTGAATACGCACTTGCTCAAATAGACTGTTTAACACTTGGTCCAGCACCTCCAGTGTGTCTTGCTCATTACTAAAGATCCCTTTGCGGTTATAAAGAGCCATAAGCTTTTTTGCAGCCCAGTTTGCTCGAACGCCCTGACCAAGTACGTACTACCAAACAACATACCCTCATCGCTTAGACAGGCTGAGATATGGCCTAGCGCTTGCACTTTATCCAGCAAGTCCCCTGGCAGACAATGCAATAGATAATTGATACTGACAGAATCAAAAGCTGGCTCAGGCAAATTGAGCGGCTATTTGCGCCGAAGGACATTGCCATATCCAGTGATTCGTTAAGCCCAGCACCCAAGCGTCATAAAACGCCAAGCTCAGCGGTGAATAGACCGCTTGACCTGCCTGCGTGTTGAGCTGATCTTGCGATGCCTCATTTGGTCGTTAGCTATTCTTTTTTTCCAAGCCATCGTGTTTATTCGAGTTCGTCATGATGTAGCACCCTAATCGTAGTTTGCTGGTTTTGCCTGAACGGGTCTTTCTTGCTTTGAGAACGCGCAAAACTCATGTAGCAAGGCTTGTATCGCGCAATCATCTTCACAGGCCGCAGGGTCTTTACTAAGCTGAAGCCACTTTTCATCCTGCGCTGCCAACTGCTCGGGGTAATCATCAAAGTTGTCGTCAAACAGCGGTTCAAGCCCAAACAATCGTTCAATTTTTTTTATGTCGTTAGTAAACTGATCGGCATAGGCCTTGGCCTCGGCTCGAGTCATCGGCAACCGCCCGGCATAGTTTGTTTCCATAAAATGCTGAAACTTATTAATCGGCCTCGGCGCATCAAACTGTCGAAGAAAGGCTTGATAAGCAGGTAGAGCAATAGTGCTAAGGCTCGGGTTAACTTGCTGCTCGTTTACCGCTTGAAGTGGCCGCTCTGTTAAGCCCAGCACCTGTGCTGAGAAATGAAGGTGCAACTGATGCTTGTTTTGATCATAGCTATAAATACGCATTGCATTTTTCCCAAAAACTCTTGCCCACATCATGACCAAAAGTAAATAGTTAAACCGAGGCGAATGCGCCCACTTAGTTGGCAGAATCTCTGGAAGGACCACACCATTTTTGAGCGCCGTGGAGCAAAAGCTTAATGCAAAACGGTCTGGACGACGCAGGTAGCAAACCACCTTAATTTGATCAAAATATGTATCCAGCTCCTTTTTGATCGACATCAGCTCTTGAGGTGAGGTGAGCATCCACGCGAGAAACTCCGAGGAAATCACATAACGACAAGTGTCAGGTAAGGCGGCCATTTCCTCACGCCAACGCTGGATGAACTGCGCTCTCCAGCGCTGGTCTTGCGCTTGAGTTGCAGGGAAAAAAATTTTTAGCCAAGCTTGTTTACGTGAACGATCCAATGCGAAGCGGGCAATAGAACGAATGTGTTTACCGATCATTGGTGAGTAGTAAACCCTCTGCTCTTGCAGAGAATGTCGCTGCTTTGACAAGCTCGCCTGCAAACTCGTCGTCCCTGTTTTTTCTGTCCCGATATGCAAAATACAATGTCGCAAAACATGCCTCCTAAATAAGTATGATTATCAATTACTTAAGCGAAAACACGGTCACAGCATCCGCTCTGTATTGTGCTTAACTTTCTGTTGGTTTTCCGCTAAAATGCGCGCACGAATGCGTCCATTGACTATCTCTCTGACGTAACTTTACTACAATTCAACCAGATGGAGTAACCTGTCGTGTTAGAAGCCTACCGTAAACATGTTGAAGAGCGCGCTGCGCTTGGCACTGTTCCTCAGCCACTTTCAGCCCAGCAAACGGCTGACCTTATTGAACTGATCAAAAACCCTCCTGCCGGTGAAGAAGCGTTTGTTCTTGATCTGCTTAAAAACCGTGTACCTGCCGGTGTTGACGAAGCCGCTTATGTTAAAGCCGCTTTCCTAGCTGACGTTGCAAAAGGCAATGCCAGCACACCTTTGATCACAAACGTTGAAGCGGTAGAACTTCTTGGCACTATGCTAGGTGGTTACAACGTTGCTCCATTGATCGAAGCGCTAGACAACGCTGAGCTTGCTGAAACAGCAGCTGAAGCACTTAAGCACACACTATTGATCTTTGATGCGTTCCACGACGTAGAAGAAAAAGCAAAAGCTGGTAACGAGCAAGCTAAAGCCGTTATTCAATCATGGGCTGATGCTGAGTGGTTCACTTCACGCGACGCGGTTGCTGATAAAATCACACTTAAAGTATTCAAAGTTCCTGGTGAGACAAACACTGATGACCTATCGCCTGCTCAAGACGCATGGTCACGTCCAGACATCCCATTGCACGCATTAGCAATGCTTAAAAACTCGCGCGAAGGCATCACTGCTGACGAGGAAGGTAAAGTTGGCCCAATGCAGTTGATCAAGCAAATGGCTGAAGAAGACGACATTCCTGTTGCCTACGTTGGTGACGTCGTGGGTACAGGCTCATCACGTAAATCAGCAACAAACTCAGTATTGTGGCACTTTGGTGATGACATTCCTTTCGTTCCTAACAAGCGCGCTGGCGGCTTCTGCCTTGGTGGTAAAATTGCTCCAATCTTCTTCAACACGATGGAAGATTCAGGCGCTATGCCAATCGAATGTGACACAACGTCAATGGACATGGGCGATTTGATCGACCTTTACCCATTTGAAAAGAAAGTGACAAAACACGGTTCTGACGAATTGATCTGTGAATATGACTACAAATCAGAAGTTCTTCTTGATGAAGTTCAAGCAGGCGGTCGTATTAACCTAATTATCGGTCGTGGCCTAACAGCAAAAGCACGTGAGTCTCTAGGTCTTGAGCCTTCAGACAAGTTCCGTGCGGCTGTTGCTCCACAAGATAGCGGCAAAGGCTTTACTTTGGCGCAAAAAATGGTTGGTCAAGCTTGTGGCGTAGAAGGTGTTCGTCCTGGTCAATACTGTGAGCCAAAAATGACAACTGTAGGTTCTCAAGATACAACAGGTCCTATGACACGTGATGAGCTTAAAGACCTTGCATGTCTTGGCTTCCAAGCTGATCTTGTGATGCAGTCTTTCTGTCACACAGCGGCTTATCCTAAGCCAATTGACGTAGAAACTCAGCATACACTTCCAGACTTCATTATGAACCGTGGTGGTGTGAGCTTGCGTCCAGCTGACGGTATTATTCACAGCTGGCTAAACCGTATGTTGTTGCCAGATACTGTAGGTACAGGTGGTGACTCGCATACGCGTTTCCCAATCGGTATTTCTTTCCCTGCGGGCTCTGGTCTAGTTGCTTTCGCAGCGGCGACAGGCGTTATGCCATTGGATATGCCTGAGTCAGTATTGGTTCGCTTCAAAGGCAAAATGCAGCCAGGTATTACACTTCGTGACTTGGTTCACGCTATTCCTCTTTATGCCATCAAAGAAGGTCACCTTACTGTTGAAAAAGCTGGTAAGAAGAACATCTTCTCTGGTCGCGTTCTAGAAATTGAAGGTCTTGAAGATCTAACAGCGGAACAGGCGTTTGAGCTTTCTGATGCATCTGCAGAGCGTTCAGCTGCAGGTTGTACAATTACACTTAAAGAAGAAAGCGTTGGGCAGTACCTGCGTTCTAACATCACACTATTGAAGTGGATGATTGCCAACGGTTACGGCGATGCACGTACTATCGAGCGTCGTATTGGCAAAATGCAAGAATGGTTGGATAACCCAAGCCTTATGCGTGCTGACGAAGACGCAGAATACGCTGCTGTTATCGAAATCGATATGGATGAAATCAAAGAGCCAATTCTTTGCTGCCCGAATGACCCAGACGATGCAAAAACATTATCAGACGTTGCAGGCGAGAAAATTGATGAAGTATTCATCGGTTCTTGTATGACGAATATCGGTCACTTCCGTGCGGCAGGTAAGCTTCTACAAGAAGTTCCTGCAGGCAGCCTAGAAACTCGCCTTTGGATTGCTCCTCCAACTAAGATGGATGAGAAAAAGCTAATGGACGAAGGGTATTTCAACATCTACGCGCAAGCAGGTGCTCGTACAGAAATGCCAGGCTGCTCACTTTGTATGGGTAACCAAGCGCGTATCGCGCCGAAATCAACAGCAGTTTCAACATCTACACGTAACTTCCCTAACCGTCTAGGCCAAGGTGCTGACGTTTACCTGGCTTCTGCTGAACTTGCTTCAGTTGCCGCGGTTATCGGCAAGCTACCAACAGCTGAAGAGTATATGCAGTATGCAGGTAAGCTTGACTCAATGTCAGGTGAGATCTACAACTACTTGAACTTTGACCAGATGGATGAGTACCAAGACGTTGCTGATACCATCGAAGTAGCACAGTTGTCATAAGCCACTGCGCTAGGCTTTATAAAATAAGCCAAACGCTTCAAAAAGAGCTGGCCCTGCCAGCTCTTTTTTTATGTCAGCAAGAAATCATTCATACCCTCTTTAAATAAACTACGTTAGAATTTCGCCTGCGTTAAACATCGAGAATCGAATGCCAGATATTGTTGTTATGTTTTTTCTTTTGGGACTGGTTGCAGGCTTATTAAAGTCAGACCTCACCATCCCCAAAGCAGCTTACGATACACTGAGCCTGTTATTAATGCTCTCGATTGGCCTTAAAGGCGGCCTTGCCCTGCATGATAACCTCGAGTGGAACCTGCTTCTTGAACTGGCGGGTGTCGCAACCATTGGTGTCATCATCCCACTACTTATTTTTCCGATTCTACGCTTTGTCTGTCGAGCCGAAATAGCGAATAGCGCCAGTTTAGTGGCTCACTATGGCTCAGTTAGTGCGGGTACGTTTGCTGTCGTCATTGCCTATGCGTCCAGTAATAATATTCCGCTTAATGCTGAAACCACGCTCTATCTGGTCACACTTGAACTGCCGGCCATTATTGTTGGCTTATTACTCTATCGGATGTTCAGCCAAGAAAAGGTAGCCAGCCGCCAAATTGAGCTCTGGCATGAAACCTTAACCAACCGAGGCGTCGTACTGCTTTTAGGCGGCGTTATTATTGGTTATATGTATGGCCCGAACTCAGGTGCCGATGTCACTTCGCTATTTACCAGCATGTTCAAGGCAGTACTTGCTTTATTCCTACTTGAAATGGGATTAACCGCCGCCGAAACCTTAAAGCCTATTCCTTGGGATAAGTGGCGACTGCTGCTCTTTGCGGCCATCGCACCCTTTGGTTTAAGCTTTGTCGGTATTTGCATCGGTTTAGCGCTTGGCGTTCCCGAAGGATCCGTGCTGGTTCTGGCCTCATTAGCAGCCAGCGCCTCCTATATTGCCGCACCCGCAGCGATTAAAACCGCCATTCCTAAAGCCGATATTGGACTGGCTATGCTTATGTCTCTGGGTATCACCTTCCCGATCAACGTATTGGTGGGTATCCCTATCTATCACGCGGTCATTCAACAGCTGTCATAACACAAGCCAAGGCCACCTGAAACGATCGAGCGATGATCAGCTGTTTGTTCAGGTGATTTATCCTTAGTTGTAAGGAAAATCAGGGTATCGCGACGCGTAACCAACCTTACTCGCGGATAAAGGCTGACGTACTTGCGTCGATGAAGTTGTGCGTACCGCACGTCGGTTTTGATGAAAGCTCAAGCAAGCTTCGTCCCATTCCAAACCCAAATATTCAAGCAAGCGTTTGATCTGCTGCTCTGGGTTTTCAACTAACGATTCATATTGAATATCCAAAAGCGATTCATTTGGTCCTGCGCTTTGCTTCCAATAGTCAACTAAGTCTTCAAAGGCGTCATAGACATCGCCAAGTACATCCAAATCGTAGGTAAAGCTTAAACCGTCTGCAAAATACTGGCGATAGCAGCCCCAGAGGTTATCGGCCTTATTACGATGACAGACGATAATTTTCGCCTGAGGCAAAGCGCGGCGAATCACGCCAATCGCTTTATAGTTCATTAAGTTCTTATCCGTAAAATAGCGCTGGCTTTGAAGCGATTGCGTGCTTTGGATATAAAGCTCACCCAGCGTTTGCCAGTCCTGCGCGTCCAACTTATTTGCCCATAATGGGAAATCATCGGACAAACGCTTACGAGACAAAAGCTTGCCTGCGGCCAGAGGTAAAGCGCTAAGCTCATCACCAGCAATAACCGCCAGATGACTGGATATGATTTGCTCAACTAATGTTGTTCCTGAGCGCGGTAAACCACAGATAAATATCGGTGTACTTGCCGCTGAATCTTTTGACGTGGCAATGGATGCAGCTTCAGTTTGGGCAGAAAATTGCGTGCGGATCTGCTCTGTTTGCGCCATTTCTTTTGCGTGATCATAGCCTGAAAGTTCGTTCATCAACGTAGCGCCCTTATTCACTAGCTCATATTCCTGAGTATAGTCCTGCTGAGCCTCAGCACTTCTGGCCAAAGCATAATAAACTTTTGCACGATTGCGCGCAGATAACTTTCCAGAATCAGCAAGACTCAGATACTTCGATGCCTGTTGTTGATCAAGCACCCCCACCAGATCCGACTGGTTCCACAGAGCAGCAATATTGCTCGGCTTAAGTGTCAGAGCGCGCTTAAAGGCTCGAAGCGCTTCTTCTTTTTGGCCCAACTCTTTATAGATAATCCCGCGAACATTATGCAGTTCACTTAATTTCGGCTCTAATTTAATCGCCTTCTCAATGCTGTTAATCGCTTGCTCATATTTTTGCAACTGACGTTTAGCAACCGCCAAGCTTAATAGTGCGGGCACCATTTTTGGTACTTGCTGTAAGGCTGTCGTTGCGGCCTGTTCAAGCTGGGGCCAATCACTGTTTTTCTCGTAGACTGAAAATAAGCCAATCCAAGCGCGATCATAAGTTGGAATCGCTTTAATTAGCTGATTGAGCAAAGTAATCGCTGGAGAATAAAAACGCTTGGCAATCCATGTTTCAGCCATATGCAGCGCTTTTCCTGCCTCAATGGGCTGAGAGCCTTTCCCAGGCAGATTGATTTGGACAATACGACGAGCAAATTTATCAGTTTTCAAGGCAGGTGCTTTCACTTTTCAAAGCGCCCAGTCTAGCCTCGTGTTACCTGCTTGTCTAACGCAAAACGGGGTTTATGGCGATCATGAGTCGATTTCAACCAAGGCCAACTTGACGTGCTGATGATGCAAGATAGAGTAGTGTTTTAGCTATATTTCTTAGGAACAGACTGCCTATGCGCCATGCCAGACAAACCGCCTATTTCAAGGCGAGCCGAATCACTGCATTTTTAGGCTTTATTCTGCTTCTCAATGCGTGTTCGCAAGTCGTGACAACGGTTGCCAACCTGCCCTCTCAATTTCACGATATCCAAGTCCATCAAGACCTTGCCTATGGTGAGGCCGTACATCAACGGCTAGATGTCTACATCCCGTCAACAAAGCCAAGCGAGCATTCAACGTTACCTGTAGTGGTGTTCTTTTTTGGTGGCAGCTGGAACAGTGGCGACAAATCCATGTATCGTTTCATAGCTGATCGATTTGCTCAACAAGGCTATATCACCGTAATACCCAATTACGCTCTTTATCCCGAACATCAATTCCCAAGCTTTGTTGAAGATAGCGCAGCAGCCATCGCTTGGACAGCAAAAGAAATTCATCGCTTTGGAGGCGATAGCTCAACACTTTTTTTAGTCGGACATTCGGCAGGTGCTTACAACGCCGCTTTGGTGTCATCTGACCCTCAATACTTAGCTGCGCATGGCTATCAGGCTTCGGCACTAATCACAGCAGTTGCCGGGCTTGCCGGACCTTATGACTTTGAACCAAACACCGCAGAGCTTGAGGCTATTTTTGCACCAGCTCAACCGAAAAGCACCATGAAAGTTAGCCACTTTATTAAAGGCAATGAGCCACCTATGCTGCTGCTTTGGGGTGAGCAAGACGAGCTGGTCGGACGACGAAATATTGATCGACTTGAGGCGAAAATAAACGAAAACAATGGTAAAGTGCAGGTGATAACCTATCCTTCGCTCGATCATATCGGTTTGATCAGCGACTGGATGTGGATGACTCGGTCATCTGGGAAAGTCGTGGATGATGTCATGCAGTTTTTGCGACAACAGCGACAGCATGAAATGACACCAAAATAACCGCCCGAGCTATAAGCTGTATTATTGTATGTCTTGAGGAAAAATATGAGCGTCTTACGAACCTTTCAGCAATTTTTTAAGTTAAATTCTGCAGCGGGTATCATGCTGATTGCAGCAACATTAGCCGCTATTGTTATTGCTAACTCCTCCTTTTCCATCTACTACAACTGGTTTGTTGATACGTTAGTCAAAGTCCAAATCGGTGAGTTTATTATTTCTAAGCCGTTAATCCTGTGGATCAATGACGGCCTTATGGCGATCTTCTTTTTCCTTATTGGCCTTGAGCTCAAATACGAATGGATTGAAGGTCAGTTCCGCGATAAGAAGCAAATTATTTTACCCGCCGTCATGGCCGTTGGCGGCATGTTTGCCCCGGCGGCAATATATGCCGCGCTTAATCATGACGACCCAGTTGCCTTGAGTGGCTGGGCGATTCCAGCGGCTACGGACATTGCCTTTGCATTGGGGATTTTAGCCCTTATTGGCTCGCGTGTTCCGACCAGCCTTAAAATATTGCTGACTTCAGTCGCTATTTTTGATGATCTGGGCGCGATCTTAATCATTGCCGGTTTTTATACCGAAACGATCGATTTCCATGCCTTGAGCGTTGTTGGTATCTGCTTATTAGTTCTGCTTTTTGTCAATTACCAGCATGTAGAGTCGAAAAGTTTATACGTCTTAATTGGTGTAATTATGTGGGCAGCGATGCTGAAATCAGGCATTCATGCGACTTTAGCGGGCGTGTTATTGGCCATGTTCATTCCGATTGAATCTAAAGTTGAGATCCATGGCTCCCCTCTCAAAGAAATGGAACATGACTTACACTCTGTTGTGAATTTTTTCATTCTGCCCGTTTTTGCGTTTGCCAATGCTGGCTTACCCCTAATGAACCTTTCTTTAGAGCAAGTGATTCACCCTGTACCTATGGGTATTGCTTTGGGCTTATTTATCGGTAAACCACTCGGCATTTTTGTTCTTGGTTGGCTCGTGGTTAAGCTAAAACTGGTTGAGTTACCGAAAAGCACCAGCTGGATGTCGTTGTTTGGCCTATCACTTTTATGTGGTGTCGGCTTCACGATGAGTCTCTTTATTGGCTCACTGGCCTTTGGTGAAAGCGGCAATAATGTGGTTTTTGATGAGCGTTTAGGCATCTTACTGGGCTCATTGGTTTCAGGCATTGTGGGTTATTTTGTGGTGCGAGCCAGCCTTGCACAGCAAGATACTGAAAAATCACAATAAAATGCTCAAAAATCGCCAAAATTCAGCGGTTTTTTTTGCGGTTTGTTTTTTTTTCAGGCAAAATGCCGATTCAAAATAATTACCTTGAGGACAGTGAATGAGTGATGCTATCGAAATGGAAGGTACCGTAC
>JAXHSS010000055.1:0-10809 GCA_034190675.1 Pseudomonadota bacterium
AGAAAAATAACGTGCAAAATAGTAGGGGAGTTATGAAGGAAGTACAAACAATTTTGGGCCAACGCCTTCAGGCGCGTTTCGATTTGTCGCATGTCGAGGTGATCAATGAAAGCTTTATGCATAATGTGCCCGACGATGCTGAGACACATTTTAAAGTGGTATTGGTGTCAGAAGATTTTACTGATTTAAACCGAGTCAAACGCCATCAGGAAGTTTACGCGCTGGTTAAAGACTTAATGCCTAAGCCGATCCATGCCTTAGCGATTCATGCTTACACACCGTCAGAATGGCAGGGAATTAGCCCCGATTCGCCAAATTGTTTAGGTGGCAAAGCCAAAGAGCTGAAATCTTAACAAGAGCGCAAAAAAAAGGGCATCACACAGATGCCCCTTTTTGTTTAGCTTAGCTTGAGTCTCAAGACTTAGCCTAGAAGGTGAGCGATCGCATCGCGTTCTTCTCTTAGCTCTTTCTCAGTTGCATCAATCTTAGACTGCGAGAACTCATTGATGTCGATACCTTGAACGATTTCCCAGTCGCCGTTTTTGCAAACACATGGGAATGAGAAGATTAAACCTTCTTCAACACCGTATGAACCGTCTGAGTATACGCCCATGCTCATGTAGTCGCCTTCAGGTGTGCCTAGCGCCCAATCACGCATGTGGTCAATTGCCGCGTTTGCAGCAGAGGCCGCAGAAGATGCGCCGCGTGCTTTAATGATCGCAGCACCACGTTGCTGAACGGTTGGGATGAAGTCTTCTTCGTACCAAGCTTGATCGATCATATCGATAGCCGGCTTGCCTTCAACCAATGTGTTGTGAATATCAGGGTACTGAGTCGCTGAGTGATTACCCCAGATAATCATTTGCTCGATATCGTTGATGCTTGTACCGGTTTTGTTCGCTAGCTGAGAAAGCGCACGGTTGTGATCAAGACGAGTCATCGCTGTAAAGTTACGAGGATCAAGATCAGGAGCATTACGCTGAGCGATCAATGCGTTTGTGTTAGCTGGGTTACCAACAACAAGAACTTTAATGTCGCGGCTTGCAACTTCATTCATTGCTTTACCTTGAGCCGAGAAGATTGCAGCGTTTGCTTCAAGCAAGTCTTTACGCTCCATACCTGGACCACGTGGACGAGCGCCCACAAGCAACGCGTAGTCTACGTCTTTGAAACCGACCATAGGATCATCGCTAAGTACCATGTCTTGTAGCAATGGGAATGCACAGTCTTCAAGCTCCATAGCAACACCTTTTAGTGCTTCCATCGCTGGAGTGATCTCTAGCATGTGAAGAATCACAGGTTGGTCATCACCCAATAGTTGACCAGAAGCAATACGGAAAAGCAAAGAATAGCTAATTTGACCAGCTGCGCCAGTAACGGCAACGCGTACAGGTTGTTTCATGAAAAATCTCCTAAGATGAATCAAGGAATTGAGGCTGTCCCAGCGGTGGAAATGCTTTGCCCCAGAAAAAAGTGAAGGGATTATAACGAAAATCATCGCTTTTCGCATGGTCTATTTTTACTTATTTTTACATTGCAAGATGAAGTCAGTTGAGTTTTCGTGAATTGTCACAATGATGAGACCAAGCCCTGCTATCAAGAAACTTAGAAACAAAGCTCGGCAAAAAATGGAAGCAGTTTAGGACAGAGTCAAAGCCATTTCTCATAATTGATTAGTTGAGGATAATCTGATCTTAAGCGTGAAATGATAAAAAATGGCGGTGAGGGAGGGATTCAACACCATTTCTGTATTTCGCTACAGAACGCGAGACATCCCAGCATATTTGCCACGGTATGTTAATAATACCCAGATTGTATGCACTTATGTATGCACCCTGCAAGCTGAACTTGACGACACCTGATCAAATGTCAACCAGATCGACCATCCTTTACAGATTCCCTTCGACCTTTAACTGAACATGCGTTACAGTGTAACGGCAAAAGTTGATCACACGGGGTGTTATCCTGGAAAAGACTTCCGCCGAACGGCAACAAAGATACCAGGAACAGATTACCAAGAGCGAAAAGAAACGTCTTCAATTAGTGATTAACCGGGACGAAGCCAATAAGCTGGACAATGTTTGTACAGCGGAAGGTATCAGCAAGACTGATTTTTTACGGCGGGCTATCGAATCGTGGTCGAAGGGGTAAAGTGACGAATGCAAAATGTATTGCAATTCGACGAAGATGTATTGAAAAAAGAAGTTGTCGCTTGGGAACAATCTGAATCAGACAAGGGGCAAATCTACACACGCCCGGAAGTTGTCGAATTTATGCTGACAGCGATTGGTTTAAATACGCCTGAAGACTTCAAACGTGCCCGTATTCTTGAACCTTCTTGCGGTGAAGGTGAATTCGTAGTCGCTATTGTAAACCGCCTTATCAACCTTCCCAAAAGACGCCCAACTGTCAAACAGCTTTCGGATAAGCTGCTTGCTGTTGACCTTGTGGCAAGTAGTCTTGATGTTGCTAAAAGCAAAGTTGAGTTAATGCTTAAAGCAAGGGGTTACAGCAAAATTGAAATAGCATCATTGTTGAATCAGTGGTTTATATCAACAGATTTTCTTCTTGAAGATATAGCACCAGAATTCACCCATGTTATTGGCAACCCACCTTATGTACGGGTTGAAAATGTTCCCAAAAGCCTTCTGAACGAATATAGACGCCGCTTTTCAACGATGACTGATCGTGCTGATCTGTATGTTCCATTCTATGAAAAGTGTCTTTCATTGCTGGTAGCGGGTGGTCGGCTTTCTTTTATTTGCACTGATCGCTGGACAAAGAATACATACGGTAAATCACTGCGAAAATTGATCAATGATAGTTACGGTTTAGAACTGTTTATTGATTTATATGGTGTAGATGCCTTTGAAAAAGATGTAATGACCTATCCGGCAATTACACAACTAATAAAAGGGAAAATTGACCAAACTGTTTTAAAGCATGAAACCACTTTTAGCTGCGATGAAGCAAGTGAAGTACTGTCTGCTATCAATGGTGAAAAAACCACCCTTCAAACCAGAAAGGCGATTGTTAATGCTGACAAGCCATGGCTTCTTGGTTCGTCTGATCAGATAGCTTTAATCCATAAACTTGAAAAAAGTTACCCATTACTTGAAGAAGTCGGGTGCAAGGTCTTTATCGGTGCTGCAACTGGTTCGAATAAAGTTTACGTGGTCGATTCAAGCAAAGTAGGTGTTGAAATTGAAGAAGAACGGCTTCTACCGGTCGTTACGGCTAACGAACTTAAAGGTGGTTCAATAGCATGGCGCGAGAAGTATCTTATAAACACCTATGACGAAAATGGGGTAATCAATCTGGATGATCACCCAAAGTTATCAAGCTACCTAAACTCACATAAAGAAGAACTTAGTAAACGCCATGTTGCAAAGAAAGATGCAACCAAATGGTTTAAGACCATTGACCGCGTTTATAAAGAACGGGCAAGAATGGAGAAGCTTCTTATCCCCGATATTAGCAGTGACCCCATTGTTTTGCATGACAATGGGAAATACCACCCTAACAATTCAATTTATTACGTGTGTTCAGATGATTGGAACCTACATGCCTTGCGAGTAGTTTTGCTTTCAAGTGTAACCAAACTATTTATTTCGACCTACAGTACAAAAATTGCGAAAGGATACCTTCGCTTTCAAGCACAGCACTTACGCAAACTTAGAGTGCCAAAGTGGGATAATATTGATCCCAACCTTCAAAAGCGTTTAGTGAAAGCTGGAATGGACAATGACACCGATTCTTTCACCAAACTTACTTGTGAAGTATACAAATTAACCAGAAAAGAAAAGTCTATAGTGGGAATATAAATGGCATTAAATCTTGATGGATACGAAGAACGTGTTTCGGAAGCTGTTAAAAGTTTTTGGACGGTTCGTGAACGCGAAGGGGTTCGCAGCGGCAAAACACTTGATGCGTTTGTTGACCTGATGACTTGGGTGGTGCACAACCATGGCTTGCCGGGCGCAACTGTTCTGACTGGAAGAAAGGCACAACTACCCGGCTTCTTCAGACCAACCAAGTCTTGGGACGTGCTAATTATGAATAACGGCACGTTGATTGCTGCCATTGAATTGAAGTCTATTGCTGATTCCTTTGGAAAAAACGCAAATAACCGTAATGAAGAAGCCCTTGGCAGTGGCGTCGATATTAAAGAAGCCTTTGAAGAAGACGCATTTGAAGGGTTAACCAGACTATTCTCTGGCTACCTGATCCTTGTCGAAGATTGCCAAGAAACACTAACCAGCGTACAAATTCAAATGAAGCATTTCCGGGCGATGGAAGAATCCATGCTTAGCCCTGAAACCCGTAACACATCCTATGTCAAAAATGAAAAAGGTGAATATCCGCCAATAGATGGTGTGTCATACATGGATAGATTTGACATTCTTTGCCGCCGACTAATGCAGAAAAATCTTTATACAGCGGCTTCAGTAGTAAAATCGCCAAGGTCGGCAATTAAAGATGGTGAATATAGCGCCGTCACACGGGAAACAGGGATCAAGGCGTTCTTGGCTTCACTTGCAAGCCACGTTGAAACGATAGCAGCCATTCAGGAAGACTGATCATGGTAAGAACAAGGATGTTATAATGATAAAAAGTATTCAGCGGCTAAAGCAGTTCGGAATATTCCAAAACCATACGAACGCGAATGCTAAAGACTTCGGAAAGTACAATTTATTCTATGGATGGAATGGAAGCGGGAAATCTACGCTTTCAGGTGTATTTCGATGTGTTGAAAACAAAACAACTTCAAGTAAATTCCCTTCTTCAGAATTCACTGTAAACGTTGACAGTGGTTCGCCAATCACTCAAGCGAACGTGGCGAATTCTGACCTAAACATATACACCTTTAACCATGATTTTATCGACGAAAATATTTCATGGGATAGCGTTGTTAAAAGCATATTGCTTGTTGATAAAGAAAAAATTGAAGAACGCGAAAAGTTAGAGAAGCTAAAAAAAGAACAGGAATCGGATACTAAAGCACATAGCATAGAAGCTGAAGCAATAAGAAAACTTGATGGTGCCATTTCAAAGTTTGGAACTGATAGCGCACGGCACATGAAGACCAGTCTTCAGTCAATTGATACTACAGACCGCTACTATCTTAATTACGATAAGCGGAAATTTGAAAACTTTATCAACAACAACCTTGAAGCAAGCAAGTCAGACGATCCGCTTCTTGATAACCAAAAAATTGTTGAATTGACCAACGCCGCCAAGCCTGATCAAAAGTCACCTATTACCTTTAGCAAACATGTCATTAATCAAGAAACTTTCACTAAAGCTAAAGAACGTCTTGATGATCTTTTGAAAACCAGCGTGGTCAGCCAAACTATTCAGCGGCTTGTTGATCATGGTGATATAAAGTCTTGGGTTGAAACTGGTCTTGATCTTCATAAGCGCCATGATACAAATCAGTGTGAATTTTGTGGCAACACCATCAAGGAAGAACGCACCAAACAACTTGAAGCCCACTTTAATGACGATTACAAAGCCTTTCAGACCCGACTTGAAAGTGCTGACGGTTGGCTTGCTAGTCAATATGTCCAACCCCCAACGCTACCCGCCGCAAGTGATTTTTATGACGAATTTAAAAATGGATATAACGAAGCATGTACAGCGTTGGAAAAAGCAATCACAAACCTGAACGAAGAAATATCGGTCTGGCATACTGTATTGAAAGACAAGACAGCTAATCCACTTGAAACCAGTCTAACGGTTGAAGTTATCAGTGAATCATCCGTGAAGGCGTTCAACGATGCCATGACCACTATTGGCGCGGCTGTTGATAAGCACAATCATAAGTCAGGAAATTTTAAAGAAGAAACCGATAAAGCTAAAAAGCAACTTGAACTTCATTATGCAACTACTGAAGTAAAGTCATTCGGCTATCACGATAAGAAAAAAGAAGTGGTTGATCGAACAGCCGCAAACGGAACACTAAAAACAACAATTAACACTAGAAAAACAGAAATCCGAACGCTTGAAGATTCACTATCAAATGAAGGCGTAGGCGCTGACCAGTTTAATGAGTCACTTCATAAGTTTCTTGGGCGCAGTGAATTAACCCTTCGGTTCAATCCGGTTAAAAAAGGGTATGAAATACTTCGGAATGATTCGGAACAGGTTGACGGAAATTTAAGTGAAGGTGAAAAGACGGCTATTGCTTTCGTCTACTTCATAACCAAGCTGAAAGAAAATGACAACAATATTGAAGACACTATCGTTGTTGTGGACGATCCCATTTCAAGTTTCGACTCCAATCACCTTTTTCATGCCTATTCATTTATGAAAATGAATTGTGAAAAAGCAAAGCAACTGTTTGTTCTTACCCATAACTTCACGTTCTTCAAATTGGTTCGTGATTGGATTTCAAGGAAGAATAAGCGCGACAACCAGAATATTGCCAACTTCTATGTTGTTAAGGCAAACAACGAAGTACCACGAACTTCAACTTACACAAACGCCGAACCAGCATTAACCTTATATAATTCAGAATATCATTACATATTTTCACGGCTGCATTCGTTAAAAAATCAACAGACGCTTGAAACGGACGACCACTTTCTTGCTGCCAACTTGTCCCGAAAACTACTCGAATCCTTCTTGTCTTTTAAGTTCCCAAAGAACCGGGGAAACTTCGCCAACTTGTTTAATAAGGCTGTTTCGGCAAGCCAGAACCCGGAAGACGAAGGGAAGGAAAAGATCAGAAAATTCATTAATGAATATTCACACAACGACCTTATTGAAACCAACGAAGACTTTGTTGAAAACCTGATTGGTGAAGGTGTTTCAGTCATTTCAGATATTTTTGACTGGATAAGCGAACTTGATGAAAAGCACTATCAAGAAATGATAGACGTGGTTAGTTAGTGGGGTCTTCACCTCACAAGTCCACTGGGTTTAACATTGGGTAATAGTGATTTCACTATATTTCGAATAGCCTGAATAGCAGGTTCCGATAGGGTCCGAAAAGTGATTAATTTCCCCATCGGACATAAACCAAATCCTTTGACTTCTTGTATTGTGTAACCGCGGTTTTCCTACTAAAGGTGTATGCGTGATGGAAGAAACAGCGGGTAAAGTTAAGCATTTATCTGAAATTAAGGAGTGGAGGAATAATGGCGGTGAGGGAGGGATTCGAACCCTCGAACAGTTTCCCGTTACACACTTTCCAGGCGTGCGCCTTCGACCACTCGGCCACCTCACCACTGTATAGCAATATTAGATTAACGAGATGTTTGCTGATCACCTCGTGGTCGAAGGAGACCTTCGTCCATTGATTCGCCGCGTCCTGCGGCTCACAGCTCACTTTGTTCGCTGCGCCTGCTTGTGTGAGCAAGGCGTCCAAAATTGTTCCAGACAATTTTGTCGGCAACTCACCACTGTATAGCAATATTAGATTAACGAGATGTTTGCTGATCACCTCGTGGTCGAAGGAAGCCTTCGCCCATTGATTCGCCGCGTCCTGCGGCTCACAGCTCACTGAGTTCGCTGCGCTTGCTTATCTTAGCAAGGCGGCTATTCTCGTATATTTTGCTTGGGATTTAAAGGGATTATTGTTTTGCTGTTATTTGGGTTGGTTTTCCTGCAAAAAATCGCGTTATAATGAGGCCTTAATTGAGTTTTTAGCGACGTGATGCAGACCTGTTTTAAAAAAGTTGGAATTGTAGCCAGAGATGGCGGTTCCGAAATCCGCTTGGTATTGGACCAGTTGATCACGTTTTTGGTGCAGTCGGGCCGGCATGTTGTGCTGGAGCAGGCTTGCGCTACGCGCTTTTTCATAACGGAAGATTATCCCTCAGCAACAATTAATGATTTACCAAAGGTCTGTGATTTGGTGATTGTGATTGGTGGTGATGGTAGCTTTTTGGGTGCTGCCCGAAAGTTAATTGGTTTTGATGTGCCGCTAGTCGGGGTGAACAAGGGGACACTTGGTTTTTTGACCGATATTTCTCCTGATGCGATGCAGCAGCAATTGCGAGAGATCTTGGACGGCGAGTACGATATCGACGAGCGAAGCGTTCTTGAGGCGATTTTGCTACGAGAGGATGAGGAAACGTCGATTGGTCTTGCGGTCAATGATGTGGTGATTCGTGCGGGTGATGTGGTCAGCATGATTGAGTTTGACCTGTGTATTGATGGTCAAGAGGTGTATAGCCAGCGTTCGGATGGTTTGATTATCTCGACGCCGACCGGCTCGACGGCTTACGCCTTGTCAGGCGGTGGGCCAATTGTTCATCCGTCTCTTGATGCAGTGGTCTTGGTGCCTATGCATCCTCATACGTTGAGTAGTCGCCCGATTGTCGTTAATGGCGATAGTGAGATTGAGCTGCGGATCACGGGACTGCGTCAGCCTGTGATCAGCTGTGATGGTCTTCAGGCCGTACACACTGAGCAAGGCGATGTTGTGCGCATCAAGAAGCGTAAGGATAAGATTCAGCTGCTGCATCCGAAAAACCATAATTTTTACGAAGCTTGCCGCGTGAAGTTAGGTTGGAGTAGTCACTTAACGAAGTGAACGATTGATACGATGGATAAATACGCATGAATATTGATGATCTAATTCAAAACTTAAACCCTGAGATTTATGAGCGCTTAAAAGAGGCAGTGGAACTTGGCAAATGGGCTAATGGTGAACGGCTCACGCCAGAGCAGCGTGAAACCTGTTTGCAGGCGGTCATTTTGTATGAACAGCGCCTGCCGGAAGATGAGCGATCAGGTTATATTGAGCAGTCATGCAAGACCAGTAGCGGCGCCAAGGACGACGATAAGATCAAGTGGCAATAGGCGCTCGTTAGCCAAGAATTTGAGCGGCTTTTTTGTAGCTGCCTGCCAACGACGAGTTTAACTGATATTCAATAAGACAATTAATAATGCCGAATTACCTTCGAAAGATGAAAACTCACCTGAGCGACTCTGGTGAGGCGCAGTATCACCTTCATTTAGTGGATGAGTCAGGTGTGGCAAGTTTCGTGTCATTAAACGACCAACTTGGCCAGCCGATAACCTTGCGTTATCAAGCGCAGATTGCTTGCATTCACTGTGGGCGAAAAACGAAAAAGAGCTTTAATCAGGGTTATTGTTTTGTTTGTTTTCGTGATTTGGCTCAATGTGATAATTGCATTATGAGTCCTGAAAAGTGCCATTATGATCAGGGGACCTGTCGAGAGCCTGAGTGGGCTGATGAGCATTGTAATATTGAACATGTGGTGTATCTGGCGAATACGTCTGGGCTTAAGGTGGGTATCACGCGACATTCGCAAATACCAACGCGTTGGATTGATCAAGGCGCCATTCAAGCCATTCCTTTTTTGCGGGTCAAGACGCGCTTTCATTCAGGGCTTTATGAAACGGCATTAAATGAGTTTGTCAGTGATAAGACGGCCTGGCAGCAAATGCTTAAAAACTTAGCCGAGCCTTTGGATATGGCTTTAGAGCGCGATGCGATAAAAGCGCAGTCAGAGTCTGTGCTGGCGCCTTTGCAGGAAAAGCTAGGCTATTCGCCTTATGTTGATGAGCCTGCGCTGAGTATTGCCTATCCGGTGTTAGAGTATCCGACGAAAGTTAAATCTCTTAACTTGGAGAAAACGCCTGAAATTACAGGAACGTTATTGGGCATAAAAGGGCAGTATTTAATTTTAGATATTGGCGTGATTAACCTGCGTAAGTTCGGCGGCTATGATGTTGAAATTGTGGTGGATGCGCCGGTGAAGGCCAGCCTGTGAATATGGCCGCACTGTTTGGCATTATGCTCGGAGGCGCATTGGGTGCTTCTGTTCGCTTCAGTGTGGCGGGTTTGTGGCTCAAAGATTACTCCTCAGACTTTCCCTGGGGTACGCTGGTGGTCAACCTGATGGGCTCCTTTATTTTTGGGGTGGTTTACAGTTGGTATCAGTACCGCTCGGCCGAAGGCTTGCTGAGCATGGCCTTGTTAGTGGGGTTTTGCGGTGCCTTGACCACCTTTTCAAGCTTTGCTTTTGATTGCCTTCGTTTGATAGAAAGGGGCGCCACATTGATGGGCGTTGCCTATATCTCGTTGAGCGTGTTAGGCTCCATTTTTGCGCTTTATGCTGGCGCTCGTTTGATTCAATTTTCCTAATTAGGACAGTACATGTTAGATATTAAAACTCTTCGTAGTGATTTGGCTTCTGTGACAGAGGCGTTGGCAAAACGTGGTTATGAGTTTCCTGCTGAGACCTTTGAGGCGCTTGATCAACAGCGCAAGGCGGCGGATGTGCAGGTTCAGGAGCTTCAAGCAAAGCGTAATAAGGCGTCCAAAGAAATCGGCCAATTAATTGGTCAGGGCATGCCGGTTGATGCAGCTAAAGCTCAGGTGGCCAAAACATTGGCTGATATTGACGCTAACCTTAAACAATTTTCTGAACAAGCCAATGGTGTTCAAGAGCAATTGGATGCGCTGCTCGCCGGTGTACCGAATTTGCCACAGGCCGATGTTCCGGCGGGTAAAGATGAAAACGATAATGTCGAGATCAGCCGTTGGGGCGAGCCACGCGTGTTTGATTTTGAGGTTAAAGACCATGTTGATTTGGGTGAGGCCTTAAATGCACAGGGTGGTCCTCAGCTTGATTTTGAGAAAGCTGCCTACTTATCAGGCGCACGTTTTGCTGTGATGCGCGGCGGTTTAGCTCGCCTTCACCGAGCGCTGGCGCAATTCATGTTGGATAAACATACGGCGGAAAATGGCTATTCTGAAGTTTATGTGCCGTACTTGGTGGGACAAGATGCCTTGATGGGCACGGGGCAGTTGCCTAAGTTTGAGGAAGA
>JAXHSS010000056.1:0-10683 GCA_034190675.1 Pseudomonadota bacterium
CTTATCAAGATATTCTGGCTTACTTAGAAGCCATTTTACGTGTTTATAACCGTCACGGTCGTCGTGATAATAAATACAAAGCACGTATTAAAATCTTGGTTAAAGCGCTGGGCGTCGATGCGTTCCGTGAAAAAGTTGAAGCCGAGTTTGAACTACTCAAAGGCGGTTCATTGACACTTGATGCAGCCTACGTAGAAAAGATGGCTCAATACTTCACCAAGCCAGCCTACGAAGCGGCCGAGAACTTACCGCAAGTCTTGGTTGATGCTTTGGATGATAAAACGTTCAAGCGCTGGTACCAGCGCAATGTTAATGAGCATATGCAAACCGGCTACGCGATTGTCACCGTTAATACCAAAGAAACCGCGCGTGCACCTGGCGACGTCAGTGACTATGAGCTTGAGCAATTAGCTGACTTAGCAGATCGCTACTGCTTTGGGCAAATTCGCAGCACTCATGACCAAAATTTTGTGCTCGCCGATGTTCGCCAAGACCAGCTACCTGAGCTCTATGCCACACTCAAATCATTAGGTTTCGCCGATCCAACCATCGGCCTGATCAATGACATCATTTGCTGCCCTGGTGGCGACTTCTGTGCGCTAGCAAACGCGAAGTCCATCCCGATTGCTGAGTCTATTCAACGTCAGTTTGATGATTTGGATTATGTCTTTGATATTGGCGAGTTAGAGCTTAATATCTCAGGCTGCATGAATGCTTGTGGCCACCACCATGTGGGCAATATTGGTATTTTGGGTGTGGACAAGAAAGGCGAAGAGTTTTACCAAATCCAGCTAGGCGGTAATAGTGGCCTCAATGCCTCACTCGCCAAGGTGCTTGGCCCTGCACTAACGCCTGAAGAAATGCCAAGTGCTATTCAAACACTAATTGACGTCTTTTTAGAGCATCGTCAAAACGATGAGCGGTTTATTGACACTTATGAGCGCATCGGAATAGCGCCGTTTAAGGAGCGTATTTATGCAAAATCCTAAGCAGATCATCAAACAAGGCCAGATTATTGATAACTCATGGGTGATTCTCGGCAATGAACAGTCAATTAGTGACCTCGGGGAAGGCCAAAACCCAATCGTTAGCTCTGATCAGTGGCTAGAGCAGATCAGCCAATTGGCGAATATTCGCCCACTGGGCATCTTGCTAAAACCCGACGAGGACCTAACCGCATTAAGCGAGCACTTAGCTCAATTTGATGTGATTGCGGTAGACTTTCCAAAATTTGCGGATGGCCGCGGTTACTCTATTGCTCGTGAACTTCGCGAAACCTATCGTTATCAGGGCGAAATTCGCGCAGTCGGCGATGTCTTACTGGATCAACTGTACTACATGCAACAAGTGGGCTTTGATGCTTTTGCCCTTCGAGAAGACCTCTCTTTAGAACGTGGCTTAGCGTCATTTAACGACTATAAAGAAAACTACCTCGGCCCAACTTACCAGCATAATCCGTGGTTTAAGCGCGCGTAAAAACCGCGCTTAACAAAACTACAGCCCAATCAACCGCGCGAGCCAAACCTAAACAGCGCTAATGACGTTAAGTCATCAGACAACGTCTTTAGCAAACTCGAGCGGCTGACCCTGATCATCAATGGCCACATAGGTAATTAGGGCGCTTGCAGCTAATGCTTGATTTTGCATCGCATGCTGCTTACTTGTCCAGACCTGCACCTCAACGGTAATCGACGTGCGCCCTTCCTTAAGCATTATCACATGACAGCGGCACACATCACCGACCGCAACAGGCAGCTTAAACAACACATCGTTCATCGCAACCGTTGCAACACGACCTTGAGCAACTCGATGGGCAAGCACCGCACCGGCTAAATCCATCTGCGACACGACCCATCCGCCGAAAATATCACCCTGATAATTAGCATCCTTGGGCATAGCAATCGTTTGAAGACATAGCTCGCCATTCAACTCATTTAGCACGTCTTTAATCTTTTTCATCACACTCTCCTATAAGCATGGAGCTCCCTTAGCGATGGAGCAATTGAGGCAGGTAATCGACTAAATCGCTGGCCAGCAACCCTCGCTGACCGATAATCTTAGCCGCCTGATCACCCGTCTCAGCGTGCAAACACACGCCTCTAATCGCCGCTGTCCAAGCCGCCTTGCCAGTTCTTCGCATCAGCTCAAAGTCGTTATCACCGATTTGCTTAATAGCCAAAGTGTCTATCGATCGTTGACTCGCCATGCTGTAGACTTTGTCTAGAGCATCACAGGAGCTGTCAAAAGATGGTATCACTACTATCATATGTTTTTCTTGTCATCGCTCTAGCTTAACAAGAAAAGCACTCTATTCATAAACCTTGCGCCCATCTATTGATCGCTTTGTTTGTAAAGTCTATCTGTAACATGGCGCTCATTTAACCAAAAAAACCCCGCAAAAGCGGGGTTTTCTCTTAAGCTGAAATATTGTTAAGCAATCAAGACTTAACTTGCTTCAGTCTTTGGTTTGTCAGCATCGCTTTTTGATACAGATTTTTGCGCCATCATCTGGCGATATGCTTCACGCGGATCATTAAAGGCGCGCTTTGGCGGCTCTTGTTCAGCTACTGGCTTCTCTGCAGACTTTTGCTCTGCTTTAGGCGTTGACGTTGCTGGTTTTTCAGCAGGCGGCCTTGTCACTGGCTTTTGCTCAGTTTTAGCCACTTCAGCCTTTTCGGGCTTGCCTGCCTTAGACGTCGACGTTGCTGGTTTTTTAGCAGGTGGCCTTGTCACTGGCTTTTGCTCAGTTTTAGCCGCTTCAGCCTTTTCGGGCTTGTCAGCCTTAGGCTCGCTGTTCACCGCTTTGTTTTTACTGCGCGGATCATTTTTCGCCAATGCACCGTCATTCACTGGAGCTGACGAAGCTGCATTATCAGTTCGCTTATCTGCCACTGGCGCTTGCGCCGCTTTATCTGTGCTTGGCTTAGCTGATGCATCAGACGTATCTCTCGAAGTTGGTTGACGTGTATCCGTCTTTTGAGTTTTCGAACGATCATCTCGAGATCGGCTTTTGCTCGATGAACGGTTAGACGATCGACTCGACGTCTTAGACTCAGAAGAAGCATCCGAGCGCTTATCTGATCGCTGCTTTTTATTTGAGCTTGAGCTATTAGCGCTTGATGGGTTCGATGATGAACGGCTGTTCTTACTAGACGAGCGATTATCATTACTTGATCTGCTTGATTTCTTGCCACCGCTTGTGTTGTGGCCACTGCTATCTTTAGCGGATGTCTTATCCTTATCATTGCCATTATCACGGTTGGTAATGGTTTTCTGATTCGATGGCGTGATCTGCGCATTTGTCTGACGACGACCACGTGACTGACCACGAGAACGTGAACGGCTATTGCTTGAACCATTTGAGCGCTTGCTCTTTTCTTCTGCTTCCGCTTCTTCAACCAAAGTTAGGCCAAAGAACTGCTTAACACGCTTAATCAAGCTAACCTTGTCTTCTTGTGTTGGCTGTTGCTCTGGGGCTGGAGTATGCGCGATTCGGCCTACGGCTGGTTTCGTGTGAGAAGTTGGTGGCGTTTTTGGCTTATCCAAATAGCTTTGATCTTCATGAGACTTAATCGGCTCGATTCGATGACTTAGCTCACCTTGCTGACCTCGATCTTTGTTTTTAATGCGCTTAATTTCGTAATGCGGTGTCTCAAGGTTTAAGTTCGGGATAATCACCAAACGTGTTTTATAGACACTTTCCAAACGAAGCATTTCTTCACGCTTCTCATTGAGTAGGAACGTTGCAACCGCCACCGGAACTTGCACCTGAATTTCTGCGGTATTTTCTTTCATGATCTCTTCTTCAATGATACGAAGAATCGATAAGCTCAGTGAGCCCACCTTGCGGATGGTGCCCTGACCTTCACAGCGCGGACAAACTCGGCTTGTTGTTTCATCCAGCGACGGACGCAAACGCTGTCGCGACATTTCCAATAGGCCAAATCGCGAAATTGTCGTCATCTGAACACGCGCACGATCATCACTAAGCGCTTTGCTTAAGCGGTTCTCTACCTTGCGTTGATTCTCTTCTTTGAGCATGTCGATGAAATCAACTACGATCAAGCCACCCAAGTCGCGAAGGCGCAACTGACGAGCAATTTCGGTAGCTGCCTCGAGGTTGGTATTCGTTGCTGTCTCTTCAATATCAGCACCCTTGGTTGCTCGCGATGAGTTAATATCAATACTCACCATCGCTTCTGTTGGGTCAATCACGATTGATCCACCTGAAGGCAGCTTCACTTCACGTGAATAAGCGGATTCAATCTGGCTTTCAATTTGGTAGCGAATAAATAAAGGAACATCATTGTCATAAAGACGTGCACGCTCAATATACTCAGGAGCGGCCATCTTAAGGAACTCAAGGCCCTCCTCATATGACTCAGCGTTATCAAAAACCAGCTCGGTAATATCTGGCTTCAAGTAATCACGAATCGCACGGATAATGGCATTACTTTCTTGGAAAATAAGAAATGGCGCACGACGCTCAGCAGCCTCGCTGATTTTTGACCATAGGTTAGCCAAATAATCCAAATCCCACTGTAGCTCTTGTGAGCTACGGCCCAGGCCCGCTGTGCGCACGATCATGCCCATGCCTTTAGGCACCGTGACTTGGCTCAGCGCCTGCTTCAGCTCTGCACGCTCTTTACCATCGATTCGACGAGAAATACCACCAGCGCGTGCATTGTTTGGCATCAAGACCAAATAGCGTCCCGCCAAACTAATGAATGTCGTTAATGCCGCGCCTTTATTACCACGCTCTTCTTTTTCAACTTGAACGATCAACTCTTGACCGATCGACAAAAGCTGACGAATATTTTTGCTATGAAACTCAACGCCTTCTGCAAAATACTCTTTAGAAATTTCTTTTAAAGGCAAGAAACCGTGACGGTCTGCGCCATAATTAACAAAAACCGCTTCCAAGCTTGGCTCGATCTGGGTGATGACCGCCTTGTAAACATTGGCTTTTTTCTGGTGATGCGAACGATACTCAAGGTCTAAGTCATAAAGTTTTTGACCATCGACTAGAGCAACGCGTACTTCTTCTTCGTGACGCGTATTTACTAAGATACGTTTCATGTTTCAATCCTATAGTAGGGCCGAAACCAGAAAGCATAAGCAAAAAACCCAAAACCTCTCTACACAAGCGCTTTAACTCAGCGTTTGCTTAGATTTTAGGGGAAATCAATCTAGCAGGAATAGACCACAGGTGGCTCCGACGCCAACAGTTGATCAATAAAAACGCAATGGTGATTCATTTTTTCTTATCTCAAGACGGCCTGCAAACCTCATCTGGGTTTCACAGTCACGTCAAAACAATCTGGTTTCTGCAAATGTTCATAAAAAATCGGTACGCTCTGTGTCTATGCCAGTGAGCGCCACGACGCTGGTGTCAGTCTTATGCGTAACAAAAACTTCGATGAGTGATGACTCGCTGCTGATCCAGAAGCTCGCGCAGAATACACTTTAATAAAAGCAAGTATAATCTACTGCAAACCACCACTTATGTTATCATTAGTGCAAATTTTGAGCAATGCCTTATTGACAGCCATTTCACCTTCTGACATGCCACAACGACCAACATCCAATAAATCATCGCGCTTTTCTTCAAAAAACGCCTCTCAAACACGTAACAAAACGACTAACAATAAAAAGCCAGGCAACAAACTAACGTGCAATAAGCAGACGATCCATACTAGCACAAAAAACCACGCCGAACATTGCAGTGCACCCAGTGCGCCAAAACCGCAGCCCCAGGCGAGTAAAAAAAAGCACCGCCAAAAGCCTCAAAGCGAGTCGAGTAATGAAAACCATAACACTGTGCAGCTGGTTACCCTGACAGAGCAACAAGCCAATCAGCGCATTGATAATTATTTAATCAAAATCCTTAAAGGCGTCCCCAAAACCTATATTTATCGCATCATTCGTAAGGGCGAGGTGCGTGTTAATAAAAAGCGGGTTAATGCCAAAAGCCGCCTTAAGCCAGGCGATATTGTGCGCATTCCTCCAGTAAGACGCGCCACAACGCAAACACCTGAGATCAATGACCAAATTGCACAAAGCATTAGCTCGCGGGTGGTTTTCGAGGATCGACGTGTCATCGTACTAGATAAAGCCGCGGGCATTGCTGTTCATGGCGGCAGCGGAATTAACCTCGGCCTGATCGAAGCCTTAAGACAGGTTAAGCCACAATGGTCAAAAGCCGAGCTTGCTCATCGCTTGGACCGAGATACCTCAGGTCTATTGTTAATCTGCAAAAACCGGGCGGCTCTGCATTACTATCATGACCTTTTTCGTGATCACAAAGCCATTAACAAGCGCTATTTAGTCTTGGTTCATGGCCGCTGGAAGGGCGATCAAGTCATTAAACAACCCCTTGAGCGATACACTGCGGCAAATAATGAGCGCTTTGTGAGAGTCAGTGCAAATGGCAAGCCAAGTGAGACACGTTTCGAGCTTGTTGAGCAGTGGACTAGCAAAACACAGGGCGAGTTCAGCTTATTACGCGCCACCTTAATTACAGGCCGAACCCATCAAATTCGCGTTCATTGTCAATTTGCAGGCCACCCGATTGTTGGTGATAGCAAATACGGCCAACAAGAAACTGACCAAGCACTAGGTAAACCTCGACTGATGCTTCACGCACAGCAACTTAGCCTAGTCGATGAAGCAGGCGAACAACAACACTGGCAATCCACCCCCGATGACAACTGGCAACAATGGATAAAAACGTTAAAACAATGAAATATGAACTGATCATCTTTGACTGGGATGGCACGGTCGTTAATTCGATCCAACAAATCGTGCAATGTATTCACGCAGCGGGCGAGCAGGTCGGCCTACCTCAACTCACCGACCTTGAGGCGCAAAGCATTATTGGCCTTGGTATTCATGAGTCGATCTTGACCCTGCACCCACAGGCCACAGAGACACAGATTCACGGCATGATCGATGCCTACAAAAGCGCTTGGCTGAGCGCTTTTGCTAACGACATACAGTTTTACCCAACAGTGGAATCAACGCTGCGCGAGCTCAGCTCACAACACAAATTAGCAGTAGCCACAGGAAAAAGCCGCGCTGGGCTTGACCGTCATTTCAGCCTGTCTTCAATTAGCGAGGTATTTCACACTAGCCGATGCGCCGATGAAACAACATCTAAGCCTGACCCGCATATGCTGCATGAAATTCTCGACGAGCTTGATATCCCTGCCCACAAAGCGCTCATGGTTGGTGATACGACCTATGATCTGGAAATGGCCCAGCGAGCTGGCATGGACAGTATCGGCATGAGCTACGGCGCTCACTCTATTGAGGCGCTTGAGGCTTGCGACCCGAAAACAATTCTTCATACAATGAGCGATATTCATCATTGGCTAAAATAGGTGCCCTATGGACAACTCAAATTACCCTGAAAACGAGCGCGAATGGAAACTGATCGAGAAATTGCTGTATAAAATGCAAGATAGCGACCGTCGAGAACGTCGCTGGCGAATTTTTTTCCGCGTACTAACCTTTGCTTACTTGTTTTTCATCACCTACCAGCTGATGATGACACCGGGCTGCCAAAACACCAGCCTCAGCGAGATCGCCTCAGGTGATTTTACTGCCGTGGTCGCTGTCAAAGGCCCAATTATGGCCGACACACCCACAAGCGCCCAACATATTAATAAGGGGCTTCAAGCTGCCTTTGAGTCTTCCGCTAAAGCCGTATTGATTGACATCAATAGCCCAGGTGGCAGCCCCGTTCAGTCGGGTTATGTTTATGATGAAATTCGCCGCCTCAAGGCGCTTCATCCTGATACTCCAGTGTACGCCGTGATCTCTGATCTTGGCGCCTCAGGTGCGTATTTCATTGCAGCCGCCGCTGATGAGATTTATGTAGATAAAGCCAGTATTGTCGGCTCTATTGGTGTGATCATGCAAAACTTTAATGTCGAAGACATGCTCGATCATTTGGGCATCAAAGCTCGAACCCTAACAGCAGGAGAAAACAAGGATATACTCAGCCCATTCAAGTCGCTAACTGAAACGCAAAAAGCGCATGTTCAAACCATGCTTAATGAAGTGCATCAGCAGTTTATTCAAGCGGTTAAAACCGGTCGTGGCGATCGTCTCATTGAGGATCCAGCCATTTTCTCAGGCCTTTTTTGGTCTGGAGAAACCGCTGTTCGCCTTGGCCTTGCCGATGGCTTTGGCAATATCAACAGTATCAGCCGAGATAAACTGGGCGCTGAAACAGCACACGATTTCAGTCATAAGGTTGATCCTGTCGAAGAACTGCTGCGCAAATACGGTGCTAATTTAAGCGCGGGCGCCCTAGAAGAGCTCCAAGCTAAAAGCCAAACTCAATGGCACTAAAACAATTGTAAAATTAATGCATTTTGGGCGATGGGAGCTTGATAAATACTTCTATCGCACCCATATTTATCTACAGTTTCCTAAACTCTTACAGAGGACTTCATGTTAAGAATTTTACTTTTCCTTGCCACGAATATGGCGATTGTACTGGCCTTAAGCGTGACCATGCAGCTCTTAGGCGTCCCCCATTATCTCGAGGGCTCAGGCATCAACTATCAGTCGTTGCTGATCTTCTCTTTGGTTTTGGGTTTTGCAGGCTCGTTTATCTCGCTGTTCTTGTCCAAATGGATGGCCAAAAGCAGCACCCGCACGCGGATTATCGAGCAGCCTGAAACCGCTGATGAGCAATGGCTTGTTGCCACCGTTGAAGAGCTCGCAGAAAAAGCTGGCATTGGCATGCCAGAAGTCGGCATTATGCCAATGCAACAGGCCAATGCGTTTGCTACGGGCTGGAATAAGAACAACGCCCTAGTTGCCGTCAGCCAAGGTATGCTTCAGCGTTTTAGTAAGGATGAAATCCGCGCTGTTATGGGTCATGAAATTGGTCACGTGGCCAATGGCGACATGGTCACCCTTACGCTGATCCAAGGCGTCGTTAATACCTTCGTGATTTTCTTTGCGCGTATTATCGGTAACATTGTTGATCAAGTTGTGTTCAAAAATGAAAATGGCCGAGGCTTTGGCTATTTTATCGCTGTTTTTGTCGCTGAAATCATCTTAGGCTTCTTGGCTTCGGCCATCGTGCTATGGTTTAGCCGCCGCCGTGAGTTCCGAGCAGACGAAGCCGGTGCACTTCTTGGTGGCAAGCAAGGCATGATCAACGCCCTGAAGCGCTTGCAAATCGAGTCAGGCCAAGTGCCCAACCAAATGCCCGACACCATGACGGCTTTTGCCATCAATACGGGTAAAGTCAAAAAAGATATGTCGCGCTTATTTATGTCGCACCCTCCGCTTGAGGAGCGCATTCAAGCACTAGAGGCTATGAAAGCTTAAGGCCCGTATTCTCCCTGCTTAATTTAGCTGTCAATTTTTGTCGGCTTATTAAAAACCGTCTTAGCAGCCACGTTAAGGCGGTTTTTTATTGGCTTTTACTCTTTACCCTGCACTGACGGGGTACAATAAAAATGCCTCGTAATTAATCAGCACAGGACGCAGGCCGCAAAGCTCTGCATCCAGTTGTGTATCTCGGGTATCGACCCAAAGCGGCTGTCCTGATAGCGATGCAATTTTTTCTTCTGTTGCTACAACCAAGATATTGTCTATTCCTACTCGCTTGATCACTTCGGGGCTAAGCTGCTGATTACCTCGACCTAATAAAAAACCTTGGCCACCGGTCACAGTGATAATAATTTTAGCCGTATGCCCTAAATCAAGGTGCTTTTTCAGCAGCGATAACATGGGTGCTTCCCAGAGGTCTTTTGCCACCATTTGGCCATCGACAATGGCGTCAAATCCAAGCAAGCTACCCTGCTCACCTGACATTTGCTCCTTTACGGCTTGTGTTGTGGTGCCAGAGCCGAGCAAATAAAGCTCGCCAGGTTCAGCGATTTCTGCCACATAAGCCGCAATTTCTTCTTTTATGAGCTCATCCGAAACCGCAGAACAACCTTTCATTTGCTGAACCAACTGTTGATCAAGAATAGTCCATAGCTTGCCAAAAAACCGCGTGACCACCTTATTGTCTCGCATAGCTGCCTCGTCCAAGTCGCGCACATCGACTTCTCGATAAGCCACGGCTTTACCTGAGACAATTAAATTTAAGACTTCACCCACTGAGACGGCGTTTCTGGCAAAAACCCCAGAGTACATTTTTACGCCAGAAGGAATGCCTAATACCGGCAATTGCCCAAGGTTTGCCGCATGAATATCTCGAGCCGTTCCATCACCACCCGCAAATACGATTAAATCGGCGCCGGCCTTGGCCATAGCCTGCGCTAATGCAGTAGTAACTTCGCCGTGGGAAAGCTCTGGGTTATGCGCAATCACTTGCCCCATAAAGCCGACGGATCTGAGTGCGTTTTCACCGTAGGCCTCAACGCCACAAAGCCAGCTGACGGGACGTTTAAATGCAACTGCCTGCAAGGCCCGAGTAGCGAGCTGATTAGCAATTGGCTTAGCGCCGCGTTTGATTGCTTCATCGACCTGCCCATCCGTCCCTTTAAGACCAACTCGGCCACCCATCCCCGCAACGGGATTCACAATCAGGCCGATTTTTAGGGGAGTATTTGGGGAGTCTGTCATTGAGCTAAATTCAATCTGCGCTAAACGTTCAGTTTAACAAAACTAGCGCAAGAGTGCCTTTAACCATAAATCCTGTTCAGCGGC
>JAXHSS010000057.1:0-10424 GCA_034190675.1 Pseudomonadota bacterium
CTTTGCAACACGCGAAGGTAAAGTTCAGTTCCAAATTAAAGGCCCACATAACCGTCAATTCGTTTCGGTTGTAGAAGCTTAATTTAGAGCTCAGCAAATACTCAAGCCCCGCTAGCGTTTTTGTTAGCGGGGCTTTTGCGTATTTACGCAGACAAAGATTCCCATGTTCGGGAGTTAGGTTACAATATCAGCAAGGCCATAATGGTCAAGGCCACTGAGAGTGAAAAAGCATGAAGTTTGTTGATGAGGCAGTCATTTCTGTTGAGGCGGGCAAGGGCGGCAATGGCTGTATGAGCTTTCGCCGTGAAAAGTTTATTGAGTATGGAGGCCCCGATGGCGGCGACGGTGGTCGTGGCGGTGATGTGGTGCTTGAAGCCGATGAAAACTTAAATACGCTGATTGATTACCGCTATCAAAAAAGCTATAAGGCTGAAAATGGTCAGGGCGGTATGGGCCGTAATATGACGGGCCGCAGTGGCGAAGATATTATTCTTAAAGTACCTGTGGGCACAACAGTGGTTGAAGAGCATTCAGATCAGGTTATTCTCGACTTAACTCATCACGGCGAGCGCAAGGTGCTATGTGATGGCGGCAGAGGCGGTTTAGGTAATATTCACTTCAAAAGCTCGACCAATCGTGCGCCTAGAAAAACCACCAAGGGCAAGCCCGGTGAAGCCTTTTCTGTGCGTTTGCAGCTACAGGTCTTGGCCGATGTGGGTTTGCTGGGCTTGCCTAATGCAGGTAAGTCGACACTGGTTGATGCCATTACTGGCGCTAAGCCGAAAATTGCGGATTATCCGTTCACCACGTTGATTCCTCAATTAGGCGTTGTTCGCGTTGATGCCATGCGCAGCTTCGTGATTGCCGATATTCCGGGTTTAATTGCCGGTGCTTCTGAGGGACACGGGCTTGGTTTTCGCTTTTTGAAGCACTTAACGCGTACCCGCTTGATCTTGCATTTGGTTGATCTTGCGCCGTATCACGAAGAAAGCCATGCTGAAGTGATCGAGACCTTGGTAGATGAAGTTAGGCAGTTTAGCCCAACACTGGCTGAGCGAGAGCGTTGGTTGGTGTTTAGCAAAGCTGACCTTATTGGTGAAGGAGACGCTAAAGCACTCGCTGAGTCTATTTGTGAAGAAGTGGGCTGGACGGGTCGTTACTTTATTATTTCAAGTATTGCGCAAAAAGGCTTAGATGAGCTTAAGCAAGCAGTGATGAATGCACTTGAAGTATTGAAGGAAGATGAGCAGTCAAACCCTGAGCTTGCTGAGCAAGAAGCGGCAATTCGTCAACAGCTAGCAGAAGAAGCACGTGAGCGTATTCGTGATATTGCAGAGCGCAAACGTGAGGAGCGTCAGGCGAGAAAAGAAGCCCAGGATGACGACGATGACCATGATGTTGAAATTGTTTATGAGCGTTAGGCATGGCTAAGCGCTGGGTAGTTAAAATAGGCAGCTCCTTGCTCACTAATAACGGCAAGGGACTGAACCATTCAGCAATCGCGCAGTGGGTGGCGCAAATCCACCAGTTGCGTTTGCAAGGTGTTGAAGTTGCTTTGGTGTCCAGTGGTGCTGTGGCCGAAGGAGTTATTCGCCTAGGTTGGGATAAGCGACCCAATGACCTTGTCCAGCTACAAGCGGCATCTGCCGTTGGTCAAATGGGGTTGGTATCGGCTTGGCAGGCGGCGCTACAACAGCATGCTATTCAGTCAGCTCAGGTGTTACTAACCAACCAAGATTTCCGCTCAAGGCAGCGCTATCTCAATGCCAAGAACACCTTAGATGCCTTGCTGGATTTAGGCGTACTGCCGATCATTAATGAAAATGATACGGTGGTGACCGATGAGATATGCTTTGGCGATAATGATACGTTGGGTGCGATGGTGGCTAACCTTGTTCAGGCTGATCGTTTAGTGATTTTGACTGACCAAGATGGACTATATTCAGCGGACCCAAGGTCAAACCCAGATGTCCAGTTAATCACGGAGGCTAATGCCAGTGATGAACAGCTATTGGCTATGGCTGGCGATAGTGTCAGTGGCTTAGGTCGAGGTGGTATGACAACAAAAGTTCTGGCTGCTCAGTGGGCTGAAAAGTCGGGCTGTAATACCAGTATTGTGAGCGGTATAGAGCCAGAGGTGTTAACGCGGCTATTTGCGGGTGAAGCGATAGGCACCTTGCTGACGGCGGATATCACGCCGCTGGCTGCAAAAAAGCAATGGCTCATGACTCATCAAAACACGCAGGGTGCTATTGTCTTGGATGATGGCGCTGTTTTAGCGCTAACTCATAAGGGCAAAAGCTTGTTGCCGATCGGTATTCAAGGGATTCAAGGCAGCTTTCAAAAAAGTGATGTCGTCGCCTGTAAGGATGCTCAGGGGAAAATTATTGCTCTGGGGCAAGTGAATTATCCCGCCGATGAAGTGGACATAATAAAAGGGCTATCGCTTAAACAGGCCGCTAGCGCTTTAGAAGATCTTACCGAGCGAGCGGTGATACACAGGAACAACATGGTGTTGCTCTAAAAAAATGATAGGATAAGAAAATGATAGAAAGAATTAGCGTATTTTTACTAGGGACGGTTTTTTCAATTCTTGTGCATGCTCAGCAAGCGCCAGTGCCTTATATCATTGGTGGCGATGATGCGGGCTTCGACGAGTACGACTTTGTCGCCTATCTTTTGATCTTGGACACTGAGACTGATCAGGCTTTTTTCTGCACAGGCAGCTTTATTCATCCTCAATACGTCGTGACAGCAGCGCATTGTTTGATGGATGATCGTGTCACCATTACGGCCGATGAAGTCACTGTTCGATACGGTAACCAAGAGCTGGGTGTATTGCGAAACCGTCGTTTTGCTTCGGTGAGCGACTTTGATGTACATCCAGATTTTGATCCACTGCTATTAACAAACGATATTGCCATACTGAAACTCTCTGCGGCAGCAGAGACGGAAGTCGTCGAAGGTGATGCCGGTATTGTTCCCGCTGAAGTCATTACACGAGAGCAGGTTGCTCAGGTCGAATCGGGTGCGCTGGTTAGTGTGGCTGGCTGGGGGCGAGTAGAAGAAGACAGTGATCAAACTGCCGATACGCTGCAGGTGGCAACGATGAGCTTATTGCCTGGCAATAGTTGTGAGCGTGTTTATTTTTCAGGCAGTTATAATTCTAAGACGAATCTTTGTGCGGGCACCGTTGAGACTGATGGCCCGGCAATCTGTAATGGGGACAGCGGAGGCCCTATGTTTATAGAGCAAGAGGGTGATTATTATTTCATGGGCATTACCTCAGCAGGGCCAGTGGAATGCGGCGATAGAAACCTGCCTGGTATTTACACCTCGGTTTGTGTGTATTTGCCGTTTTTGAGCGAATTCATGGGGCCGCAGTTGCAATATATTGATCAACAATGCCCGGTTTATCCCGAGCAACAAACCCCAGGCGAATATGCTTCTTCACCGCCACTGTTTAACGAAAATGATGCGATTGGTGGTAATGAGGGTACAGGTTCTTGGTCGCTCTTTGGGTTATTGGCTCTTGTGATGTTACTGATTAGCCTGCGTTTCGTAGAGCGTCGTCAAGACCGAGTCTAGCCGCTGATAACCTGCCTCAAGCAACCGCAACTGCTGGCTTTCAAGATGAAAAAACTCGCCTAACCACGGGTGTCTGTTAATTGCTGAGATGATTTCATTGAGCTCTAAACCTGTTCGTTGGCGATAATCTTGGGCAGTGATTAACTGATCTTTAAGCCTTAAGCTGTTTAAGAAAAATTCTTCAAATCGAGCCTGATGATCCAAGTCGCGATGTTGGCTGGTTCTGGAGCCAATTCGCTGCATGTAGTCCTTAGGGCTGCGGGTTTTTTGATAACGCCATATTTGCTGTTTATTGACGAAGGTTAATTTCCCATGTGCTCCAGCGCCAAGTGCAAGATAATCGCCAAAGCGCCAATAATTAACATTATGACGACAACGCTCTGAGCTGGGGGCATTCATATTGGCGTGGGCCGAAACCTCATACTGCTCATAGCCTGCAGCTGATAGCTGCTCTAAACCCGCTTGGTAAATATCATCAAGAGCATCATGCTCAGGAAGTGATTTGGGCGGGCGCTTACCAAAGATGGTGTTGGGCTCGATAGTGAGTTGATACCAAGAAAGGTGCTCGGGCTTGAGTGTTAAGGCTTGTCGTAGATCATCCAGCGCTTGAGCTTGGCTTTGCTCGTTTAGGCCAAACATTAAATCCAGATTGATGCGTTTAAAGCCTGCCTGACGAGCCTGCTGGTAGCTTCGAAAAATAGCCTGTGGATCGTGGATTCGGCCGAGTTGCTGTAATTGCCCTGCATCAAAACTTTGCGCGCCGATAGATAATCGGTTCATGCCTAGCTCGACATAGCCTGCGAAGCGTTCGGCGTCACTGGCACCGGGGTTGGCCTCAATAGTGATTTCACAGTCATCAGAAAACGATAACTGCTCTTGCAATGTGGCAAACAGCTGCTGGTAAAACTCGACCGGCATGAGACTCGGTGTTCCACCGCCAATAAAAACCGTGCTGATGGTGCGATCTTTAACCATGGGGGCATCAAGGCAAATGTCTTCTTGAAGCGCTTTGAGGTAGCGATCAAAGTCAGCCTGATGATCTTGATGCGAGTTGAAATCGCAATATGGGCATTTTTGTACACACCAAGGCATGTGCAGATACAAGCTAAGCGGCGGGGTTGTTAGCATTCCTTGAGTTCGATGACTAACTGCTGAAGCGCCAGAGCTCGATGGCTAATGGTGTTTTTCTTGGCCTTACCGAGTTGGGCAGCGGTTTGCTGGTATTTTGGCAAGTAAAAGTGAGGATCGTAGCCAAACCCACCTTCACCTTGAGCGGTGAACTGGATTTGCCCTTGTAAACGGCCGATGCTAATCAGCGGCTCAGGATCGTCTGCATGACGAAGTAAAGCTAATGCACAGACATAATACGCCGACGTGTTTTCAAGGTCGCGTTCACGCAAGACGTTAATCAGCTTGGCGTTATTGCTCGCATCATTGGCTTGCTCACCGACGATGTCAGAGGAATAACGTGCTGAATAGATGCCCGGAGCGCCACCTAGAGCTGGCACGCATAGGCCGGAGTCATCGGCTAAGGCGGGCTTGCCAGTTTCTTGGGCGACAAAACGCGCTTTGAGAATGGCGTTTTCAATAAAGGTTAGCCCCGTTTCCTCAGGTGAGGGCAGGCCAAATGCGTTTTGCGCAAACACACGAATGCCAAGTGGGGCAAGCATCTGTTTAAGCTCGGCCACTTTGCCGGCATTATTGCTGGCAATGACGAGCTCTTGGATCTTGGGTGTTTTGGCCTCAGACATCGCGCGTGATCTTGTAAAAAGCGGTGGAGGCAAACAGGTTAGGCCAAATGGAGTGGAGCGTCTGTCCTTCACTATTCATGAGTTGGCGATCGACAATTCGATACCCCTTGGACTGGCAAAGCTCTTCGAAATCACGAATCGTGCATAAGTGAATATTGGGTGTTTCATACCACTCATAAGGCAGCGACTTAGATACGGGCATTTTGCCTTTTAAGGCAAGGTAAGCGCGTGTTCTAAAATGCGCAAAATTAGGGAAGGAAATGATCACTTCTCGACCTACACGAAGCATTTCATCGAGTGTTTCGTTAGGACGTTTCAATGCTTGAAGCGCAAGTGAGATAATCACGTAATCATAGCTTTGGTCAGGAAATTTGCTGAGCCCTGAGTCAATATCATGCTCAATGACGTTAACCCCGTTTTCGATACAGGTTTGAATTTTCTCTGGGTTTAGCTCTAATCCATAACCGAAGGCTTGCTTTTCACCTGCTAGCGTTTTTAATAATAATCCTGAACCGCAGCCTAAATCTAATACGCGGCTTTGCGGGTTAACCCAGTTAACGATCAGGCGGTGATCTTGTCGAATAGTCATAGGATGTCCACCATGTTCATAAAGCCTTCAAAGGCTTTTTTATATCGTGGGACATTTAATAAAAATGAGTCATGTCCCTGGCGCGCCTGAACCTCAAGGTAGCTAACGGGTTTATGAACTTTCATCAGGGCATCCACGATTTCTCGCGAACGAGCTGGCGAGAAACGCCAATCCGTGGTGAATGAGGCGACAAAGAAACGACATTGACTGCGCTCAAAGGCCTTAGCCAAGTCATCACCGTATTCTGACGCTGGGTCAAAATAATCCAAACATTTGGTCAGGATCAAGTAGGTATTAGCATCAAAGCTTTGAGAGAACATCTGGCCTTGATAGCGCAAATAGCTTTCGACTTGAAACTCGACATCATAGCCAAAATGAATCTTTTCGTTACGCAGATCACGGCCAAATTTTTCACGCATGGCTTCATCGGACAAATAGGTGATATGTGCAAGCATGCGAGCCAAACTCAGGCCGCGTTTTGGTGCGCTATCATGGTCTTTATACTGCCCGGCAAAAAACTCAGGGTCGGTAATGATGGCTTGGCGAGCCACCTCATTAAACGCGATATTCTGCGCCGATAATTTTGGTGCGGCTGCAATAACCGCAGCATGTCGAAGCTGTTCGGGGTAATCAATTGCCCACTGCATTGCCTGCATACCACCCATGCTGCCACCAACAACAGCGGCCCACTGGTTAATGCCCAGATGATCCATTAAGCGCTTTTGGCTGGCAACCCAGTCTTTGATGGTGATTAAAGGAAAGTCAGCGCCCCACTCTTTAGTTTTTACTTTTGCTTTTGCATCGGTGTCGTCAGCCTCTGTTATTGGTGGCTGCGGTTTGAGACTGGTTGGGCCTGTGCTGCCATAGCAGCTGCCGATATTATTAGGGCAAACAACAAAAAACTTATTGGTATCAATCACTTTGCCCGGGCCAATAAAGCCATCCCACCAGCCAGCTTTTTTGTCTTCTGGCGCGTGAAATCCAGCCGCATGGTGACTGCCGCTCAAGGCGTGGCATATCAATACCGCGTTGGACCCTTTGTTGTTAAGCACTCCGTAGGTTTCGTAAACCAGCTCAAAGCTCGGTAATTCACGTCCCGAGGTGAGTTTAAGGGGGGTGTCGCAATGAAAACGCTTGGGCGTTACCAGCCCAATGTTATCAGCCGCTAAATGGCGTTCATGTGCGTTCAATCGTTTGTTTCCTCAATACTTCGTGCAGGCCATCAGCTTTGGTTAAAGGGTTGCTGTTAATCAGCAAAATGGCGGCATGCGTTATTTTATTTGACGTAATTTTACCTGAAATGCCGTCACAGCCCAAGCTGCGCGATTAATACAGGCAGTACATTGTTTTTTATTGCACTGATCGCAAATAGAACCACAATCAGAGAAAAGTCCAGCCCACCCATTGGCGGGATGATGGCCTGAATTGGGCGCATCAGCGGCGCTAAAATAGCATTTAATAAATTAAAAACGGGATGATTTGGATCACGCACCACCCAGCTCATCAACGCGAAAACAATGGCAATGATGAAATAAAAATTTAATACCGCGTATAAAAAGCCGATGCTGGCGGCCGCAATCATACGCTGATCAAGCTCAAAACCGCTACCGTTGATGGCCATGAGGGTAGGATAAACCAACAGCTGAGCTAAAAAAGCTAATAATAGCGCAGCTGTGTTAAAGCGCTGGGTATCAGGGAGGATCGCATTGAGCGGCTTGATTAACGGTTTGGTTAGTCGAATGACCCATTGGGAAATCGGGTTGAAAAAATCTGCCTGTGCGGCTTGCAAAGCAAAGCGCAGCAGGAATAAGTAGGTGATCGCGTCGAAAACTAGAGCAATTGGGTTCATGGTGAGTATCTGTGTTATGTAAGTAAGGTTATTGGCTAAGCTCTTGGCTACGATCACGAGCAGCCGTTAAGGCTTTGATCACAGCTTCGCTAACGCCTTGGTCATTGAGCGCTTGAAGCGCCGCTGCCGTGGTGCCGCCAGGTGAGGTGACTTTTTCTCGCAGTGTACTTGGGCTTTCATCGCTGGTGATCGCCAATTGCGCGGCACCTAGGGCGGTTTGCAAGGTAAGATCGCGAGCCGTAGTGGCATCTAAGCCTAATGCTAGGCCAGCATTGATCATCGCTTCCATCAGGTAAAAGAAGTAGGCAGGGCCAGAGCCTGAAACCGCTGTAATGGCGTTAATGAGCGCCTCATCTTGTACCCAAGTGACTAGGCCAACAGCGCTGAGCAATGCATCAGCAATTTGCTTTTGGGCATCGTTGACATGAGCATTGGCGTATAAGCCTGTTGCGCCAGTTTGCACCATCGCTGGTGTATTGGGCATGGCGCGCACAATTGCTGCGCTTTCGCCTAAGATTTCTGCAATGGCGGATGAGGTGGTGCCAGCGGCTATCGAAATCACTAAGGGTTGCTTGCCTTTGAGTGTCGGTGCAATTTCACTCAACACCGCAGGAAGAGTCTGCGGCTTTACCGCTAAAACAATGACATCTGCCTGTTCGCAGATCTGTAAATTATCCGTGGAAGTTTTGATATGCAATTGCTCTTCAAAATAGCTCAAGCGTTGCTGATCTTTATCACTGACTTGCAAGCGAGCCGCTTTCAACCCTTTTGATAAAAGGCCTTGAATTAAAGCCGAGGCCATATTGCCAGCGCCAATAAAAGCGATACGTGTATTGTCTAATACAGAAATGGAAGCCATAGTGTTTTTTCGATTAGATTAAGAGGTTGGTCGTTCGCCCATCAGTGCAGTACCAATGCGAACCATCGTAGAGCCGTGTTGAATAGCTTGCGCGTAATCATTGCTCATTCCCATGGATAGCGTGTCAACCGTGGTAAATTGATCGGCCAAAGTATTGAATAATTCACGACATTTTGCAAATGTTTGGCTCGAGTCTTGCGCTTTTTCAGGAATCAGCATCAGCCCACGCAGGGTTAGTTGAGGTGCCTGCTCTATCGCTTCGGCAAGTATGGTAATTTCGTTGGGTGCCACGCCACCTTTTTGAGCTTCGCCGTCGATATTGACTTGGATCAAGCATTGCAGTTGTCGATTGGCGTCTTTGGCTTGTTCATTGAGTCGGGTTACGATTTTCAAACGATCCAAGCTATGTACCCAGTGTGCGTGTTGTGCAATAATTTTTGTTTTGTTACTTTGAATTGGCCCCATAAAGTGCCAAACCAGTGATAATGAGTCAAGCGCCTCGGCTTTTTGTTCCAGCTCTTGAGCATAGTTTTCGCCAAAATGGCTCAGACCGAGGGAATGCGCTGTTTTGATTCGTTCAATGGACTGCTTTTTGCTAACTGCAATTAACGTGATATCACGATTCGAGCAGGATGATTGAATTTCGTGCTGAATATGCGCTAAATTATGTGCTAGATTCGTCATATGTCGAAGTAAATAAAAACTGTTATTTTATCGATAAACCAAGGTGAACTGAATGAATATTGATGAGCTTCTCGCTTTCTCTGTTAAAAACAAAGCTTCTGACTTACACATTTCCTCAGGAATGCTGCCGATGGTGCGTATCGATGGTGAAATGAAAAAAATTAATCTTCCTGAATCGACTCCAGAAGAAGTGATGGAAATGACTCATCACATGATGAACGATTACCAAAAAGCTGAATATGCAGAAAACTTGACTCATGATTTTTCTTACCAGATTGAGGGGTTGTCACGTTTTCGTATCAACGCGTTCCAGCAGATGCGAGGTCCATCTATTGTTGCGCGTATGATTCCCTCCAAAGTGGCTACGATGGAAGACTTGGGTCTTGGTAAAAGTTTTGAAAAAATGACCAAGTTCCCAAATGGTTTGATCTTGGTTGTGGGGGTAACTGGTTCTGGTAAATCGACGACCATCGCCGCCTTGATGGATGAAATTAATAGTACTCAGCGTAAGCATATTCTGACCATTGAAGATCCGATCGAATTTGTACACCAAAGTAAAAAATGCCTTGTTCAGCAGCGAGAGCTCGGGTCGAATACCAAATCATTCTCAAGCGCATTGAAAGTGGCGCTGCGTGAGGATCCGGACGTGATTCTGGTGGGCGAGATGCGTGACCAAGAAACCATTCGACTTGCATTAACAGCCGCAGAAACAGGGCACTTAGTGTTTGCGACACTGCACACGGCTTCTGCAGCGAAGGCGGTTAACCGTATTATCGATGTATTTCCAGGCTCTGAAAAGTCGGTGGTACGCACCATGTTGTCGGAGTCTTTACAGGCAGTGGTTTCTCAAACGTTGCTTAAGCGTAAAAATGGTGGCCGAGTCGCTGCACATGAAATTTTGTTTGGTACCTCGGCGGTGCGTAACTTGATTCGTGAAGACAAAGTCGCGCAGATCTACTCCAGTATTCAGTCTGGCGGTAATTTGGGCATGCAAACCATGGACCAAAGCCTGCGCAAATTGGTTGATCAACGTATTGTTGCACCAGAAGTTGCCAAACAAATGGCGAGAAACCCTGAGGAGTTCTAAAAATTTCATATCGTTTT
>JAXHSS010000058.1:0-3463 GCA_034190675.1 Pseudomonadota bacterium
TAAAGTCACTGATGTTTAAAAGAATCTGGGTCAGTGTCGGCAAGGTTGCACCGCTATCAATGGCAAACCCCACGATTTTTGGCATGGCGAACACCAGCATGGCCACCACAATCACAATGGAAAACACTAAAAGAATAATCGGGTAAATCATCGCCTGCTTTACCACCGACTGAGTTTCCTGACGCGCCTCAGCATAGTCAGCCAGCTGCGCCATAATCTCGTTCAAATGCCCCGAGCGCTCACCGGCTGCCACCGATGAAACGACAATATTTGGAAAGGCATTAGGAAACGTCGCCATGCTGTTAGCAAAACTTTGGCCTTCCATGATCGAGCTGCGCATAGCCAGACTCAGCGAATGCAGCTTTTTATTGCTTTCTTGCAGGGTCATTGCCTTCAAGCTTTGCTCAACCGTCAGGCCGGCTTGTAATAAGGTCGCCAACTGGCGCATCAGTAACGATAATTCTGATGAGCTTAATCTTCCTTTGGCTTGCTTTGCGCTTTCGCCCGATTGCGCACTGCTTTCATGTGCGGCTTCCACCGACACGGGAATCCACTGCTTTTCACGCAGTTTTTGGCGGATCTGTTTGGGGCTATCACCCTCCATTACGCCTTTTTTATTGCGGCCTTTCTCATCCAGCGCCTGAAACTCAAAGGCTGGCATCATCACCCTCGCGAGTTACGCGCAAAACTTCTTCCAAAGAGGTATGGCCTTGTAAAATCTGCTCTACCCCGTCTTGCCTAAGGCTTGGCATACCGTGGCTACGCGCATAGCGCTCAATGGCTTGCTCAGCCTCATTATCGTGGATCATCTGCGCCACTTGCGGGTCAATCACCAATAGCTCATAAAGCCCCATTCGACCACGGTAGCCCTGATAATTACAGCTTTCGCAGCCGACAGGTCGGTATAGCTGAACATCAGACTCGGCAGGCAAATCGATATAATGCTTTTCTTGCTCACTCGCGGCATGAGGCGTTTTGCAATCAGGGCATAATCGACGCACTAAGCGCTGAGCCAACACCCCAACCAAAGAAGAAGATAACAAAAACGGTTCGACACCCATATCGTGCAAGCGCGTAATTGCGCCAATAGCCGAGTTCGTGTGCAAAGTGGACAGCACCATGTGTCCTGTCAAACTGGCCTGAATGGCAATTTCTGCGGTTTCTTGGTCACGAATTTCGCCCACCATCACCACATCCGGATCCTGACGAAGAATCGCCCGCAAACCACGCGCAAAGGTCATATCCACTTTGGGGTTCACCTGCGTTTGGCCAATGCCTTCGAGCTGATATTCCACTGGGTCTTCTACGGTCAAAATATTACGCGATTGGTTATTCAAACGCGTTAAACAAGCATATAACGTCGTGGTTTTACCCGAGCCCGTCGGGCCTGTCACCAAAATAATGCCATGCGGTTTATGGATCAGCGTATCAAGCTGCTGAGTGAGCTTTTCTGCTATACCCAGCTGGTTTAAATTCATATTGCCCGCGTTCTTATCCAAAATACGCAGCACCACGCGCTCACCGTGGCTGGAAGGCATGGTTGAAACACGCACATCGACCTCACGGCCACCAAATCGAAGCGTTATACGGCCATCTTGAGGCACGCGCTTTTCGGCAATGTCCAAATTCGCCATCACCTTGATGCGCGAAATCAATAATGGCGCAATTTCCCGCTTGGGCTGCAACACCTCGCGCAACACGCCATCCACGCGCATGCGCACCGACATATGCTTTTCAAAGGTTTCGACATGAATATCTGACGCTTTTTCTTGGATCGCCTGCGACAGCAACGCATTAATCAATTTCACGATGGGCGAGTTCTCTTCCTGCTCCATCAAATCTTCGGTCACTGGCACGTTATCAGCCAAACTCGCTAAATCGAGTCCATCAAGGTTTTCCGCCACATTGGCCGCTTCGTCGCTATTATGCTGATAGCTTTCATTCATCAGCTGCTCAAAGGCGTTTTCTTCCTGCGCGACAAGCTGAAGCTGAGCGGGCTGATTATCCTCTGCAAAAACGCCGTCTTCAGCACAAAAACGCTGAACCTCAGACAAAACATCCCAATCCATCGGGGGTATAAAATGCAAAACCATCTGGCTGTCTTGCGGCTGCAAGATCACTTTATGACGGCGAGCAAAACTGTACGGTAAACGCTGCATCCCAACTCTCTTTTTTCTTTATTTTTGGCAAAGCTGCCCTATTAAAGCATGAAATGGTTTAACTTTTATTAACCACATTGATTTTTTTTACTTCGTAGCTCTTGGTATTTGCCGTCGATGAAAACCCGATAAAATCAAACAACTGGCGATCAGCGAGCTGGGACGGCGCGACATTTTGGACCGCAGAAAAAATACTCTCCACTCGGCCTGGGTGCTGTTTATCCCACTGCTGAAGCATCTCTTTAACCTTTTGGCGTTGCAGGTTTTCCTGAGAGCCGCACAAGTTACAGGGAATAATCGGAAAACCTTTCGCCACAGCGAAGCGCTCAATGTCCTTCTCTTTGCAGTAGGCCAGCGGTCGAATGACAATGTTCTTGCCATCATCGCTGCGCAGTTTTGGCGGCATCGCTTTTAATGTGCCATTATGAAACATATTCAAAAACAGCGTTTCCACAATGTCATCACGATGATGTCCAAGCGCGATCTTTGTCGCCCCGATTTTCTCGGCAAAGCCATATAACGTGCCTCGTCGCAAACGCGAACACACCGGGCAAAAGGTCTTGCCCTCAGGCGTTAAGTCTTTAACGATGCTGTAAGTGTCCTTTTCAAGAATGTGATACTCCACACCCAGCTGATCCAGATACTCAGGCAGAACATGCTCAGGAAAACCCGGCTGCTTTTGATCCAAATTGACCGCGACAAGGCTGAAGTTGATCGGCGCACTTTTTTGCAAGCTCATCAAAATCTCAAGCATGGTGTACGAGTCTTTGCCGCCGGAGAGGCAAACCATGACCTTATCGCCCTCCTCGATCATCTCAAAATCGACAATGGCCTCACCCACCAAACGACGCAATCGCTTTTGCAGCTTATTAAACTCCACACGGTTTTTGCGCTCCTTCAGGGCGCTCGTTGGCTCAGACGCAGCTTGACTAGCCGCTAGCTCCGTTGAAATAGAAGACTCAGTCACGATGGCTTATCACTCAATAAAAACAAAACGCTATTTTAGCGCGAACCCATCGCGAAACCAATTCAAGGCGCAAATGCACAACGTTTAAAATCAAGCAACAACGGTTATCGCCGTAAGGGCCAAAGTCAAAACATCAAATAATTGATAAAAACTTTCATTTTTCAATAATTTACATAGCCAAGCCCACGCTTTTGCCCTAAGCTAGCGAACCTTTTTTCATTCACCTCGCGAGCCGCCATGTCTGCTGATTCGTCCTTCGCCTCTCTTGGGCTTTCCGAACCTATTCTCAAAGCCGTACAAGAGCAAGGCTATGACACGCCTTCACCTATTCAAGCCA
>JAXHSS010000058.1:3563-10411 GCA_034190675.1 Pseudomonadota bacterium
TCATTCACCTCGCGAGCCGCCATGTCTGCTGATTCGTCCTTCGCCTCTCTTGGGCTTTCCGAACCTATTCTCAAAGCCGTACAAGAGCAAGGCTATGACACGCCTTCACCTATTCAAGCCAAAGCCATTCCCGAAGTATTGGCGGGTCACGATGTGATGGCCGCCGCCCAAACGGGCACGGGAAAAACAGCAGGCTTCACCCTGCCCATGCTAGAGCGCCTTGTACAAAGCGCTCAAAATGACGGTAATCGCGTCAAAAGTAACCATATCCGCGCACTAGTGCTCACCCCAACTCGCGAGCTTGCGGCTCAGGTGCACGATAGCGTACGCACTTACAGCAAACACCTGCGCATTTTTTCAACCAGCGTCTACGGTGGGGTCAAGATCAACCCACAGATGATGCGCCTGCGCAAAGGTGTCGATATCTTAATCGCCACCCCTGGCCGCCTGCTGGATTTGTATCAGCAAAATGCGGTCAAATTTAATCAAGTTGAAATCTTTGTACTCGATGAAGCCGACCGAATGCTCGATATGGGCTTTATCGATGATATTCAGCGCATTATGCGCTTAATGCCAAAACAGCGTCAAAACCTGCTTTTTTCAGCGACATTTTCTGACGAGATCAACGACCTTGCCGAGAGCATCGTTAACAACCCCGTCAAAGTCTCAGTGGCGGCGCGCAACACCACAGCCAAAACCATCAAGCAATGGCTGTGCCCCGTTGACAAAAAGCGCAAATCCGATGTGTTGCTGCATCTCATTACAGAGAACGAATGGGAACAAGTGCTAGTATTCACCAACACGAAGCACGGCGCCAACCGCCTCGTTGACTTTATCAACGACTGGGGAATCAAAGCGGCCGCCATTCACGGCAATAAAAGCCAAGGAGCGCGCACCAAGGCACTTGCCGACTTCAAAAACCGACGCGTTCGTGTTTTAGTCGCCACCGATATCGCCGCCCGTGGTATTGATATTGACCAATTGCCGCAGGTGGTCAACTTTGACTTGCCAAAGGTAGCCGAAGACTACGTTCACCGGATTGGCCGAACTGGCCGTGCAGGTAGCACTGGCCAAGCTGTCTCGCTGGTGAGCAATGACGAATTTAAATCGCTCACCACCATCGAGCGCCTGATTCAAAAGCATATTGACCGCGAATATGTGGATGGCTTCATCCCTAATGCCGACCTCCCCGCGCCACAGCCCATCAGACCGCTTCGCCCGAAAAAGCCGAAAAAGAAAAAGCCAAGCCATGGCCAAGGTGATGACTCGCGTGCTGAGTCACCACGTCGTAGCTCTAGTGCTTCACGTCGTGGACAAGGACAAAGCTCCAGAAACAAAAAGTTTGGCGCAAAGCCGCGTTCAGAGCGTTTTTCATCGGATCGATCAGATTCCTTTTCTGAGTCAAACGACTCACGGGGTGAGTATCGTGGCAAACGCAATGACAGCTCAGATAAGCGCCGTGATGGCAAGCCAAACGACAGAAGAGACAACGCCGGTAAGCGCGACTTCAAAGGCAATGCCAAAGGTGACTTCAAACGCGATTACAAAAAACGCGACTTTGATCAAGACAAACGAAACGACTCAGACCGTGATTCGTTTAATAGCGCAGAGCGAGGCCAAAAGCGCCATTCAGGAAAGCCATCTTATGATAAAAACAGCGGTGGCAAAAGCTATGCCCGCAAAGGCAAAAGCGGCTATCGCGGCAATGCAGGTCATGGCGACTCAGACAGCCGAAGCTCTGATAATCGAAGCTTTGACAGCCGAAGCTCTGATAATCGCGGCTCTGACAACCGTCGTTCAGGCGGTAAAAGCTTTGCTAACAAAAACTCGGGTAATAAAAGCTCAGGTAACAAAGCCTATCGTGGCGGACACCACAGCGATACCAAAGGCAAAGGCGCAAGAGATGGCGCAAGCACTGGCCCAAAATCAGGCTCAAAGAGTGGTTATAAAAGCGGCTCTAAATCTGGTCCTAAATCAGGCGGAAAAGGCGGCTTCAAGGGCGGCTCAAAAGGCTACAACCGCTCAGGATCATCTGATCGCTAACGCCTAAACGCTCGCAATTACAGCGACATCGAGCAGTGTCGGCCAGCCAACTGTGCTACACTGCTCACATGAAACAACTCCCCCAATCTGCGCTCGATATCACAGGCTTTGCTGGCCTGTTGGAACGCATATACATCATGGATGAGCGACAGTTTGGCGCTCACCGCATCCCTGAAGCCTGGCAAGGACACGGCCAACTGGTTTATCTTGCCGATGCCGTTTTCAAACCCAATAAAAGCACTGGCCGACACTCTCATAACGACATTGATGTTGTCACGCTTGTTACTCAAGGCGAATTGCACCACCTCGGCTCATTAGGCGACCATTCTGCCGTTCGTGAAGGGCAAATCATGGTGCAACGTTCAGGCGCCAAAGGCTTTCAACACGATGAGCAAAACCGCACCGACCAGCGCACCCATGTCTTACAGCTATGGCTTCTGCCCGAAGACACGGCCAACCGAGAAAAGCAAGGCGAGTATCAAGTGATAACGCCCACACAGCCTGATGAAATCATCTACCAAAGCGCCTCAACCACATTGCGCCTCGTCACGCTCAAACCGGCGCAAACACTTAGCGCCCAGCCCGATGACTTACTGTTTGTCATCAAAGGCCAGCTGCAAAGCGCGAATAGCACAGCCGAGGCCAAAACCTTAATCCGCCTTACGCTTAAACCCGAACCCACTAAAACGCCACTTAAAAGCACGCCACTATTGCAAGCAGGTCCAGAAACCACCTCACTACTGCTATGCAGCGTCAGCTCGCCGAGCTAGATCAAACCGACCAGCTACCCCATGCCTTAACACTTCGACTTCTGCCCACAAACCTTCCCTCTGGTCCTGAGGAATTACATTAATAATTTATGCACTTAATGCGTTTAATACGGCTTTAGGCTCTTTTGCTACAACATTAAGTAAAACCAAAGCTGGGCCTTGGGGTTTTCGATCTCCACGTTCCCAGTGTCTCAATGTATTTACACTTATCCCAAATGCCGAAGCAAATTCATTTTGAGACATTCCTAATTTTGCACGGATATTCTTTACATCCACAGGTGCAAATTCATGTACAACTGCTTTTCCTTTGTTGCCTTTTGAAAACTCTAAAGCTTCATCAAGGCCCTGTTTGATACGATCAAATGCTTTACTCATTTTGGCCTCCATAGTTTTTGATAAGAAGCAACGTAAATTTCGCTAGCTCATTTCGTTCCGCTTTCGTAAGGTTTGCTTTTTCGCCCTTACCAAATACGGTTAATAGAAATAAAGGAATAGTTTCATTATGAAAGTAATATATTACTCTCACTCCACTACTTTTTCCCTTTACCTTGTGCAGACCATCTCAGCTTACGGATTCCGCCAGCACCTTACATTAATTCGCCTACGGCTGGGTGTGGGCTATGTAATTAATAATGCTTTGTCTTTCTGAGTTCTTTAGAAGTTTTTCTGACCTTCTCAGAAATTCAGGCAGTTCTACGATAGTTTGCATATTTTAAGAATAGTCCAGTGGATTACACCTGTCAATGTGACAGTTTTTCATGGCTCGTTCGATAAAGTTCATTTCAGGCGACATCGCTAGGACCCTGTGCCCAAGGGCCAAGATTGGCTCTTAGTTCAGCCTGTTCATTTAAGTTTACCAGTTCACCTGTATTTGCCCCTTCCTTGCGTCTGCATGTGCCAAAGACTTCAAGCAATACGAGAAACCCAAGAATATCCCCGCATCAACAAACGGCCCGCCCACTTCAACAGCACAAATACCGCAGCAAGCCCATAGCCTGCGCAAGCAAATAAAAACATACCAGGTATCATGAAGAGCGCCGTCGGAATCAGTGACAACACCATTAAGAGTAAAAACTCGCCGAGAGCTGAGATATCCAGCAGCAACGCATCAAGCGCAACATCAGGATTAACCCAAACGGTCACAACAAAAGCCACCAACAACGTCAAACTGGGCCAGCCCCAAAGTATCAGCTCAAATAAGTCCATGAAAAGGCTTTCGTTTTCAACATCAATCATACAATCGCACTCAAGCGCTCGAAGCTTGCAGTGTGCGCACAAGCCTAACTCATCATCCAGCCGCGAAACACAATTACATTTACAGGTACATTCACACATCATTAACTCCCTTAAATCCTAAAAACTGTTCATCAAAACCCCTCTATCAGCCTAACAAAACACAGTCCACAAAAGCCAGACTTAGCGCTCAGCCGTAGAATTTAAGAAGTCATTTCTTGCAACATAAATAAAGCGCAGAAATAACATTAGGAATGATCAGCCAAAAAGCTGATTTGCGTAAAGCACAGCTGGGCAGAAGGTAGGGCTAAGATGAGTTTCGAGTGCGGTTTTAGGAAAGGCTGGAAGGCAAAACCTAGGTTTAATGCCCAAACAAAGGCGCTTGTTAATTGCCTAACGCAAATTTTAATAATGATATCGGCAGGAAATAATGGTCATTGCCTGATCATCAACCGCGTAAACCAGCCGGTTGGTGTCGTCAATGCGACGAGACCAAAACCCGGACAAATTTTCTTTTAAAGACTCAGGCTTACCTATTCCATTAAATGGCGTGCGCTTAACCTCATTAATGAGCTTATTGATTCGTTTTAATGTTTTTTTGTCCTGAGTTTGCCAATACACATAATCTTTCCAAGCCTCATCAGTCCAACACAATAAACGCGAACTACTCATCAAATAAGCTTCTTTGCGTTGCCTTGCCCGCTTTGTATTGTTCAATTGAGCGGCTTAAGTGCTCAGCGTTTTGTGGTGAGCGAAGTAAGTGCACGGTCTCCATCAGGCTGTTGTAATAATCCAAAGACATAACCACAGCGTCTTCAGCGTCACGACGAGTGATGACGGTCGTGTCGGCATCATTAACAACACCGTCTAATACAGCTTTAAGAGCATTTCTTGCCTCAGTAAACGATACAATTCTCACAACCACCTCCACATGTACAACTTATTGAACAAGTATAAACCAGCAACAGCAACCTGTACAGGAAGTTGGACATAACGTACCGACTATTCAACCAAAGGATTTTCTGACTCTACGCCTAATTAACGCACGCTCTTGGCTCATTATTTCTTGATCACGCTGTATACGTTTTAGGTTTCGCTGGCTTCAATTTGTTTAAGCTGAACTCCATTGGCATTTTTCCAGTTGGTTAAGCCATTGGTATTTCCACCACGAATCACGCTACCTGCTGTACTTGGAGAGCCGAATTCAACGTCCTTCACAAACACAAAATAGCCATTTTCCTCTTTTAAAAGGCCCTTTTCGATAAGCTCCTCTCGCTTAATTCGCATATGAACCGCTGACGGAAGATGTTCTAAAGCTGCCTGTGAACCTGCAAACACGACAAAGCCATTAGCCGTTCTTTTACCCGTTGCCGTCAACCCTTTAATTTTGCAATAAAGTAGGTCTTTTGACTCACTAACTTGATCAACCTTTTCGTTAAAATCAGCGATTCCGAGCACGGGTAACAGCTGAAGACACTTTTCAAGAAAAACATCCATTTCCGCAGCATCTGACTCAGGCAACTTTGCTCCACTACTGACCGAGTTAAAAACAACGGCATTGCCATGATTATTAGCCTTTTCAATGAGTACGCCTTCCAAATAACGAATATGCGCTTTTGTTAAGTTCTCGTCTTTAGAAACAAAAACCGTTGCCGAATTCCAGAAATCCTTTGAAGCATGGCTTTTTAGACGCTTTGCTACGTCCTCAGCTTCGCCAATGTAGATAGCTCTATCACCTGTATTTGGGTCAACACCTGTTAGCAAATATATCCCAGGGCTTGATAGCTCTTCTCTTTTTAACAAACCTGATATTTCGGTTCTTGGAGCCGCAATTGCCTTTCCAGACCAATTTGAAAGCTCGGCAGTGCGTAAGCCGTTTGGACTTCCGTGAACAAGAAATAATTTTATCGTTGCAGCTTGCATAGAACACTCCATAAAGCATAGCGCCTCATACGTCAGCGCCACTTGAGGCGTCTTTGCTTGGGCTGATTGTTATAAAACTACTACCGAAATAGCAAATAGCTACAGCCACAAACATACCTGCCATATCTGCTGCTAGATCTGCTAAATCAAAGGTGCGAGAAGGAAAAAATATTTGGCTCAGCTCTTCAACGACAGCAAACAGCAAGACCAAGACCAAGCCGTAATAGACTTTAACCTTGCCAACACCAAAGCTTTTGAATTTAAACGCGACAATGGATAAAACCGTCAACAAGCCAAACAACCCCGCATGACCAAACTTATCCCCATAAAGAAGGGTTCGAATAAAGTCAAAAAAGATACTGCTACTGCCAGAGTCAGCCAGAAAAATTATCCAAGCAATAAACATGAAGAACAATACTGCGCCCAAAGCAGCTAATTTATACACAGATCTTTCCTTATTTTATCGAGCTGAACAGGTACGATTGATGCAAGATCAACCTTTGACAGCTGCTTAGCCTTTCTTCCTCGTTCAATTTCTTCGCGAAACACCTCGTGTTTCGACGGAAATACAATATAACCCAGCACAAATAGCACCTTTCCTGCAAAGGTAGAATTTCTATTTCCCCACATAAAGGATTGCAACTTGAGTTCTTCAGTCACGGTAGTTCCATAACCTAAAAGCGCATGGTAAGTGTCATGCACCTCATATTTAGGCAGGTAACCAAGGTTTCGCGAAGTCAAAAAAAAATGCAGCTCTCTGCCCAAGCTCCCCTCTTCAAAATGTTGAAGCTCATCAAGGTCATAGGGCCAAGGCTCCGGGTTTCTAAACATATTGAGAAACGGAACACTCAAGCCAATGAGTTTTGCTACCACTCTAAG
>JAXHSS010000059.1:0-10327 GCA_034190675.1 Pseudomonadota bacterium
CATTGTCAGGCTTTACACTGCCGCCATAAACAATACGGGTTTTTTGAGCAAAAGCTTCACTGCATTCGGCAAGCTTTGCTCGGATAAAGGCATGTGTTTGCTGCGCCATTTCTGGTGTAGCGGCTTTGCCTGTACCAATTGCCCAAACGGGTTCGTAGGCGATAATAATGTCACTTTGCTCATCTAACAAAGGCAAAAAAGCGTCGATTTGTTCAGCAAGCACGGCTTCTGTTTGTCCGTTTTCTCTTGCGTCGAGCTGTTCTCCAATGCAGATCACTGGTAATAGTGCTGTCTCCAAGGCGAGTTTTATTTTTGTTGCAACGCGTTGGTCCGTATCCCCTAAAAGCTCTCGGCTTTCTGAGTGTCCGATCATGCAAAGCGTTAGACCCGCTTCTTTGACCATCGCTGCACTAATTTGCCCTGTGAATGCGCCTTGCTCTTCGGTGGAAATCATTTGTGCGCCAATTTCGATGCGCTCATGCGCTGCTTCTTGACATGAAACGAGATGCATTTGTGCAGGAAAAATCGCACAGTCTATCTCGTTTGGCACTTGCATTTCCGCCAGTAATACGGGGTTTTGCGCTAAGCTACCGTGCATTTTCCAGTTGCCGCCCACCCACATTTTGCGCATTACTTAGTATCCTACGTCACCGTTAAGACGCGACAGTTTAGCGTATTGGGGGTATGGCCTCAAGCTTTTTAACTGCCGTGGTTATGACGCATAGCGCTCGGCGATTTGATCCGCCATGGCTTGGGCTTCTTGTTGCGCTTGCTTGGCACTTCGGTGCTCAACCATTACGCGAATCACAGGCTCTGTTCCCGATGGTCGAATGAGCATGCGGCCATCGTCACCCAGTTTTTCTGAGGCTGCTTCACTAAGCGCTTGGATATCCGCTTTTTGCTCAGGCTGAATACGCGCTTTGACCGGAACGTTAATCAAAACCTGAGGGATTTTGGTCATCACTTGCTTTAATTCGTGGAGCGTTTTGCCTTGTCTGCGCATAGCCGCTAGCACTTGCAAGGCCGCAATTGTGCCATCACCCGTGGTGGTTTTATCTAAACAGACAATATGTCCTGAACCTTCGCCACCGAGGTGCCAATCGTTTTCAAGCAAGGCTTCCATGACGTAGCGATCACCTACATTCGTGCGTACAAACTGATACCCCATAGCCTTAAGCGCCTGTTCAGCGCCTAAGTTGGTCATCAATGTGCCAGCCACTCCTAAGGCATGCTGGTTGGTGTCCATGCGGTCTTTGGCAATAATGCACAGCATCTCATCACCGTCGATGATTTCGCCTTTTTCGTCAATCATGATCACACGGTCGCCATCACCATCAAGCGCGATGCCTATATCCGCCTGATGCGCTTTAACTGCATGTTGTATTTCATCGGGATAGGTCGAGCCGCACTGCTCATTGATGTTGTAACCGTTGGGTGTATTACCAATACTAATAACGTCAGCGGCTAATTCTTCGAATACCAGTGGCGAGGTGTTATAGCAAGAGCCATTGGCGGTATCGACAACAATCTTCATGCCTTTTAAATCAAACTGCCAAGGAATAGAGGCCTTACAAAATTCAACATAGCGATCACGCCCGCCTTCAAGACGTTTTACGCGGCCAATCTTTTCAGAGGCCACCAAACTCATAGGCTCATCGATATATCGCTCAATACTGGATTGAAACTCATCATTAAGCTTCATCCCTTCGTCTGAGAAAAATTTGATACCATTGTCATAATACGGGTTATGAGAGGCGCTGATCACCACACCCGCCGCCGCATGAAATGTGCGCGTAAGGTAGGCAATGCCTGGTGTCGGGATCGGCCCTAATAAGCGCACGTCCATACCCGCAGCGGCAAGACCAGCTTCCATAGCTGATTCGAGCATATACCCTGAAATGCGTGTGTCTTTACCAATTAAAACGACATTTTTGCCTTGCTCTGAGAAGGCCTTACCCGCAGCCCAGCCGAGCTTTAATGCAAACTCTGGCGTCAAACCTTGGTCGCCAACAAAATTACGCACACCGTCGGTGCCAAAATACAAACTCATATCTGCCCCTGTTCGAGGTAAAATTGTGTGACTTGTGCTGCCTGCTTTGTCTCAAACACGTCATGCACTCTTAATATTTTTGCACCCTGAGTCATTGCCAGTGTCGCCAACGCCAAACTGCCTGCCAAGCGGTGATCAACAGGCTGGTCAACCAATTGGCCAATCATCGATTTACGCGACATGCCAACAAGTAGCGGCAAACCAAAGACATGGAAACGATCCAGATGCGCCAGTAATTGATAATTTTGCGTTAAGGTTTTGCCAAAACCAAAGCCCGGATCCAGCAAAAGACGCTCTTTAGGTATCCCAGCCTGCTGACAGGCCGCCACACGCTCATCTAAAAACGCCTGAACATCGTTGATGACATCCTGATAATTCGGGTTTTCTTGCATATTGGTCGGCTCGCCCTGCATATGCATTAGGCAGACAGGCAGTTGTGTTTTTACCGCCGCCTCTAGTGCCCCCTCTCGCTTTAAAGCACGTACATCATTGATCAAATCTACGCCAGCTGCTGCTGCAGCTTTCATTACCGCAGGTGTGCTGGTGTCGATTGATAATGCCACATCAAAACGAGTGGCTAACGCATCGATCACGGCTATGGTGCGATCCAGCTCTTCTTCCACACTAACAGGTGCAGCGCCAGGGCGTGTCGACTCACCACCAATATCCAAAATATCAGTGCCTTCGTTGATCATGGTTTCGGCTTGCTGCAAAGCCTGCTCAAGGGTATTGAACTGCCCACCATCAGAAAAAGAGTCAGGTGTAACGTTCAAAACGCCCATGATGAGTGGGCGTTTTGAGTTAAGAAGTTCGTTTAATCGAGACAGCGGCATGCGCTTTGGGAAAGCCTTAGATCGGGTCAGTTTTGGGAACCGAATCGTCTTTGCTATCGCCAGCCTCAGGGCTTTGATCAGAGGCGGCCTCAACAGGAATGTCGGCATCAGGGTCTTGAGATCCTGATGAGCCTGAGTTATCCCAGTCTTTAGGTGGGCGCACAGGGCTGCCGTTCATGATGTCAGCGACTTGCTGAGCATCAATAGTTTCATACTTCATCAAGGCGTCTTTCATCGCGTGCAATTTATCTTCATGCGTTTTCAGCAAATCACGCGCTTGATCATAAGCATTTTCGATCAAGGTTTTGGCTTCATCATCAATGATCTTTGCGGTATCAGGTGAGAACGCTTGTGATACACCAAAGCCATTTTCATCTTCTTGATAGAGCAATGGGCCAAGCTTGTCCGAATAACCCCAGCGAGTCACCATCGCTCGTGCCATTTGCGTAGCGTATTGGATATCGCCTTGTGCACCGGTTGAAATACCCTCATTGCCATACATCATTTCTTCAGCTACACGACCACCATAAGCAGAAACCAAACGGCCTTTTAAGTAGCGAAGGCTATGACTATGCTTATCATCTTCAGGCAGGTAATGTGTAACGCCCAAAGCGCGACCACGAGGAATGATGGTTACTTTATGAACAGGATCATGCTCAGGCATCAACCAGCCCAAAATCGCATGGCCCGACTCATGGTATGCCGTTGCCTCTTTTTCTTTTTCAGACATCACCATACTTCGGCGCTCAGCACCCATCATGATTTTGTCTCGAGCATCTTCAAAGTTGCGCATATCAACTAGGCGCTTGTCTTGACGCGCGGCAAACAAGGCGGCTTCATTCACCAAGTTTGCCAGATCAGCACCACTGAAGCCAGGCGTTCCACGTGCAATTACTAGCGGATCGACGTCTTTATCAAGTGGTACTTTTTTCATGTGTACGTTCAAGATCTGTTCACGACCTTTAATGTCAGGCAATGAGACATTAACTTGTCGGTCAAAACGACCAGGACGAAGCAATGCCTTATCAAGAACATCCGGGCGGTTCGTCGCCGCAATGATGATAACACCTTCGCTTGAGCCCATGCCATCCATTTCAACCAGCATTTGGTTCAAAGTTTGCTCACGCTCATCATGGCCACCGCTAAAATTACCATTACCCCGTGCTCGACCTACCGCGTCGATTTCATCAATAAAGATAATACATGGCGAACTTTTGCGCGCCTGCTCGAACATGTCACGCACACGAGATGCACCAACACCCACAAACATTTCCACAAAGTCAGAACCTGAAATTGTAAAGAAAGGCACTTTAGCCTCGCCAGCAATAGCTTTGGCAAGCAGGGTTTTACCTGTACCTGGTGGACCAACCATCAGGATACCTTTAGGCACTCGACCACCAAGGCGGCCGAATTTATCGGGGTCTTTCAAGAACTCAACAATTTCACCCACTTCCTCTTTAGCTTCATCGCAGCCTGCAACATCGGCAAAGGTGGTTTTGATTTGATCTTCAGGAATCAATTTGGCTTTGCTTTTACCAAAACTCATTGGGTTACCGCGACCACCGCCGCCTTGCATTTGGCGCATGAAAAAGATGATCAAGCCCAAGATCAATAGCATGGGGATCAGTTGGATAAAGATACTGAGCAAAATATTCGGGCTCTCAGGCTCGGCTGCCGAAATCTTGATATTGTTTTCACGAAGAATCGGCAGGAAGTCGATGTCTAATGCCTGTGGCAAGACAGCTTCAAACTCTTCGCCTGTGGTCTTTTTACCCGTAACGCGATCCTGCTCGATAACCACAGAATCTACCTGACCACCTTTCACCTCCTCGATGAACTCAGAATAGCTGATCTCTTTACTCTGCTGATTCGTGCCAATCTGGTTGAACACCGTCATCAAAACAAAAGCGACAATGCCAAACAAAATGAGATTTTTTACGATATCGTTCAAAACTAACCTCTACGTTGTATAAACTGTTTCGCCAAGATATAAGTTTCTCGGCTTCTTCCACGCGATGCATCGGGTTTACGGGTCGCGACAGATTTAAAATGTTGTTTCACTTGCTGGCGATAAGCGTCGATGCCCTCACCTTCAAATATTTTGACCAAAAAAGTGCCGCCGGGTTTCAAGGTTTCGACAGCCATCTCTAATGCCAGCTCCATTAAATAAACCGAACGGGGCTGATCAACGCTGCGATTACCAGAAAAATTAGGCGCCATATCAGAGATTACTACATCTATGGGGTCTTTTTCTATGATTTCAAGTAATTGTTCGAAAACACCCTCTTCACGAAAGTCTCCCTGCAAGAACGTCACGCCATCGAGGGTATCCATAGGAAGAATATCCGTGGCAATAACTCGCCCTTTATCGCCAACCATTTGCGCTGCGATCTGTGACCAGCCACCAGGGGCTGCACCTAAGTCTAAAACCGTCATCCCAGGCTTAAACAACTTATCTTTTTCTTGAATTTCCAACAACTTATACGTGGCACGACTACGATAGCCGTCTTCTTTAGACTTCTGCACGTAGGGGTCATTGTGGTGTTCCTGCAACCAACGACGGCTTGTTTTTGACATAAATACAAATGTTACTACATGAAAACTACATAATAAGCATCTATAATACCTCGAAGCATTTATCTACGGTACTTATGAGCTTATCCAACCTTGAAAAGAAACGTTATCGCCAAATTGGCCATTCCCTCAAGCCTGTTGTTATTGTAGGACAATCTGGCCTCAGTGAGAATGTAATTAATGAAGCAAACTCCTTCCTAGACAACCATGAACTAATCAAAGTGAAATTTTTGGCAGAAGATCGTGATGAGCGAAAGAAACTCATGCATGAACTTTCTTTCATTACGCAAGCTGAAGTCGTTCAAATCATCGGAAAAATTGCTTTGTATTTCAAACTCGCTAAAAACCCTAACGAACGCCTCTCTAAAATTCGAGGCGCAGAAAGCTAAAAATTTGCACATCCATATTGCAATTTTTTTTCGTTTTGCACCAAAATATCGCTTGCAGTACGTTAAGGCTTGATTACAATGCAATTTGTGCTTAACTTCTCGGGCTGGATTTTACCCTGAGAAATTCACATACAACACAATGACAACTGGAGATAAACCCATGAAAAAACTACCAATGATCGCAGCATCGGTAGCTGCAGTTCTAACACTATCAGCATGTGACAAAGCTGAAGATTCACTAGAAAGCGCAAAAGAATCACTTGGCGAAGCGGCTGAGTCTGTTCAAGAAGCGGCTGAGCAAGCAGGTTCTGCAGCTAATGAAGAAGCTAAAGCAGCTCTTGAGTCTGCAGAAAATGCAGCTAGCGACGCCGCTGATGCTGTAGAAGCAGCCGCTCAAAGTGCAGCTGACTCAGCTTCAGAAACAGTTGAAGATGCAAAAGCAAGCGTAGCTGGCGCTGTTGATAGCGCTGAATCAGCAGCCGAAGACGCAGCAGCTGAAGCTGAAGCGGCGGCTGAAGAAGCTGAAGCTGAAGTTGAAGGCGCGAAAGATGAAGCGACTTCAGCGATCAAAAACACAGCAAACAAAGCGACTCAAAAAATCAACGACCTATAATCGTTTGTTGATCGCTTTTAAGCGCTATGTACAAAAAAGCCCAGCAAATGCTGGGCCTTTTTTTATTTTTGGGCTTAGCTTAAATAATCCTATTTAAACAATCGATTCCACAAACGAGACTATACGTGTTCAACCGATAGAATCTCATAATCCACTTCACCACCCGGTGTTTGGATAATCACTTCTTCACCTTCTTCTTTACCGATCAGCGCCTTTGCGATTGGCGTCGAGACTGAAATCAGGCCGTTTTTAACATCCGCCTCATCTTCGCCTACGATCTTGTAAGTAATTTCCTTATCGTCATCAAGGTTTAATAGAGTGACCGTAGTGCCAAAAATCACTTTACCTGTGTTTTGAATCTGAGTGACATCGATGATTTGCGCCATAGACAGCTTACCTTCAATATCCTTGATTCGCCCTTCAATAAAGCTTTGCTGTTCACGCGCAGCGTGATACTCGGCATTTTCTTTCAAATCACCGTGCTCGCGAGCCTCAGAAATAGATTCAATCACCTGCGGGCGTTCAACACGCTTAAGATGATTTAACTCTTCGCGCAGGGCTTCTGCGCCCTGCTTTGTCATTGGATAACGTTGCATAGTGCCCCCTAGTGCAGCTCTTGGAGTTTTCTTACCTGAGCTCGCGTTGAGAACTCAAGGGCATCACAAACGGCTGAAGCGCTGCCAATCGTTGTGGTGTAAAAGACTTTTTGTTGCAAAGCCGTACGACGAATTGTGAACGAGTCAGCAATCGCCTGCTTGCCTTCAGTTGTATTAATGATGAAGTCAATCTCACCATTTTTGATCATATCCACAATATGTGGACGGCCTTCCATCACTTTATTAACACGCTCAACATCAAGTCCTTGCTCTTCAAGAACATCGGCTGTTCCGTGAGTAGCAACGATCTCAAAACCAAGCTTTGCTAGGCGCTGAGCTATTTCAGCAATCGCAGCTTTATCACTTTGACGAACAGAAATAAACGCTGCACCTTCAACTGGAATCTTTTCACCAGCGGCTTCAATCGCCTTGCCAAATGCTTCGCTGAAGCTGTTACCCACACCCATGACTTCGCCCGTTGATTTCATTTCAGGGCCAAGAATTGGGTCAACGCCGGTAAACTTATTAAATGGCAACACCGCTTCTTTTACAGAGAAGTGCTTCGGCATAATCTGCTCAGTAAAGCCCAGCTCTTTGAGCTTACTACCTGCCATAACCTGCGCGGCAATTTTCGCTAGTGAAGTACCGATAGCTTTTGAAACAAAGGGGACGGTACGCGAGGCACGCGGGTTAACCTCAAGCACATAAATGTCTTCGCCTTTAACCGCAAACTGCACATTCATTAGGCCAACCACATTAAGTGCTAAGGCCATAGCCGCCGTTTGCTCAGCCATAGCCGTTTGAAGCTCTTGGCTCAAGTTGTAAGGAGGCAATGAGCAAGCTGAATCACCTGAGTGAACGCCCGCTTGTTCGATATGCTGCATAATGCCGCCGATAACGACATCTTCGCCATCACAAATCGCATCAACATCGATCTCAATGGCATCATCAAGGAAGCGATCAAGCAAGATCGGGCTATCTTCTGACAATGCTACCGCGTGTTGAATATAGTGTTTCAACTCGGCATCGTTATAAACGATTTCCATCGCACGGCCACCCAAAACGTATGAAGGACGCACGACCAATGGATAACCAATCTCAGCAGCTTGAGCCAAGCCTTCATCCATCGTTCTTGCGATGCGGTTAGGTGGCTGCTTTAGGTTAAGGTCATTCAAAATTTGCTGGAAGCGCTCACGGTCTTCGGCCATGTCGATCGCTTCTGGTGAGGTTCCGATAATCGGCACACCTTCAGCTTCAAGCATACGCGCTAGTTTTAAAGGTGTTTGACCACCGTATTGAACAATCACGCCTTTTGGCTTTTCTAAGCGAACGATTTCCAGCACATCTTCAGCTGTGACTGGCTCAAAGAATAAGCGGTTTGAAGTATCATAGTCTGTTGATACCGTTTCTGGGTTGCAGTTCACCATGATGGTTTCATAACCCTGTTCACGAAGCGCCAAAGACGCATGAACGCAGCAGTAATCAAACTCAATACCTTGACCAATACGGTTAGGCCCACCGCCAATAATCATAATCTTTGGCGTATCACCTTGCACTGCCTCACACTCTTCATCATAGGTCGAGTACATGTAGTCAGTTTCGCTCACAAACTCAGCTGCGCAAGTATCCACTCGCTTATAGACCGGAGTAACCTTCATGGCTTGGCGAGCTTCACGAAGTGTCTTTTCTGGGCAGCTCAACAATACGGAAAGACGCTGATCTGAGAAACCTTTTCGCTTCAATCGGCGCAATTCTGTTTCATTCAGCGATTCTAGTGCCTTACCTTCAAGTGCCTGCTCTTCTTTGACTAGGTCTTGCATTTGAATCAAGAACCAAGGATCTATTTTCGTGTATTTGAATACTTCGTCCATCGTCATGCCAGAGCGGAAAGCATCACCAATATACCAAACACGCTCTGGGCTTGGTGTGGTCAGCTGAGCAATCAATGCTTCTTGCTGCTCTTGAGGGTTTTCCAGAGTTGGCTCCAAGCCATAGGAATCAATTTCTAGACTGCGCAGTGCTTTTTGGAACGACTCTTGGAAATTACGGCCAATCGCCATCGCCTCACCAACAGACTTCATCTGCGTAGTCAGCGTTGGCTCAGCACCTGGGAATTTCTCAAAGTTGAAACGAGGAATCTTCGTGACAACATAGTCAATGCTCGGCTCAAAAGAAGCTGGCGTAATACCGTCTGTAATTTCATTATCAAGCTCATCAAGGGTATAGCCCACAGCCAGCTTTGCCGCCACTTTAGCAATTGGGAAGCCTGTCGCCTTAGAGGCCAACGCTGATGAACGAGAAACACGTGGGTTCATCTCAATAACAACCATTCGGCCGTTATCAGGGTTCAAACCGAACTGCACATTCGAGCCGCCTGTTTCAACACCAATCTCACGCAATACGGCCAAAGAGGCGTCGCGCATAATTTGATATTCTTTATCGGTTAGCGTCTGCGCAGGAGCCACGGTAATTGAATCACCCGTGTGAACACCCATCGGGTCAAAGTTTTCAATAGAGCAAATGATAATGCAGTTGTCGTTGCGGTCACGAACTACTTCCATTTCATACTCTTTCCAACCCAACAACGACTCATCCAACAATAACTCGTTAGTCGGTGAGAGGTCTAAACCGCGTTGACAGATTTCTTCAAACTCTTCTTTGTTGTAGGCAACACCGCCGCCTGATCCGCCCATCGTGAATGAGGGACGAATAATAATAGGAAAGCCTAGCTCAGCAGAGGCCAAACGCGCCTCTTCCATGCTATGAGCAATTTTTGAGCGTGGACATTCGAGGCCAATCGCCTTCATCGCTTTATCAAACTTCGAGCGATCTTCGGCTTTATCGATAACATCTGCCTTAGCACCAATCATCTCTACGCCATATTTCTCAAGAACGCCATGACGCTCAAGGTCCAATGCGCAGTTCAATGCTGTTTGCCCACCCATGGTCGGCAAAATCGCATCAGGCTGCTCTTTTTGAATAATGCGCTCAAGTGTTTGCCAATTAATGGGCTCAATATAGGTCGCATCAGCCATCGACGGGTCTGTCATGATCGTCGCAGGGTTTGAGTTAACCAAAATCACGCGATAGCCTTCTTCACGAAGCGCCTTACACGCTTGCGCTCCAGAATAATCAAATTCACAGGCCTGACCAATCACGATTGGGCCAGCACCGATAATCAAGATACTGTTAATATCCGTTCTTTTTGGCATGGTTTACTCCGCTCGTGCTGCTTGCATTAATTCAATAAACTGGTCAAAAACCGCCGTGGC
>JAXHSS010000006.1:0-27642 GCA_034190675.1 Pseudomonadota bacterium
GTAATGCGGAAAAATAGGCTCTTGCCGAGCGAATATCTTTTGCTATGCCTTTTTGCAGTTCCATTAATGAACCAAACTTCTGCTCATCACGTAAAAAATGCAGAATCTCGACCAAGATATGTTTCCCATAGACCATTTTCTCAAAATCCAAGACATGGACTTCAAGGTTAAACGTCTCACCACGGCTCACACTAGGACGATAACCCAGGTTAGCCACACCGAGCTTCACCTCATCATCTAAACCATGAACCTTCACAGCAAACACGCCCTTAAGAGGAAAATTATGCGCAGGCAACACCAAATTCAGTGTCGGAAAGCCTAGCGTTCTGCCTAGTTTTTCACCATGGGCAACACGGCCTGAAAGTTTATACGGCTTGCCCAGCAAAAACTCTGCCTGAGCCAAATCATGAGCCGCGAGTGCTTCGCGCACCCATGTGCTGCTAATTCGTCGATCCGCTTCTGTGACAGTGGCTGAATCCTCAACAGTAAAACCATGCTGCTCACCGGCAGCCGTTAGCGTTGCAAAATCACCTGCGCGCTTAGCGCCAAAACGAAAATCATCGCCGATCACTAAATGCTGAATCGCTAGGCCTTCGACTAAATATTGCTCAATAAACTGTTCAGGGCTTTGAGCAGCTAATGCCGCGTTAAATGGCAGGCAAACAACTTGATCAATATCGCGTACCTTCAAACAACGCAGCTTATCGCGTAATGGGAAAATTCGGGTGGGCGGCTGCTCTTTTGCAAAAAACTCGGCAGGTTGCGGCTCAAAAATAATCGCCGTGGTTGGTGCATTAAGCGCTTTGGCTCTGGCTTGTACTTGCGCGATTACAGCCTGATGGCCACGATGAACGCCATCAAAATTGCCGATGGTCGCAACGCTACCTTTAAGCGCACGGTCTATATTGTAAGCACCACGTATGAGTTTCACGATTGCCGTTATCAATGATTTTGCCAGCATTATAGACAAGTTAACTTGCTAAGTCATTGAAGCTGTTTAAGTTGTGTCGATTTTCTCAGCCGATAAATTCACTCAGGCAAAACCCTTCATTTAAATAAGCAAAAGAGCTCACCTTCTTGCTAAGCGCGCAAATGCCGAGGGCGAAGGCCCAGTAGTATCAGCACAGCAAAATAACTCAGTGCACCTGTGGCGCAAACCCCTATCAGCCAACCCGCGCGCTGCCATACACCCGCCGATAGCCAAGCGGGTAAGGAAGGACATATCAGCCACAAAACCGCTAACATGGCCGAAACGGCTATGAGCATTTTCAGTAACCAAACGCCCAGATCACGAGTCGGAGCAAAGACATTGCTTTTGACTAAGGTCCAAAACAGCAATCCGGCATTGATAAAACCCGATAGCGTCGTTGCTAATGCAAGACCCGCATGGTCCAAATGCCAAACCAACATTAAGTTCAATAGCATATTAGCGACCATCGCAATGACGGCAATTTTTACAGGTGTTTTAGTATCTTGACGCGCATAAAAGCCAGGCGCCAACACCTTGATCAGCATAAAGCCAACCACACCCGGCGCATATGCCCATAAACTCAATTGCGCCATACGCACATCCTCAGGCGTAAACGCCTGATATTGAAATAACGTAGTGAGCAATGGGCCCGCTAAAAAGGTAAGTGCGGCGCCCGCTGGCAAGGCGATCAATAACAAAGTTCGCACCGCCCAGTTCAAAGTTTGATTAAATGCATCCGCCGATTGCTCCGCCACCTGAGAAGACAGCTTCGGTAAGATCACTGTACCGATTGCTACAGCAAAAATACCGATGGGTAATTGAATTAAGCGCTCCGAATAATACAGCCAAGAAATACTGCCCGTTGCCAAAAACGAGGCCAAAATAGAGTCTAATAGCAAGTTCACCTGTGTCACACCCACACCAATTAGCGCTGGGAAAATCAGCAGATAGATTCGCTTCACACCCTCATGCGATTTGGGCTTAAGTGTAGGCTTAGGCAACAGACCAAGTCGGTATAAAAACGGCAACTGAAAGGCTAATTGCAATACACCCGCGATTAATACACCCCAGGCTAAGGCCTTGATCGATACTTGCTCAGGGAAATAAGGCGCTAAGAATAAAGCGGCCGCAATCAAAGAGACATTTAATAAAATCGGCGTAAACGCGGGAACAGCAAATTTATCATAGCTATTTAACACCGCCCCCGAAAACGCCACCAAAGAGATCAACAAAAGATACGGAAAGGTGAGCTGCAGCATCTGCGTTGCCAGTATTTGCCGCGTTTCACCGGCTTCGAATCCCGGCGCAAACAGCCAAATCAATAACGGCGAAGCGATAACGGCGATCACCGTTATCACCGATAAAATACCCGATAAACTGCCAGCGACTCGGTTAACGAGTTGCTTAATTTCTGGCGCTGAGCGCTGAGTCTTATACTCTGAGAGCACCGGCACAAAGGCCTGAGAAAAGGCGCCTTCTGCAAAGAGCCGACGAAAAAAATTAGGGATTTTAAACGCAACAAAAAAGGCATCCGTAACACCGCTCGCGCCAAAAACAGCGGCAATAACAATATCGCGGATTAAACCTAATACTCGGGAGATCAGTGTAAAAAAGCTCACTACCCCTGTGCTGACCAGCATGCCGCGCTTTTTGGGGACGGGCTTGGCCTTTGATGAAGCAACATTATCGGCTTTAAGGGCTTTTGAGCCTAATGAGTTAGGCTGTTGAGATGAATCGCTCAAAACTGTACAGAAATCAATAAAACGTCAGTCTAGCGCAATCTTATGGGGGTGTCAGAGGAAAACAAACCAAAACCTAGGGAGAACTTGCCAAAATTGCTTAAGTGTTAATGAGCTCAGCTCTTAATAAAGCCGTATGACAACGGCCGCATGATCAGCGCTTAAATCTCAGGCAAAAAAAAAGCCGCCCGAAGGCGGCTTTTTGTAGGACTATAGCTAAGTATACTTAGAAAGTACCTTCAAGTAACCAATCCGTGCTGTCAAGAATGTCAGCTGCTGTTGGCTCAACTGTAAGACCTGTTGTGATTGCAGAGAAGTCAATTGATGATGCTAGTTCATCTTTTGTTACTTCCGCCGCTGTAGCACAACTAACTTCTACGTCAGTAAATGTTAGGTTGCCGTCGATATAAGCTACCGCTGAATCGAAAGTTGAATCACCCGTAGAACCACCATTGTCGTTTTCGATGTCAATACATGTATCAAAACCGAAGATTTGACCATTTAAGAATGAACCACGAGAGCCGTCACGAAGCTTGATGCCAGCAACAACCACTGAATCATCAAGACCAACGATCGCAAAGTTATCTACTGTTGGGTCTGAAATTGGAAGATCTTCTGTACGAGGCTCGTCCCAGCTATCCAGCTCCATACCGCTTTTGTCAGATGACTCTGCTTCGTTATCTTGCTTGATAAAGACATTCGTCAAAGTACCACGGTAACCGTTATCCCAGTCAACTGAGTCGTCGCGTGATGCTGTGACAACAAGGTTAGTCACATCAACTGTACCACCGAAGAATTCAGCACCATCGTCATAGTTGTCGTGGATCTGAACATTATTGATTTTTGTTCCGCTACCTACGGCAAATAATGTTAGACCGTTTAGGTCATTACCGTCATCAGCAGGACCAACTTCACCACCGCCTTCTGCGATGCGAACGTAGTTGATTTCACCACTGCTATCCGTATCGTCATGACCGCCGAAGAATGCAAAACCACCTTCTGCGTCAACGTTACAAGCAATCGCAGTATCTTGGTCACACTTGTTGATCGTTGCGTAACCCATGATCGCTAGACCACCCCATTCACCTGTTGTTGCTTTGTTGTCATTTTCGAAGTTAGCGTCAAGTGATGACATGGTAATCGGCTCGGCCGCTGTACCCATTGCCATGATTTTCGAACCACGCGTGATCACAAGTGCTGCACCTTCTGCACCTTTGATGCTAGTACCCGCTTCGATCGTTAGAACTGCAGAACTTGCAGGCTCTTGGTCAATGTCTAGCTCAACATTACCTTCACCAACGAAAACAGTCTCTTCAAGAATCCACTCAAAGTTGCTTCTCAACGTTGCGTCTTCGGCAAGCAATGGATTAAGAATACACTGATTCGTTCCTTCAACCGCTGTTGAAATATTTTCAGGACATGTTGGAGCTGGCGTTGTTGCACCAAATGTACCTGCTAGCAACCAAGACGTGTCAGAAATAACATCGCCGATTACCGGTTGTACTTCAAGGTTAGTTGTGATGTCAGAGAAATCAATTGATGATGCTAGTTCATCTTTTGTTACTTCCGCCGCTGTGTTACAGCTAACAGCAACATTATTGAACGTTAGGTTACCATCGATATAAGCTACCGCTGAATCGAAAGGTGAATCACCCGTAGAACCACCATTGTCGTTTTCGATGTCAATACATGTATCAAAACCGAAGATTTGACCATTTGAGAATGAACCACGAGAACCGTCACGAAGCTTGATGCCAGCAACGATTTCTAGATCATTAAGACCGACGATCGCAAAGTTATCTACTGTTGGATCTGAAATTGGAAGGTCTTCTGTACGAGGCTCGTCCCAGCTATCCAGCTCCATACCGCTTTTGTCAGATGACTCTGCTTCGTTATCTTGCTCAATGTAAAGGTTTGTCAAAGTACCACGGTAACCGTTATCCCAGTCAACTGAGTCGTCGCGTGATGCTGTGACAACAAGGTTAGTCACATCAACTGTACCACCGAAGAATTCAGCACCATCGTCATAGTTGTCGTGGATCTGAACATTATTGATTTTTGTTCCGCTACCTACGGCAAATAATGTTAGACCGTTTAGGTCATTACCGTCATCAGCAGGACCAACTTCACCACCGCCTTCTGCGATGCGAACGTAGTTGATTTCACCACTGTTATCCGTATCGTCATGACCACCGAAGAATGCAAAACCGCCTTCTGCGTCAACGTTACAAGCAATCGCAGTATCTTGGTCACACTTGTTGATCGTTGCGTAACCCATGATCGCTAGACCACCCCATTCACCTGTCGTTGTCTTATCATCGTTTTCGAAGTTAGCGTCAAGTGATGACATGGTGATCGGCTCTGCCGCTGTACCCATTGCCATGATTTTCGAACCACGCGTGATCACAAGTGCTGCACCTTCAGCACCTTTGATGCTAGTACCCGCTTGAATCGTTAGAACGGCAGAACTTGCAGGCTCTTCGTCAATATCTAGCTCAACATTACCTTCACCAACGAAAACGGTTTCAGAAAGCAACCACTCGATATCGCTCGTTAGTTCCGCATCAGCAGTGATAAGAGGGTTAAGTAAACACTGAGCATCTGACCCAGCAATGTCTGTAGAAAAGTCCGCTGGACAGTTGACACCAGGTTCTGGAGTAGTAGGAGTAGTAGTAGTAGAACCACCATTGCTGCCGTCACAGGCAACGAGACCACTGACTGCTAAAGCGATTGCTGTAGCCTTAGGTAAGAAATGAGACATATAACCTCCAAGTTCATAAAATGTGTAATGCGAAAATGCATACGCGAACTATACAGAGGTTATGTTACAGTTTAATGACAGTTTGCAGTATTTTAAAAACTTCCACTGAGACCGATTGTAAACTCAGTTCCAGATTTATATTTTCTAAAAGTACGGCCATCTTGAGTCAGTAGTTTTTCTTCATCAAGAATGTTTTTTGCTGCTGCTTTCAGTGTTAAATGCTCGAAAGCTTTCCAAGAATAATTTATGTCAAGTTGATCAAACTCTTCTTCTATAATAGGACCAATGTTGTCGGATTCGGCAGGTGCAAAAATTTGCTCACTAGTTAGTGAATAAAGCAGGGTAATTGATTGCTGACTTAATAATTCGTCATAACCAAGCTGTAGATTAGCTACGTAGTCTGGTTGGCCTTGAAACTGCTGCTTATTGCTGCCCGTTTTCTGAGCTGCGAGACTGGTCAATGTCACTTCTGAATCAATGAACGCGAAATTGCCTGAGACATAAAAATTATGCTTATTACCAAGATCAAAAATAAACTCTTTGCGGAAATCCATTTCAATCCCGGTTAACTGACCACTTTCTTGATTTTCAAAATCGAATTTCGTTGCAGCAACAGAAGGTCGAGCGACACGCTGAATTGGATCATCAAACTCTTTCATAAACAGAGCTATCGATATATTCTCGCTCTCTGAAAAATAATATTCAGCTCTGACGTCATAATTAGTAATGGAGCTTGCTTTTAATTCAGGATTACCTTGAAGCAAAAGACCGAAGTCATCGTCCCTATAAGAGGACACAGACAATTCGCGCATACTAGGTCTTGCTGCCGTTTGTGAATAGCTCGTTTTTAACAGAAAATCGTCAGCCAGTGCAAAATTTAAACTCAAAGCAGGCAGTAAATCATTATAACTTACTTCAGCAAACCTTCTCACTGATGGGTTATTGGCTGTTGACGACTCCACATTAATATCGCCGACCTCGCTTCTAAGACCAACCTCATATTCAAGGAAATCATTCCAAGCCGTTGAGGAGAATTTGCCGTAATATGCAAACTCATCATGCGTACCGTTGTAGCGCCCCGATAAATCACTATTATCTGCAAGAATTATTTCATCCCCAAATTTATCAGCGCTAAAGACATTATTAAGATCAGTTCTTGTGAGAGGTTCGGTATCACTATCTCTCCACTGGATAATAAAATCTTTTTTAATGGTGTCACGCTCTTTGTCGAACATGGAAGCGCCAACGGTCATGTCAAAAGGATGATCCCACAACGTAAACGGCTGGTTATAGTCAAGATAATAATCCATCGTATCATCAGTTAGCTCAAACCAGCTTCGGTTGATGCTTGGATCTAACTCAGGTAATTCACTCGAAAAGCGCTTGAAATAAAAATAGCTCATTTCATCAGGGCTATATTCTTCTCCAGAAAAACTTGTGATACCCCATTTGATTGAGCCCTCATCATAAAAGTGCTCACCAAGAATCTGATTAATAAAGAAAGTGCGCTCTTGCCATTGAGAGTTATATTCTTCTGAATAATCAACAATGTCCTCGGTTGGATCATTGAGATTCACTCTCTCAATAGAATTACGCTCTTCTGTTTTTCTCGTCAGCAAAGAGTTAAACGTTAAAGTATCATAGTCATGATAAGTAACACCCATGCTCAGCATGCCCGACAAATTAACCGTGCGCTTATATTGGTCATATTCAGAAGCAAAGCTAGGCTGAGGTGAACCTGCATCTTCGTATTGCTGTTTCTGACCATCAGCTTGAACAGAGTTTTTATTCTTGAAAGAAAACGAGGTTAGAAATCCATAATCCCACGCTTTTGAGCTACTCTGATAACCATTACCTAGGGTTAAGCCGAGGCTCAAATCAGGATTAACTTGATAATCCTGAAACTCGTAATTAACCGGCATTTGTTTACCAAAAAGCTCATCTACTTCACTTTGCGTATATTCTGGTCGTACGGATTTTCCTTGAACCTGCAATTCTTTGTCAGCAGTTGCAGCATCAAGGTTAGAAGGTATCGCTCTTAATCCATCATCATAGCCAAAATAGTCTAATCCACCTTGCTCTCGGGTTTTGAAGTCACTGTTAAAAACCGTCGAATTATACCCCAAACCAATAGAATAATTAGCGACTGGTTTTAATGGGTACGTTTTGGTAGAAAGCTTCACTGTTCCGCCAGTAGAAAGACCCGACAAGTCAGATGAAAAACCCTTTTGTACATCGATACCATTTAAAATTCCTGATGGAATGACATCCAAAGGCACTTCTCGTCTCACGGAATTTAGGCTTGGCATATTAGCGCCATTAAACGTCGAGGCAATATAGCGTCCATCAAGCCCTCGAATCGATACGTAAGAACCGCCACGCAGATTAAGGCCTACGACGCGTTTCAATGCGCTTGCCACATCGGAATCACCAGATCTTGATAACTCTTCAGCACCAATTGAATCTAAAACTGCTTTTGCATCACGCTCATTAGCAGCGGCTGAGGGCGGAACATAGCGACCTATGACTTCAGACGTTTCATACTCATCGTCATCCTCAACACGGTTAGCAGACATTAGGCTCATGCTTAAGTTGTTAATTTGCCCATCAACAGCGGCAATAGTTTTGCTGCTGCCTTCATAACCAGGCGCAGATACCGAAGCAGTGATTTGAGAACTATCAACATCAACAGAGAAATAACCTTCTTCGTCAATTGAGATGAGTTGGCCATTAATTTCGAGCTGAGCATCAGCTACTGGCTCGGCTGTGTCATAATCGAGAATATAGCCACTGATCTCAGCTGCGTTCGCCGTTAGCGCAGACAACGTCAAAACAACGGTTTGCGACAATCTTGCAAGCGACGATTTTTTGCGTGCATTCATAGGTATCTCTGTTGTGGAAGTGGTTATTTACTGATTTAGATAAACTTCAATTTCTTTTTTTCGCGCCAACAAATCATCAATTTGTTGGATCCATTGCTCAGCTGGTTTTGCTGTTTTTTTGCTTTGCGTTGCTTGTTCAAAGGCTTTTTTTGCAGGCTCAAATTGATCAAGATAATAATGCGACATACCAGCCACTAAATTCGCTAGACCCGCCTCTTTATTAGGCTTTTTCACCGCTGCCTGAGCTGCCTCAATGGCCGCTTCATACTGCTTACGGTCCAATAGAATCTGCGCTAGGCGCGAATCAAGTTCACCTGTTTTCGACAAGCTCGCTGCTTTTCGAAGGGCCACAATTGCGCTGTCGTACTCCTTAGAAAGCAACCATGCATCTGACAACATGGCATAATTATCAGCACTTTCTTTTAAGCTCTGATTAGCTAAGCTATTGCTCAAAACTTGAGCCGCCTTATAAGGCAGGTTATTGGCCATCAGAATCTGAGCATAGCCCTTGATTTCGTTTTCTTTTTTGAAGCCACCGCCCAGATACGCCGCTTCCATTGAAGCAAGTTCACGCTCACCTCGACCCAATTGGTTATACACCGCTGAAAGCTGAGTCCAATATTCTGTTTTTGGGTAATTAAGGATGAGGGTTTTCAGCACACCTTCAAGCGCTGTGTAGTTTTCTGCTTTAAAGTAAATTGAGCGCTTCATTAATAGCCACTGCTCAGGAATCGCTGTTGGCTTTTTGCCTGCGTCTTTAGCCTGCTGATTGCGCACAGCAACAGCTTCATCAACGGTTTTGGCCGCCTCGGTATACTGGCCTTTTTGGAATAATAGCTGAGATTTAAAAAGATAAATTTCAGGCGATGGTGTCTCTGTCAGCTCAAACCATTCAGTTAAATACTGCAAACTGCCATCGTAGTCTTCTTTTTGCATTTTTAGCTGAGCCAGGCTCGATAACGTCGTACGCTTTAATTCTGGCTCAATTTTGTCAAAAGCGATTTGCTGTTCATAGGCCTTGATCGTATTGTCGTAATCGTCTTGTGAGAAGTAGACGTAAGCATACGTGTTGTAGAGCATAATCTGCTCTTGAGTGCGCAAATCCATGCGCTTTAATTTATCTAGCTGAGCAATAGCATCTGCTGGCCTATCATTATCAGCATAGTTTTTTGCGCCATTTAGAAGTGTTTGAATACGCGGACGCATCAGCATATCTTCATCAATCTCATTGTCTTCGAGATACTCGTCATCATCAGACGAGACAACAACAGGATCAATAGCAACGGCGTCAGAAGCGCTCTGAGTCATGCCAGCCTGTGTTTCACTTAGCTCTGTTTCTGAGGCAAGAACCCACGGCAAAACCCCAACGCTGAGTAATACAGCGAGATAGCGATGCTTAAGCAGCATAGAAATTACCTATCCAATCTAAAGTTGAGTTTACGTTTATCAACCGCTGCAACAGGCTGGCCATTAACCATTTTTGGCTTGTAACGCGCTTTTCGTGCAGCCTCAATGGCCGCTTGATCAAACATACCGAGTGGCATGCCGTCAACAACTTCAACACGCTCAACGCGGCCATTAGCGCCAACAAAAACCTTTAGCTTCACGTAACCTTCAACACCACGGCGAGAAGCTTCAGACGGATAAGCGGGGTTGAGTGGCGTTTGCAAAACCAAACCGCTATCACCAACTCCCGCTTTACCGATATTTGACTTCAGATCAAAAGCGTTACCAAAAGCCATGCCATCACTCATGGATGATGAAAAGCCTGTTGGAATCCCACCAGCGATATCCGCGCTAGGTGCTGACATTTGAGGTGGAGCTTGCATTAAGGCAGGCGGCTTTTCAATGGTGTTGTCTACCGGTGGCGGTGGCGGTGGCAAACGAACCGTCGTAAATTCACCTAAATCGACCAAAGTCGTTTCTGGAAGATCCGTTTGGCTCATTTCAATGAGCTTAACCATACCCCAGAACAACAAGGCCGCAAGAAATACGCCAGCCGCCGCTGAACCGATAAAACGGATCAATCGGCCAAAAATAGAAGGTTGATAAGTTAAGGTTGTCATCACAGGTACCTCGCTAGTTGGATTGAGTTGACAATGACACATCCAGTACGCCTGCAGCGCGTACTTGGTCTATCACAGCAACCGTGTCTTTAGTTCGCGTATTTTCGTCAGCTTGAACCACAACCGATCCCTGCGGATTCTCTGCGCGAAGACGCTCAACATTAGGACGAACCGACGCAATATCCACTTTACGACGATTAATATAAATTTCACCATCCGCATTTACTGCCACCAATATGCCCGTATTGGTTTTCACCTGGGCCGTCGATGCTTCAGGACGATTTACTTCAATGCCAGACTCTTTAACAAAAGTGGCTGTCACAATAAAGAAGATCAGCATAATGAACACCACGTCCAGCATCGGTGTAATGTCGATATTGCTTTCTTCTTCTACTTCTCTTGTGCCTAGTCTACGCATAGTCTTACCCTTTTGATTAGGTTAATGGTCAAATGTGAGCTGCTCTTCGAGCTTGGCTTCACGTGACTCAATCATTCGCTCAACAACTGAAATGCCAAGCACACCAACAATAGCCGCTACCATACCCGCCATAGTTGGGATCGTTGCTTTTGAAATCCCTGAGGCCATGGCCTTAGCATTACCGCCACCCATCAGCGACATCACCTCAAATACTTCAATCATGCCTGTCACCGTGCCAAGCAAGCCAAATAACGGGCAAAGCGCAATTAGCGCCTTTAAAATGCGCATATTGCGGTACATTGAAAGTTTCACCGAGGCAACCAAGTCTTGACGAATTGCATGTGCAAAAAATGATGTACGATCTACTCTGGCTTCCCATTCTTGGCTAACCAGCGTTTTTTGTGAAACGAAAGGACCATACAAATACAGCACTTTGTCCAGTAATAAGCCAATAATGGCTATCACAGCTAACAAAATTAAATAAACAACCCAGCCCCCACGATCCATGAAGGCTAGAATGTCTTGAAAGGCGTCAAAAAAGCCCATAATACTTCTCGCTACGCAGCAGTCTTATGTTGCTTTTCAGCGTGGCGCGCCATAATGCCCAGCGAACGCTCTTCAAGCACCGTTAGAATATCTCTCGCTTTGCCGTGTACAAAGGCGTGCAAGAACAACGTCGGAATCGCTACCACTAGGCCTAATACCGTTGTGACCAGTGCCTGTGAGATACCGCCAGACATCTGTTTTGGATCACCGTTACCAAACAATGACATGGTTTCAAATACGTTGATCATACCCGTTACCGTTCCAAGAAGGCCCAATAAAGGAGCAACCACAGAGATGATTTTGATCCACTGAATATACTTCGTTACACGTGGCGACTCACTGGTGATCGCCTCGGACATGTGCAATTCCAATGTCTCAGTATCAGCCGCCTCATGCTTGTTAAATACTTTTTGAACACGGCCCAACGGGTTGTTTTCGCTTGGTGTAGAGGATTTCATTTGCTGGCGAATACGCAATGACATTGCACCCAAGGAAAGATAGCGCCAGATTGCCAAAATCACACCCAATACACCCAGCGCGATAATAATATAACCAATGGTACCGCCGACATTGATTCGCTCTGACAAAGTAGGCTTTTCTTTTTCAAGCGCCAGCAAGTTACCACTGGATGGATCAAGCCAGAAAGGCTCAATTGCACCCGGCGCTGCTGACTCTACTGCATCTGCCGTCGACAAAAACTTACTCGGATTAAATAGACCACCTTTTGGCTGAACCGCAAACTCAACCAGCTTAGCTGAAAGCTCATCCCAGTTAAGGTAGACACCATCTTTGATGACATTAAAGGTGCCCACTCGTGTAACAACACCTGACTGTGCTTCACCATTGCCATCCACATAATTGGCTTCATACTTTTCCGTACGACCACCATGAATCAACTCTTGGAAAATCACGGTATTAAAGCCTTTCAGCTCAGCGATGCTTGGAATCTCATTGCTTGAGCCTGCTTTTCTTGCTAGCTCTAAAACGAATTCACGACGCTCTGGAAATTGCGATGTTACTGGCGAGCCATCAATCGTTGAAATCATATCGCCTGTTGCCTGACCTAAAACACCCAACATTTCTTTAAATGTTGCCGTGCGCTCATCTAGTACTTTAACGCGTGAATCAATTGCGCGGTCATTCGCTTGAAACTCGTTTTCAAGCGCTTGGCTACGCGCTTTATAGCCAGCTAGCTCTTTCTTAGCTTCGGCCAGTAAAGCCGCCTGCTGCTCTTTATCCGCGCGGAACTTAGCCAAACGCTGATCAACAACTTTTTGCTGTGCACTACGGTCGTTTTCGATCTGATCCAGTAATTGATCAAGCTGCTCATAACCGCTAGCCGCAACGGCCGAAACGGATAAACCTGTCATTAGGCCAACGAATGTGCGCTTCAGCGTTTTTACTACATTGCTCATTTTTATCTCCACTTACTCAGGCACGACAACAGGTACTTTAACCAAGGCTGGAGCCGCTTGCTCGCTCGCAATACGCATCGCCTTAATAATATCATTTCGCTTAACTTCATCGACGGCAACCCATGCGTTCGCGTTTTGATCCCAGACACCCATTTCTTTTTGATCAAGCGTTAGGTAAACCAACGTTAAACGCCCAACACGCAAAAAATCGACATCGATATTTTTCTCTTCCAATGTATCGCGGTATTTTTCAAGCGTTGAGCCGTAGTCCACTTCTTCTTGATAAGCTTTTAAGATGCGTCGATATTTTTCAGCAACGGTTAGCTCGGCATCTTCTAGCATTTTTTCTAGATCAGTTACGTTAGCAAGGCGGCTTTGTGTATAAAAAGGAAGGTCAGATTGAATGAATTGCGCTAGCTGCTGAACCATATTGACCATTAACGGCTCAATATCACGGTCAATATCTTTAGCGGCTTGAATTGAGCCATCGATTTTAGCCAGTTGCTCACGCTGGAAGTTCACTTGCTTTTGAAGCTGCTGAAGATAAATACTCAGGCCTTCTGACTGAGCCACGATATCCGCGTACTCACGCTCCATTGCACGAATTTCATTATCAATTTCATTAATGGCTTTTTGTGCCACTTGGCCTTCTTCATTTGCTTGAGTCGCTTTTGAAATTGCCTGATCAACTGTTGCAGAATGCGCCACAGCGACCAGACTCACACTGGCGATTGCACCAGCAAGGAGCTTTAATACGGACATATCGATAACCTTTAGATCTAGGAGGCTACATTATGATGCGCAATTGTTACAAATTGATGACAATAGCTATCATGAAACTGTTATTTTTACAGGTGTTTCACGTCTTGATTTTAGACCAAACCTCGTCCATCTCCTTTAATGAAGCGGCTTTGAGCGTTTTTCCTTGCTGCCTTAATACTGACTCAACAGCATTCATTCTTTGGCGAAATTTTTGGTTGGACTGTAATAAAACTTCTTCAGGTGTTGCACCTAATTTTCGCGCGATATTGATCGCACTAAAGAGCACATCGCCTAGCTCGTCTAACTGCGCGGCGCGGTCACGCTCAATTAGCGCTTCCTGACACTCTTGCACCTCTTCTTGCAACTTTGCTAAAGCGCTTGTCATATCAGGAAAATCAAACCCCACTTCTGCGGCTTTTTTCTGTAATTGATAAGCCACTGTATGCGCAGGCGCTGCAAATGAAACCTCATCAAAGGTGTATGCTTGCGTGGACGGCTGATCTTCATCGCGGTTTGCTTTTTGCCCTTTTACTTCATCTGTTGCGACTTTTCCTTCTGCGAGAGCGTTTTGCTCTTTGGCCTTCAAGCCTGCCCAGGTTTCGCCAACGGCTTCTAATCTCGCTGCTTCACACTGACCAAAAGAGGACAAACTCCCATCAGGAAAGACATGCGGGTGGCGAAACACCATTTTTTTAACGAGTGCATCGGCGACATCATCGAGAGTGAATCGTTGTTCGTCTTCTGCAATTTGTGCAAAAAATAACACCTGAAATAACACATCGCCCAACTCTTTTTTGATCGCCCCATCCTTTTGATCAGCAATTGCCTCTGCAAGTTCATAGACCTCTTCGAGAGTGTAAGGGATGATCGACTCCATGGTCTGCTGAGCATCCCAAGCACAGCCATATGTCGGCGTTCTTAGCGCCGCCATTAGGGCAATGGCGTCTTGAAGTGTATAGCGCTTACTCATCCATCTTTCAGATTAATTCGGTGGGCATCCAGCACAAAAGGCAGCTGCTCTAGGCGAGAGAAAATTCGGCTTAATGAGTCGATATTTGGAATCTCAAAAGTAATCCATAAGCTGGCTGTCTTATCCGCACGATGCGATTGCGTTTGACAGGCTGTGACGTTTACTGGCGTGCTGGACAATACGCCGACAATCTCATTGAGTAGGCCTTCTTTATCCTGCGCCTTGATATAAATACGCACAGGATAGGTGACATTTTGATGATGTCCCCAGCTCACTTCGATAATGCGTTTAGGCTGAGTTTGTTGCAAATGCTGAAGGTTAACACAGTCTTCGCGGTGCACACTGACCCCAGCGCCTCGCGTGATATAGCCCAAAATAGACTCGCCCGGCACAGGACTGCAGCAGGCCGCCAGCTTTATGAGCATACCCGACTCGCCTTCAACGGTAATTTCCGCGGTTTGCTCGCTACTGTCAGAGGCTTGACGCAATTGCAGCGTTTCTTGCTCATCACCGTCAAACTCATTATCCAGCTCATCAAGCAATAATTGCTGACTTAAGCTGATCACACGACTGACCCGAAGGTCGCCCGTACCTATGAGCATATACATCTCTTCGACTGTCTGCGCTTGCAGCTTAGGAAGTACTTGCTCAAGGTCTAACTTGCGCAACGACAAACGGCGAATCTCTTTATCGAGCAAGCTCTTACCCGCCTGAATATTCTCTTCTCGCTCAAGCTCTCGGAACCACGCTCGAATGCGCCCTCTTGCCTGAGCTGATGTCACATAACCCGCATCTCGGTTCAACCAGTCTCGACTTGGCCCACCTTCTTTTGTGGTCAAAACCTCCACTTGATCGCCCGTCTGCAAGGTATGTGTTAACGGCACGATACGGCCATTTACCTTTGCTCCGCGACAATGGTGGCCGACTTCAGTATGAATGTAATAAGCAAAATCCACGGGTGTCGCGCCATAAGGGACGTCCACCACATGGCCTTTGGGTGTAATCACAAAAATTCGGTCGGCTTTAATCGCATTGAGCTCGGCTCGAAGCTCTTCTTGTGCATCACTTCCGCCAATTTCTTCCTGCCACTCAATCACGTGGCGCAACCATTCAAGCTTTTGCTCATAGGCCGAACGGGCCTGATCATTGCTGCCATCCACTTCTTTGTAGCGCCAATGCGCACAAACACCCAGTTCGGCATCTTGGTGCATTTGATGTGTACGAATTTGCACCTCGATAATTTTCCCCGAAGGTCCAAACAAGGCCGTATGCAGTGACTGATAACCATTGGACTTAGGCTTTGCAATATAATCATCAAACTCGCCCGGGACGGGCTCCCAAAGCGAATGCACCTTACCTAAAACGGAATAACAATCTGCCACATTATTGATCAATACTCGCAGCGCGCGAATATCGTAGATTTCCTCAAAGTTTTTACGCTTTTTCTGCATCTTGCGCCAGATACTGTAAATGTGTTTCACCCGACCCGACACCTGAGCCGAAATGCCGGCCTCACCTAATGTGTCGTTCAGCGTTTGAACCGTGGTTTCGATATAATCTTCACGCTCAATGCGCTTCTCATCCAACTGCTTGGCGATGCCTTTGTAAATCTCGGGTTGAATATAACGGAAGGCTAAATCCTCAAGTTCCCATTTAACCTGCCCCACGCCTAAGCGATGCGCTAAGGGGGCATAAATCTCCATCACCTCGCGGGCGATCTTTACTTTACGCGCCTCATCGGCGTCTTTTAAGCCTTCCAAAATCGCTTTTCGCTCACACAACTTAATCAACGCCACGCGAACATCATCCATCATTTCCACGATCATGCGTCGCAAATTATCCATCTGCGAAATCGATTGACCGAGCATGACAGAGTCATCGTGCTCATTGATATAGCTAATCACCGCCATGCGGCTGACTGAAGCCACCAAGTCGGCCACTTCTTTGCCAAACTGCTTTTGCACTTTCGGCAGCGCAAGGCGGTCTTCACGAACACAACGATAGAGCATCGCTGCAATTAACGCGGTGACATCGGCCTGCAACTCCACCAAATGGTTGACCATATCCAAGCCAACAGAAAACGCGCCCAGGCCACTTCCCCAAAGATCGTCTTGCTGCTTGGCCTCGTTTTCAATCTGATAAGCCAGATTGGCCGCTTGATAAAGCTTTTGCAAACCGGACTCGCTCGCAAAAGGAACGGCCGATCGCAGCTGATCTAGGCTCAGCCCTTGCGCATCATCGAAGACTAATTTTTGATTCAGAGTTACCATGGTTTTATTTTTTCACTTTCTCAAATGCCATCATAGACTCCACATGATCCGTGTGGGTAAACATATCCATCACCAATACGCTAGTTATGCGATAGCCTAATTGCACCAAACTAGCGACATCTCGCGCCAGCGTCGCTGGGTTACAAGAAACGTAGACAATTTTTTCGGGCTGCCATACGCTCAAATGCTCTATCACCTCAAGCGCGCCTGAACGAGCTGGATCAAGCAAAACTCGGTCATAGGTCTGGCGATACCAGGGCTGATGATCCACTGGCTTTGTCAAATCTGCGGCAAAAAATGACACATTGCTCAAATTATTATGCGCGGCGTTCTCATAACCTCGTTCCACCATCGCCTGACTGCCCTCTACACCAACCACCTCGGCGGCTTTGGTTGCCAACGGAATGGTGAAATTCCCCAAACCGCAAAACAAATCCAACACGCGGTGTTCGGGCTGTATATCTAGCAAGTTCAGTGCCAGAGGCACCATCTGCTGATTAATACTGGCATTGACCTGTGTAAAATCCGTGGGATGAAAGAGCAGCTCCACATCAAATGCATCTAAGCGATACTGCAAACGCGGCGACTCATCCTGTGCCAGAGGCGGCCAAACACGATGCACCGTATCAGGGCCTTTGGGCTGGAAAAATAGCTGCCAACCCTTTTGCTGACAAAGCTCAGTCCAGGCGTTCTGATCGCTTTCGGTCATTGGCTCTAGATGGCGAACAATAATCGCCATATCCTCATCGCCACCTGCGATCTCAAGCTGAGGCACGGTATCACAGGCATCCAGCTGGCTAATGAACTCGCGCAACTGCGTTAATGACTCGCCGATGGTAGGCGCCAAAATTTTGCAGGACTCAATATCCGCCAAATAACTGCTGCGCTTTTCACGAAAGCCCACCAATGCGCCGCCTTTTTTCGGTACATTCTTAACGCCCAATCGAGCCTTTCGGCGGTAGCCCAGAGTATCACCTGTTAGTGGCGGCAACCATTGCTCAGGTTCAGGGCAGCCGGCATGTGCCAGCATTTCTTTCAGGGTGCGTTCTTTGAAATCAATCTGCGCCTCTGTCTGCATATGCTGCAAACTACAGCCGCCACACAGCTCGGCATACTCACAAGGTGGCGTTACCCGCAAATCAGAGGGGTTTTGCACCTCTTTGGTAACCGCTTCCAAAAAGGTTTTGCGCTTGTAAACCAGTTGGTATTTGACCGTCTCACCCAATAAAGCGCCCTCAATAAAGACCACCTTACCTTCGTAATCACCAATACCTCTGCCCTCATGAGAGAGTCGCTGAACCTCTGTCTCAAAGAGTGTGTCAGGCAGTCGTTTTCTTCTTCGTCTAGCCACCTAACCCCCTTCTTGCCAATGGGCTAAAAACTCATGGAAATGCGCTGCTGTCTGGCCTTCTAGCCAAACTTTTAAGCGCAATTCTTCATCTTCATATTGCTCAGCGCTTAATGCGCCACGCATCAGGGCATACCGCAAATACACCAAATAGGTATTGAGCACATCGGTCTCGCAATAATCGCGAATGGCCGATAATTTACCGTCTTGGTATGCCTGCCAAACCTTGCTGCCATCCATGCCCATCTTACCTGGGAACCCCATAATGCTCGCGACTTGATCTAACGGGGCATTTGCGCGTCCAGTATAAAAGCCCAAAACATCCATCAAGTCAGTATGACGCTCATGAAAGCGGTTCAGATAATTATCCCACTTATACTCGCCATCTTGACGCCAAAAATCAGGGATCGACAACTTATGCTTCATCGCTCGATAGCTCAAAACGGGCAGATCAAAACCTTGTCCATTCCAAGAAACCAGCGTCGGCTGCTTTTTCTTCAAACCATCAAAGAAGTTTTGTATTAGTACCGACTCGTCATCCGCTTCATTGCCCAAGGACCAAACATGCAGCTGATCCTCTTGGGTATTCACATAGACACAGGAAATGGCCACCACTTGATGCATCGGATGCTTCAAAAAAGTAGTTCCCGCTTCTTGTTGGCGCTCTAAAAACAGGGCCTTAACTACGCCATCATCATCAATACCGTCAAACTCACCCAGACGCCTTGCAGCCTCAACATCTGGCACCGTTTCAACATCAAAAACCAAAATATTCATGTTCAATACACCCCGGTCGATAAATAGCGGTCACCACGATCACAAATAATCGCAACAATGACCGCGTTTTCCACCTGCTCGGCCACCTTTAAAGCACCAGCAATCGCGCCGCCTGAGGATACTCCAGCCATGATACCTTCTCTTTTGGCCAGCTCGCGCATGGTGTTTTCAGCGAGCGGTTGATCAATATCGATAACTCGATCAACCCGGGATGCATCAAAAATCGTAGGCAAATAAGCCTCAGGCCAGCGGCGAATCCCTGGAATTGACGCGCCATCAGCGGGTTGCAAACCCACGATCTCAATCTCTGGGTTTTGCTCTTTCAAATACTTTGAGACGCCCATAATCGTTCCTGTCGTGCCCATCGAGCTAACAAAGTGCGTGATCTTACCTTGCGTTTGCCGCCAGATTTCAGGGCCTGTGGTGGCATAATGCGCGGCGGGGTTATCGGGGTTACCAAACTGGTTTAGTACTTTACCTTTGCCTTCGCTCTGCATACTTAATGCCAAGTCTCGAGCACCTTCCATGCCTTGCTCTTTAGTGACCTCGATCAACTCAGCACCGTAAGCACGCATCGCAATTTTGCGCTCCTCGCTAGCATTAGCAGGCATAATCAAAATCATTCGATAGCCCATAACCGCGGCGGCCATGGCCAGCGCGATGCCGGTATTGCCACTGGTTGCCTCGATCAATGTATCGCCAGGTTGGATCTCACCTCGAAGCGACGCCTGCTTAATCATATTCAGCGCAGGTCGGTCTTTCACTGAACCCGCGGGGTTATTCCCCTCCAGCTTGGCCAAAATACAGTTATTATTCGGCACGATGCGCTGCAAACGCACTAATGGTGTTTTGCCAACGTAGTCTTCAATGGTTGGGAAATTCATTTCAGGCACCTTTTTTGTTTGGTCCATATTTTAGGTTATTTGGCGTAAACTGAACATGCAGCCGCCAGATTTAATTGCTATTATGCGAATTCATCGAGTTTTGGACAGACAGCAATGACGGAAAACAACAATAAAACCACCCATTTTGGATTTCAGCAAGTCCCCGTTGAAGAAAAGCAGGACAAGGTAAAAGAAGTCTTCCACTCTGTTGCACAGAAATACGATCTAATGAATGACCTGATGTCTTTTGGCATTCATCGACTATGGAAACGCCTCACTATCCAGATGTCTGGAGCCCGCAAAGGCCAAAAAATTCTCGACCTTGCAGGTGGTACAGGCGACCTGACACGCGAATTTTCAAAACTGGTCGGCCAAAGCGGTGAAGTCACGCTGGCTGATATCAATGAAAGTATGCTTGAGGTGGGTAAAGAGAAATTACTCAACCAAGGTTATTGGCGGAACATTCAGTTTGTGCAAGCCAATGCAGAAGAGCTGCCGTTTGAAGACAATACCTTTGATGTTATCACCATCGCCTTTGGTTTGCGAAATGTCACGCATAAAGACAAGGCGCTGCGCTCTATGCTTCGCTGCCTTAAGCCTGGCGGGCGCCTACTCGTGTTGGAGTTCTCGCATCCCGTTCACAAGCCGCTCTCCAAGCTTTATGACTTGTACTCATTTAACATTTTGCCGCAGATGGGTAAATTGGTGACGAATGATGCTGAAAGCTACCGCTACTTGGCTGAGTCTATCCGCATGCACCCAGATCAAAAGACCTTAAAAGACATGATGGAAGAAGTCGGCTTTGTTCAGTGTGAATATCATAATATGACGGGTGGCATTGTGGCTTTGCATCGAGGGTTTAAGGACTGATCCATGAAGCTGCCGCTGTTTTTACTCAACTCTTTGCTGCCGAGTATTGAACGCGCTATCAATCCGATGCTGCTCAGCGACCCCGTTAATCGGGCGCACCTTCAGACTTTAGCGGGCAAACGGCTGCGCTTTTTGTGCACAGAGCCCGAGCTGAGCCTCACTATAGATGTTAATCCAGAAGGCCTGCACTTATTTTCCGACCATAGTGCTCGCCAACAAGCCGACCTCACCCTCAGTGGCGATATGGCTCAATGGCGCGCTCAGCTCAATGCCGAGCCCAATAAAATGGCCGTTGCGATTGACGGCGATGTGCAGCTGGCTGCTAAGTTATTGCAACTGATCGAAGATTTGCATATCGACTGGGGCGCACTGCTGGAGCCCAAAGTGGGCCGTACGGCCTCTCAATTATTTCAACTCAGCGCCGAGCGCATTCAACATCAAGGTCAAGTTTTCTTGAGTTCGCTGAAACGTAATTTATCTGACTTTCTTTTATACGAATCTCAGCTCACGGTCAGCCAGAGCGAGGCTAAAGCGTTTTATCAAGATGTCGACAGCTTGCGCCAATCCGCCGATCGCCTTGAGGCGAAAATTAAACACTTTGCCAAAACCCAAGGAAAATAATGCGTCCTTTTAGCAATGCGCTTCGCCTCTTTACTGTCCTGAACACCTTTGCACATTACCGAATCTACCGCATGTTTCCCCGCATTAGAGGCTCTTTTGCATTACGTGCTATTTTCTTGTTTTTCCCTGGCCGCTGGCTGCCTTGCAAAGCCCCCAAAAACGCCCGCCTTCAGCTTGCCCTAGAGCAGCTTGGGCCTTTTTACATCAAAATGGGTCAGTTACTGGCAACCCGTGCTGACCTGTTTCCCGATGAATTGCTCAAAGAGCTACAAAAACTACAAGATCAGGTTAAGCCGTTTGATACCAAGGTCGCGCAGCGCCTTTTGCAAAACGCGATGAATAAGCGTGCTCATGTCCATATTACCAACGTCGCTAAAGAACCCCTTGCGGCCGGCTCGATTGCGCAGGTTTACGAGGCGACATATATCAACGGCGCTAATGACGAGATTGAAAAGCCTGTGATCCTGAAGCTACTACGACCTAATGTAGAGCAAATCATCCGCAAGGACATGATTTTGCTGAAACGCTTCTCGCATCTCATTAATCGAGTGTGGAAGGATGCGGAGTTATTCCAGATTGACCGAGTCATTCAAGATTATGAGCAAATTTTGCTCGATGAACTTGACCTTCTTCAAGAAGCAAAAAAAACAGAGCGCATGCGCTATAACTTCAGAGATATTGACGATGTGTATATCCCTGAAGTGTATATGAACCTTTGTAGCAAGCAATTATTAGTAGAAGAGCGCATCAATGGCATCCCAGTAAACAACCTTGGTGAGTTAGATGCTGCGGGCATTGACCTGCCTAAGTTGGCGCGCGCTGGGGTAGAAATCTTCTTCACGCAGGTCTTTGAACACAACTATTTCCATGCCGATATGCACCCCGGCAATATCTTCGTGAATCCAGACCGTCCTGAAAAACCACAGTACATGACCATTGACTGCGCGATTATTGGCAGCCTGACAGACCAGGACCAAATCCTGCTCGGCAAAATGATCATCAGCCTAGTGCAAGAAGAATACGCCCAGCTGATTCAAATTATTGCCCGCGTTGGCTGGCTTCCTCCGCATGCGGATATTCCTCAGATTACGAAAACCACCGAAGAAATCCTGCAGCCGATTGCACAGGGCAATATGGCCAGTATGGGGTTTGCTGAGTCGATCATGGGGCTTTTACAGGTGGTACGCGAGCACCGAATTAAGATGCCTATCGAGTTTATGCTACTGCTCAAAACTCTGATTCATATTGAAGGTTTAGGTCGACAAATTTACCCAAATTTAGATGTTTGGCCAATTGCTACGCCTATTGTTCGCGAGTGGCTCAATAAAAAGCTAGGCTTTAAAGCCACCTACCAAAAGCTGAAAAAGCAAACGCCGATTATGCTAAATGCCATTTCTGAGATGCCAAATTTCATGTTAGATGCGCCAAAGCAGCTGCGCACCATTGAATCGAATATCCGAGCACTTGATCTTATTCAGGAAGAAGAGCGCGCTCGTCAGATCATCCGCCGCCGCCGTTTATTCCATCTCAATATCATTAGCGCCATAGCGGTTTTTGGCTGCTCTGTCTTTATGACTCCTAAAGCACTTGCCGATCTGTCATTCTGGTTTAAAATGGCGGCTCTGTGGCTATTTTTAGCGGCGATTATCAGTCGTAAATAATTACTATGCGATACCTTGCTCCCTACCTCATTTTATTTGCCGTGATCGGCACTATTTTTCTAATATGGCCAAGTATTGACCTTTGGTTCTCTGGCCTTTTCTATGAACCTGAGTCCCGCTTTTATCTTAATAAAAACAGCCTTGTTCAGGCTGTCTATATCGGCACCAAATGGCTCACAGGCCTTGCCGCTGTTATTTTATTAGGCATGATGGCGCACACATTCGTCAAACCTCAGCATAAGACTCAGCGTGGCCCATTATTATTTCTCATTTTAGCCTTAGCACTTGGGCCAGGGCTGATGGTCAACACAGTTTTTAAAGACCAATGGGACCGAGCTCGACCCGTTCATATCACAGAATTTGGGGGCGATAAACAGTTTACTCCACCTATCGTGATGAGTGATCAGTGTGAGAAAAACTGCTCATTTGTTTCAGGCCATCCGGCATCAGGCTATGTTCTTCTGGCCTTGGGTTATCTTGGCGCTTTTGCTAATCGACGTAAATGGCTTATTCGCGGCGTGATTATCGGCGGATTCATCGGCTTTGGCCGCATTGTGCAGGGCGGGCATTTTTTGAGCGATGTCTTATTTAGTTTCCTCGTAGTGCTTGTCACCACCCACGTTTTATATTTATTATTTAGCCACTTTGGACTGCTACCTAAACAAACTCGGGAGTAAACATGCAATACCTCGCTTTGGGGTTACCAATTGCTTGCTTTTTTGGTCTTGTGGCGATCATGTTGACGGGTGAAAACGTCAGCTTATTTTATGATCTCAACGCCCTGTCTGGAGCCCACCCCTTGCTCTGGCAAAATATCACCTTTATGGGCGACACCTTATTTGCTTATGGCGTGCTGGCTCTGTTTATCCACAAACAACCGCGAATGATGGCCACCGCCATTGTGACCATTCTATTAGGTTTTGTCATAATCCACGGTCTTAAAAACGGCTTTGATATTCGCCGCCCTGCAGGTGTCCTTGATACGGATACGTTTACTATTTTAGGCCAGGTCCTTAGACACAGCGCTTTTCCCTCAGGCCACTCCGCAACCGTTTTTGCCTTTGCCGCTGTCATTAGCTTATATTATCGCCAGCACCGTTGGCTGGTCATGGTGCTTATCGTCGCGGCTTCACTGGTCGCGCTTAGCCGAGTGATAGTTGGGGCTCATTGGCCTGCAGATATTTTCTTTGGGGCTGGGCTAGGCTGGCTTTGTGGTCTTTTAGGATATAACCTGACTAAGGATAAACAATGGCCTAGTGGTCAGTTATTTCAGCGCACGTTTGCCGTTTTATCTTTGATCGCCGCCGTTGCTTTATTTTTTCATCATGGCGGCTACCCTGAGGTGCACCGATTTGCGCAAATCAGCGCCGTGGTTTTTGCGCTTTTTTGGCTGCGCTTTACACTCAATGTGTTCAATCGAGCGTTGCCTTAAATTGCCAGCCTAATCTGATTCAGCCCGATCTACTCCATTCTAATGCAATAAGGCCAGCGACTGATCTGCGTATAGGCTTTTAGTCTTGATAAAAACCCTGATACCACGCATAAAAAGCGGATAAACCTGCCTTAAGTGAGGTGCTGGGTGCAAAACCTACCGCTGACTTTAATTTGTCAATATTCGCATGCGTTGCGTAAACATCGCCCTTTTGCATGCCTAGCATGTTTTTCTGTGCTTTTTTACCCATCACTGCTTCTAGCGTTTCGATAAACTCGAGCAGTTTCACGGGCTGGTTATTACCAATATTAAATAACTCATATGGCGCTCCACCATCGCCTAAGACAGGCGCTTGTTTAAGCGTTGCTATAACGCCTGCGACAATATCATCAATATAGGTAAAGTCTCTGGCTAGATCGCCGTGGTTATACACATCAATTGATTCACCCGCCAAAATCATGCGGGCAAACTTAAAGTAGGCCATATCTGGACGCCCCCATGGGCCATACACCGTAAAGAAGCGCAGACCCGTGGTAGGGATTTGATATAAGTGGGAATACACATGCGCCATCAACTCATTAGATTTCTTAGTGGCAGCATAAAGCGAAACGGGATTATCAACCACGTCTGTTTCACTGTAGGGCGTACAATCATTTTTGCCATAAACAGAGCTGCTGGAGGCATATACCAAATGTTGAACTGGGTGATGACGACAGTTTTCCAAGATGTTCATAAAGCCTTGGATATTGCTATCGATATACGCCTGCGGGTTGTCAATGGAGTAGCGCACACCTGCCTGAGCGGCAAGATGACAAACAAAGTCAAATCGCTCCACCTCAAACAACTCCTTTAACTCATCTTTATCGGTGGCGATATCAAGCTCGATGAACAAATAATCATGTGTATTGACCACCGCGAATTCATCCAGATCAACTAGGCGAGCTTCTTTTAAATTCACATCATAGTAGTCATTTAAATTATCCACTGAAACAACGTCAAAGCCCTGTTCGAGCAAGGCTTTGACCGTGTGCATCCCGATAAAACCTGCGCCGCCTGTTACCAATACTTTTGCCATAATACTCTCTTTTTTATTAAGTGCATGTGCATGTGCCTGTCACCTGCATACGCCAATCAATGATTTTTACTATTGGGTGTTTGATACCCAAAAGAATAAAACACGGTTAGCAACTGTGCCAGTACCACCCCCAAAACAGTCGATAACATGATCATCACATGTAAACTAACCCCCAGCTGGGCTAAACGATGGTTTAACTCAGCGTTACCGAGTTCAGGCGATAGCCATTGCATACCTAAAAAAATGCCTGCGGGGTAAGTGCCCACTCCGGCTGGAGCGTGAATCGGTAGTATCGCGGATAACTCGCCACCCACTGAGCCAGCCAAAGCCAATACAAAGTTAAATACTTCATAAGGAGGCCCCATCAAGAGCACTAATACTAAGGCCATGGCGAAAAACTTTACCACCCAGTTTAGTACCGTAAGGCACCATGTTGAAAAAAACAACCCACGGCTATTGGGCATGCCCTGAGTACATTTCCACGCAAAGTGAATCAGTTTCCCCGCCAAGCCAGAATAAGCCTCTTGCTGCGCCCGCTCTAAAAAGCGCCTGATGGGCTGGCCCAGCTCAAAAACCAACCAAGGTATCAGCAAAGCTAACACAATGAGCGGCCATAGCATAATCGATGTGCCAAAAAATCGATAAAGCACTACCACCAGTGCAAAAACGCCTAAAGCATGCAAATCCAACATACGCATCCATAACAAGCCTGCTGCCGTTCGACTCATGGGTAAGGCAAATTCTGTTTTCATCAAAACTGGAAAGCTGACCTCTCCTGAGCGAAAAGGTAATAATGAGTTTAAAAAATTATGCGTTTGCGACACGCTGAATAAGCGCAAAAATGTGCCAAGGCCTCGATCAGGCATGTCTTGCAAAAAGAAGTGATAAAAGCGAAAGCCTCGAATCAGATGGCTCAATAGCATCAACACCACCGAAAAGCCCAAGATCGACCAGCCAACAGACTGCCAACGATCGAATAATACTAACCATGACCAAACTTGCTCAACGACAATCCCATAAGCCAAAATAGCAAGTGCGCTGAGCAGTGGAAGAAGGGCTTTTTTTAACACGGCAAGTAAAACGTAAATTTTTGCGCATGTTAGCATAAAATACGCACGAAACCTGCAAAATCAGTATAATGCAGGCACATGTCAGTTCACTCGATTGGTTATGAAAACAACGTATCGCACCCCTTTATCTGTCGTCATCCCTCTCTACAATGAACAAGACAGCGTCCATGCCTTAGTCAAACGGCTCGAAGAAGCGCTGCTGACAGCGTTTGAGCACTTTGAGGTAATTTTGGTGGATGATGGTAGCCAAGATGAGACGGTGGAACGCACCCAAATTCTGATTGATCAATCCCCAATGGACATTAAGTTAGTTGCGCTGCAACGCAATTTTGGTCAGACGGCGGCCATGCAAGCCGGTATCGATCAAGCGCAAGGCGAGCTTATTGCCACTTTAGATGGCGATCTGCAAAATGACCCGATAGACATTCCAATGATGGTCAAAGAGCTCAAAGAAAAGGACCTCGACTTACTCGTTGGCTGGCGAAAAAAGCGCAAAGACGGTTTATTTTTGCGTAAAATTCCTTCAAAAATCGCTAATCGCTTGATCGGAAAAATCACCGGGGTTCAGCTTCATGACTATGGTTGTAGCCTAAAAATTTATCGCAGCAAAGTGATCAAACAAGTCAAATTACTCGGCGAAATGCACCGCTTTATTCCAGCTTGGACAGCCGTGGTCACTTCCAGCAAACGAATTGGCGAGATTCCTGTTAGCCATCATGCCCGCCAGTTTGGCGAATCAAAATACGGTATTTCTCGCACCTTCCGTGTGTTGATTGATCTTTTATCAGTCATGTTCTTTATGCGCTACCGAAATCGTCCTGGCCACTTTTTCGGCTCAATCGGCCTGTTTCTGGGTGCAGTAGGTGGCCTCATGCTTACCTACCTCGGTTTTGACAAATTCATTTTAGGCCATGATATCGGTACTCGCCCTATGCTATTGATTGGCGTGCTGTTTATCATGGGCGCTATTCAAATGCTCAGCACAGGGATCATTGCCGAAATTTTAACTCGAAGTCATCATGCCACATCTGACCAAAAGCAAAGTTATGTGATCGGTGCGATTCATAGTAAAGACCAAGGCGATCCTGTCGCCAATTCGGCCGAT
>JAXHSS010000060.1:0-7456 GCA_034190675.1 Pseudomonadota bacterium
GACCAACATTGGTGTGAGCCGCAGAAACTGGGTCTGTAGCCATGTACACCGTACCGAACATAAAGCCACCCATAACTAGGTGCCAATGCCATGGCACATCGAATAGCTCGTTGGTATCACTGCCAACCAAGTTCAACAGCAAGCTTGTTGCAACCATACCCAGAACCACACCGAGCATAATGCGCCAAGAAGCAATCTTAGTGATTAACAAAATCGCTGCACCGATCAAAATAGCCAGAGTCGAGGTTTCACCGATAGAACCCTGAATAAAACCAAAGAACGCATCACTCCAGGTGATACCCGCTTCTGTGATCTTTTCAACGCCACCTTGCTGCGCAAGTGATAAGGTTGTTGCACCCGTGAAGTTGTCCGCTGCAGTCCAAATCGCATCACCTGACATGTACGCAGGATAAGCAAAATAAAGGAAGGCACGACCAACCAAGGCTGGGTTCAGGAAGTTTTTACCCGTACCACCGAAAACTTCCTTACCGATAAGCACACCAAAACTGATGCCTAAAAACACCATCCACAGCGGGATAGTCGGAGGAAGAATCAACGTAAAGAGAATACCAGTAACGAAGAAGCCTTCGTTAACTTCATGGCCACGTACAAAGGCAAACAAGCCTTCCCATAGGAAACCTGAGAGATAAGTCACCACAAATATGGGCAGGTAATACACCGCGCCATGGAGCATATTGGACCAGAAGCTCGAAGGATCAAAGCCCGTTAAAGTCATCACGATATCGGCTCTCCAGCCTTCAATCGCCATCATGCCATTCAGGTCAATTTGCAAGTTCGCTTGATAGCCAACATTCCACATACCAAATAGCATGGCAGGCCAAGCGGCAAGCCAAACGGTAATCATGATACGCTTCAGATCCAAGCCATCACGAACGTGAGTGCGAGCGCCTGTTACAGCTGATGGGCTAAATACCATCGTGTCGAACATTTCATAAAAGACGTAGTAACGATTAAGCTTACCGCCCTTTTCAAAATGTGGCGCGATTTTCGCGTCTAAAAAATTTCTAAGCCCCATGGGTTAGCCCTCTTTCTCAATTTGATACAACATATCGCGTAATAATGGGCCATACTCATATTTGCCCGGCGATACATACGTACAGATAGATAAGTCTTCTTCGTTTAGCTCAAGTACACCGAGGCTAATGGCCGTGTCCATGTCGCCAATAATAATGGCACGAAGTAATTGAGTAGGAAGAATATCTAACGGCATGACTTCTTCATAAGAACCCACTGGCACCATTGCGCGCTCACTGCCGTTTGCGTTTGTGGTCATTTTCTTAAGACCGCCAAACAACTTAGATAAGTAAATATTTTTCACTGAGTGTCGATCATTACCCGTAAAGCTCAGATAACGCAATGGATGACGATCACGATCTTCAGCTAATACGCTGACTTGGTTCGCATAACGACCGAGATAGTTCTCATGCGCTTTGCCTGAGAAACCACCGAGCACAGAGCCAGAAATCAAACGGTTATCCGCGCCTTCTGTTTCTTCACCTAATAACTGAACTAAGCTTGCGCCAAACTGCGTGCGAACTAAGCGTGGAGACTTCACCTGTGGGCCTGCAATAGCCACAACACGATCCGTATATAGCTCACCAGTTTCAATGAGCTTTGCTAGAGCGATAACGTCTTGGTAGCCGATATGCCATACCTGCTTAGACTCAGAAGCCCCATCAAGGAAATGAATATGCGTACCCACCAAACCTGCTGGGTGCTTACCACCAAATTCAGTTACGGTTAGCGACTTAATCTCAGGCACATTAATTTGTGCACCTGGTGCCTTAGTAACATGAATTTTGCCTTCTGTTAGACGCGTCAATAGCTGCAAGCCTTGCGCAAAAGCTTCTGCTTGTTCAGCGATAACAACAGCGGGATCAGCCGCTAATGGGCGTGTATCAATCGCTGCAACAAAAATGCTCGATGGAAGTGAATCGATCGCAGGCACTTTATCGTAGGGACGCTGGCGAAGTGCTGTCCACATGCCAGATTCAACCATCAACTTAATCAGCTCATCAGCTGAGTAATCAGCGGCTGGCTTGTTGATGTAGCTGTCGAAATCAACTGATGTATTCTGTTCATCCAACTTGATCACGAGTGATTCAAACACACGGCGATCACCACGGTTTACTGACATCACTTGGCCAGAAGCTGGAGCGGTATACATCACACCTGGGTTTTTCTTGTCTTCAAAGATGACTTGCCCTTTTTTTACAGTGTCACCCTCGCGTACACGCATCGATGGCTTCATTGTCGGGTATTCATAACCCAAAACGGCCACTTCATTGATGGCATTGCCATCCGTGATTTGCTGTGAAGGCTGACCTGCAATCGGCAAATCAAGACCGCGCTTGATTTTAATCATAGGTTTTACTCTCAAACTGTTCGATTGAAACGGAAGAATTACTTCGCTGGGTACAGTGGATATTCCACGCCCGTGATATGTTGTAGTAGACGCACCACCTGACAGCTATAGCCAAACTCATTGTCATACCACACATAAATTACACAAGACTTATGCTCTTCATTTACCAAAATAGCTGAAGAGTCTACCAAGCCCGCATGACGCGACCCAACAACGTCAGTCGAAACCAATTCAGTCGATGTTGTGAAGTCGATTTGACGTTGAAGATCAGAATGCAATGACGTCCAACGGAGGTAATCAATCAGCTCTTCACGAGTGACTGACTTTTCGAGATTTAGGTTTAAGATCGCCATCGACACGTTTGGTGTCGGTACACGAATAGCACTACCTGTTAAACGGCCCGACACTTCTGGCAACGCTTTTGCTGCTGCTTTTGCTGCACCAGTAGACGTAATCACCATATTCAGCGCTGCTGCACGACCGCGACGCTCTTTTTTGTGGTAGTTATCAATCAGGTTTTGATCGTTGGTATATGAGTGAACGGTTTCAACATGGCCAGATTTCAAACCATATTTATCAACCATTGCTTTTAATACGGGTACGATCGCATTGGTTGTACAGCTCGCCGCTGAAACCACTTTATCATCGCCAATAGCGGCTTGGTTAACACCAAATACCACGTTTTCAACACCGTCACCTTTTGATGGCGCAGTCAAAATCACACGGCTAACACCTGGGCGAAGGTGTTCTTCTAGCTGCTCTTTGGTTGTCCAAACACCCGTATTGTCGACAACAACAGCGTTTTCAATGCCATATTGAGTGTAATCAACTTCACTTGGGTGGCTCGCATTGATAATTTGAATATAGTTGCCATTGGCAATAATCGCGTTGTTTTCTTCATCAACAGAGATGGTGCCATCGAACGAGCCATGAACTGAGTCGCGACGCAATAGGCCAGCACGCTTAGCAAGGTCTTCTTTCTTGCCGCGAATAACAATGGCTCGAAGACGCAAGCCGTTACCCGAGCCACTTTTCTCAACTAAAAGACGAGCAAGAATACGACCAATACGACCAAAACCGTAAAGCACGACATCCACAGGGCCTTTTGGCTCATTGTTTGCGCCGATTGCATCGTTAAGCTGCTCTTTAACAAAACCTGCAAGATCCGCATCCGCAACATTTTGCTCTTTTGCGATCGTTGCTAGCTTACCAATATCGACACGAATCGATTTAACATCCAGATCAGAGACCGCTTGAAGAATTGGCCAAGTATCACGAACCGATAGAGAGTCGCCTTCCATGAAGCGAACAAAGCGGTGGTTTTTAAGGATAGTGATCGCAGACTGATTCACTAAAGAGTGGCTATAAACAAGGGTAGTAATGTCTTTCTCACGGTACAAACGGCCAATCATAGGGATCATTTGTTCTGCGATACTCTCGCTGTTCTTATACTGCTGATAGTGCTGATCAGATAATGCTTTCACGGGACACCTTCGTTGATATACAAAAAATAGTGGACGTTATTTTATATCTTTTTGTAACTTATGACCACTCCCAAACACTCGTGTTAACAATTTAGATTTATGCTGTTTTTGCATAACGAATGCCGCCTCAATTCGAGGCGACTTGTTCATCTCCTTTTTTGTTATCACCTAATCCTGTCATATCTTCTTGCTCACCCTCATCAACGTACTCTTCATACTTGATCGGCTTAGCTGCACTGGTGCTAAATTCCACCTGCGCAGGCTTAGAATAATTCGGCACATCGTCATAACTAAAGACCGCATAATATTTTGGAATACTCGGATTGCCATAAACATCATAGGTGTATTCATCCTTACCCGCATAAAGCTTGACGCCATCGACTGGCGATTTAGGCGGATGGAATCGATTTCGCACCACAAAAGAGCCAACAAAATCCGGATGCGTTGGGTTCTTCCAAGTCAATTTAACACGGTTATTATCCAAACTCGCCGCAAAGTTTGTTGGAGTATCTAGGGCATGCTTTCGCTTATCAATGTATTTAATAACCAACTTGCACACTGAATCACTGTCTAATGAATGCCAGTCCACCGTGCCATCCTTATAAACCGATGACGACGTTGGGCGAATAATTAAATGATAAGGCTCTTTACGCTCGTAAAACTCTTCTAAGTCTTTGCGGCCAATGCTATCAAACATAAAGCTATGCGAGCTCGTTTTTTGCAGCTGATGATTGCTCACCTCATAGCCAATAAACTCATGCTTATCACGCGACTTAACGCTTTCATAGTTGGTATCCGCAATATCCGCCAGCTCAATCGTAAAGCGAATATCTTTATGTGTATCCAAGCTGTTATTATTTTGCAAAACCACATAAGCTTCGGTAATCACCGTGCGATCTGGCGGCGGCAAATCCTGCGGCCTAAACTCCATCTGGCCGTAAACAAACTCACCGCTTTTACTAAAGCCGCAGCGCAGCTGGTTTTTCTCTACACCTTCTGGCGCAATCGTGTTGATTTCAAATGGCGCCAATTCAGCGGTTTTCGAAGGCACAGAGTACATAAGCTCAATATGGGGGCGATAATGAATTCCCGAACCAAATCGACCATAACCAATATCAAACTGCATCATTTGCGAATCTTCACCCGTCGGCAATTTGCGCGGCCCTTCAATTCTGAACAGTAACTCACCACTTTTTATAGCATCTTTCAGCTTGCGACGCTCGACAATATTCATATCCCACTGACTCCAAATCCCTTGAGTCAGTTGCTCAGATGGAATGGCCTGGCCTAGAGTTTGAAGCTTTTTCGCCTGATGAACTTGATTAAAATCCTGAATATCCGTAAAGCTGTGCGGATCTAGAATCGATACCGTCCACTCACCAAAACTCTCCACTTTAGCATTCACTCGGTTCATTGGATACAAGCGAAAACGCGCACTGCGAATCTTTGCATTATCGGGTAGTTTTGCCAGATCAAACTTAATCACACCATAACAAACGCCACGATGAACATTCACACCGACAAAGAGCGAGTTGTTCCCAAAATGTTCGCGATTTTTCTCAAGCGTAAATTGCCCTAAATAACCAACATTATTTTTTGCAGGAAATAGCACGCGAGAAAATTCATCATCCGCCAAGAGGGTTTTGAGCATAAGCTCTGGCGCAAAAGGCGACTTGACTTCTGTTTTACGGTGCACCGCACGAATATTGTAGTGATAGCGCATGCCGGTTTTGAGCTGACGATCAAAAAACTCACATTTGCGTGTTACGGCAATCAAGTTTTCATCACAGCAAGGCTCTTTGGGGCGGTCTGAACGATAAATTTCAAAAAAGACCTCATCTTGCGCAGAGTGCGTCCAGCTGATCGAGGCTTCTCGGGCGCCGATATGCTGGATCTCAAAATTATCCACTCGCTTTGGCGCCTGCTCTGAATAATTAATGGCCTCAGACAGTGCATACAAAACCGCAGGAATATTTTCATCAATGCTTTGCGACATATTCACTAAATAGTCAGGAATATTACGCGTACCCACTTCCACAACCGTTGATAAAATGCCTAAGGAGTAATAATACTCACGTCCACTCCCCGCGATAAGGTTGGCGGGCGGTTTACCACGGTTAATACCGTATTTACGACCTGTGACTTTATGAATTTCTCGATTCATATTCGCGCAGAGAATATTGGCATCCGTACCTTCCCACTCAGGCTCATGGTTAAACTTATGACAAGGGAAAAACACATTGCCCTGCGAGTGGTAATCCAATGCCACGCAGATGTTCTTATGGCTGAGAACAAAATCGCGAATCGCTCGGGTCTCAGGTTCTGAAAAAGGCTCAGGGCCCGAATAGATATTCGATGACATCGACACACCTTTCTTGAAGCCTTCGCTGAAATTTCGATTCAGGTCAACGCCGTGCGTTCCATCTTCATTTTTACGGCGGTTCTTGCGCCAAAACGAAAAATGACGACGCGAATACTCAAAACCGTCGGGATTTAAACAGGGCACCAAATACAAGGCATTTTGGGCTAACGCTTTTTTGAGCTTAGGGTCCACCTGATGATTTTCCACCACATGCTCAACAATTTTGAGCGCCAGTTCAATCCCAATCCATTCACGAGCATGAATCGTACCTGTGTATAACAAGGCTGGCTTTTCATCCGCTTTTTCAACATCCAAGCTTAGTGTCACCAACATAATCGGGCGATTTTCCCATGTCGCGCCAATGCTTTGCAAATGCACGAAGTCGGGATGCTCTTTTTCCATCTGCTTCAAATAGTCGATGGCTTTAGGATAGGTAACGTATTGCTTTTTCATAGATTTTTTTCGTTGTTCTTTAATTCACTGCTGCTCGGTGGTGTTTAAGCTATTGGTTTTGCCATTGCTGCGCCATAAACGCGGCTTTTTTTGGCCCGACTCGATCCACCGTTTGCAAGCGCGCAGGGTCATTAACTAGCGCATCAACAATGCCCGCATGACCCAAGGTGTCAATCATACACTTAACGAGGGTCGGACCCACACCTTTTAATGAGACCAAAAAGGCCTCAACCCGCGCATCATCAATAGAATGTTCTGGCTGCACTTCAACATCTTCAAGACCTGCCTGCTCATGCTGCAACTGAAGGTCCGTCATTCGTGGCTGGATTTGACGAGGTTGATAATTATCTTGGAAATTCCAAACCTCACTTGGCCACTCTTCTTCAGCACGAAGCTCCACAGGCAAAATCGCAAACTGATCTTTAGGCGCCGATGCAAAAGCATCGCCGACATCCTCGCAACCATAGCTAGGCAATGGTGAACCAAATACAATGTGACGCATAATGCGTAATAGAGAAGAATCAATTTTACTCAGCTCTTCCCAGTTAAACATCGGGATTGTCGGCTTTTTGAAACAGCCATCTGATAATAGCCACATCAAATATTGTCCAATCCAATCACGAATATAAGGAAACGCCGCAAACGCTGTAGCACATTCCAAAATACGGAATTTGCCATCATTACCCAAGGCAATATCGCAGGCCCAGTATTCTGCCTTGGCCGCCTTAGAAGCTTTTACAGCAATATCTAACGCTTTCATCGGCACATCGT
>JAXHSS010000060.1:7556-10301 GCA_034190675.1 Pseudomonadota bacterium
GCACATTCCAAAATACGGAATTTGCCATCATTACCCAAGGCAATATCGCAGGCCCAGTATTCTGCCTTGGCCGCCTTAGAAGCTTTTACAGCAATATCTAACGCTTTCATCGGCACATCGTTATAGTTCATCGAACCACCTTGGCTGGTGTTGGTCAGCCACTCACCTTCAGGCGGGCGACGCCAGAACGCACAAACGGGCTTATGGCCAATAAGCATCACGCGAATATCCGCTTTCATTGGCACAAAATCTTGAACATAAACGGGGTAATAACGCTTTTTATTCAACAGCTCGACCGCTTCTTGGTAGCTATCGACTTTGTGAACAAAGTATCCGCCATAGTTAGAAGGGCCATAAGATTTTTTGATAATCTTAGGAAAGCTTGTCTTGCTCAGAAAATCTAAAGCTTCAAACTTTTCATAAAAAATCTTGGTCGCAGGAATGGGCAGCTTATGTTTCATGCAAAAGCGTGTCACGTTTTCTTTAGACTTATTAGCAAACTGCGTATCCAAAGACGGAATAAAGCGAACGTGTGGTAATTCACGAGCAATCTCGCGAAACTTTTCATAGGCTGTTGCAGGGATATTGCCGATCAAGACCTCAATTTTTTTACGCTTCACCTCGCGGATAAAACGCGCCTTATCATTTCCCCAGTGATAAGTGACAACCTCTATCTTATCTGGCCAGCCTTTAAAATTAGAGGTATGGAAAAACTGTAAAACGTGATCAAGATAAAGCAAACCTATCTTTGGCAGAGATGATGGATTGGCGCTCATTTTGGGTATCCTCTAAATAATGTTCTTGTATTCTTTGTTCAATAACGTCAACAACGGCATCGATTTTGCGATCGTTAAAATCAAGCCCCTGTCGTTCTTGTTCAGGAGTGGCAAAGGCTGGAATGCCATTCGCCTCAAGGACGACATACTCCTCGGCATCTAAATCATAGATCAGATCCACCCCTGCGATCTCAAGCCCCGTTGAGTTTGCCGCTCGCTTAGCAATTTCCACCAAGGCATCATCAGGCTCACGCATAAACACGGTACCGCCGCCGGTAATATTTGTTTTCCAGCTATCCGCTGGAGCTCGTCGGCCATAACAGCTGATATATTCGCCACCAACAATATCGACGCGGAAGTCAGTCATGTCATAGTTGACGAATCGCTCAACGTAAAAATGCGGCAAATTGGTTTGATCCAAAAAAGGAATCAGCATATCCAGTGATCGCTCATCTTCGATTTTGCAAATCCCCATGCCGCCCCAACCGTCAGTAGGCTTATAAATTAAGCGCCCGCCCCATTCACGCATAGCTTGCTTTAATCCTTCTTTGTCAGAGCTGCTGCACAATTTGTAGTCTGTCGTGCGAATTCCCGCCTGCTTTAGACGATTCGCTGTGCGAAATTTATCCTCTGTCAACGCAAAGGATCGAAAATTATTAACGCAGGGAATTGACTCGTTTAACGTTTCATAGAGATACATCTGAAAAGAGGTCTGCTCGCCAGCGTTATACGAAAAAAAAGCATCCAACTCATTCATCACAATATCGTGGCAAACAATTTTGCCATCATAGGCTTTGGCATCCGCTAAATTCAGGCCTGTGATTGAAAAAATATCACGCTCACGCAGTTTGCTCACGATCTTGGATTGAATCTGCTTTCCACTACCATTTTGGTACATCCAGATACCCACTGTTTTTTTGCTCATTTCAACTCTCCAGCTTGGATCAAATAATTGCGCAATTGCGCTTGCATAGGCTAGATGATCGCTCTACATTATCCATTGCGAGCAACGTCCATAACAGTCGCCAACAGTATATCGCAACGCGCTATAGATAAAACCGTTGTCATCAAAACCTAACATTTAAAAAGCAATTAGTTTGCCAAATCATGACCTCAAGCATGCGTAAAGCGCAGAATTTAGCCAACCAACGGAGCAAAAAATGAATTTTGACGAATTAGCCACCCTCATCAACCTCAATTCCTATACAAAAAACAAAGCTGGCGTTGATGACAATATGGTCATTTTTTCAACCTGGATGACCGAATTAGGCTATCAGATCGAGCGCCACCCGCGAGAGCAGATTGGCGATCATATTCATTACCTTTCGCCTAAAAAAGACGGCAAAAAAGTACTGCTTCTTGGGCATTCGGACACGGTTTTTCCACCAAACACCTTCACCGACTTTCGCGAAGGTGATGAGTGGATTTATGGCCCAGGTGTTTGCGATATGAAAGGCGGCAACTATGTCGCATTACAAGCGCTTCGAAATATTCACAATACATCGGGCAGCATCCACAATATTGACATGCTGATTGTCAGCGATGAGGAAACCGGCAGTGACGACAGCAAAGCCTTAACAAAGGAGATCGCCAAAGACTACGACCTTTGCCTTGTCTTTGAGGCAGCCGGCCCTGACCACGACGTTGTTATTGCAAGAAAAGGGGTCGCTACGTTTTTTATCCAGATTGAAGGCAAAGGCGCCCATGCCGGCAACCATTATGTCGATGGCATCAATGCCAACCTTGAGGCTGCTCACTTGCTGATCGCTTTAACCGCGTTAACAAACCTTGAAAAAGGCACTACCGTGAATGCCGGCAAAATGCGCGGCGGATTGGGCGCTAATACAATTTCACCTCAGGCTGAGCTAGTGGTTGAAACGCGCTTCACACAACAAAGCGAATGGCAGCGCTTAAAATCAGCTATGGAGAATATCCAGCAATTCAGCCAAGTTGATGGTACAAAAATTAG
>JAXHSS010000061.1:0-10217 GCA_034190675.1 Pseudomonadota bacterium
TAAAAATAGAGCGCTAGGGTTCCGACTGTTTCGACAGTGTCTGGTCCGAGAGCACTCGACCTCATCGAAGGTTACACGGCGGGATAAAAGCCCGGGAGACTTATGGCAGATTTGCCAGGGTGCTCTAATGTTAACTACCAACGAGGTAATGATGAAACGTATCGCTGCTCTGCTTCTTTCGCTCTTCTTCTTGTCGCCACTTCAAGCGGCTGAACCTTTTAAAGTTTGTTGGTCGATTTATGTCGGCTGGATGCCTTGGGCTATTGGCTCAGAACAAGGCATTGTTGACAAATGGGCAAAAAAATATGGTATTGAAATTGACGTGGTTCAAATCAATGACTATATCGAGTCAATCAACCAATACACCGCTGGAGAATTTGATGCCTGCACCATGACCAATATGGATGCACTCACCATCCCTGCGGTTAGCGGGGTTGATAGCACGGCGCTCATCGTCGGCGATTTTTCAAATGGTAATGACGGCGTCGTGCTCAAAGGCAAAGACAAACTTACTGATATCAAAGGCCAAAATGTCAACTTAGTTGAACTCAGCGTCTCCCACTACCTCTTAGCAAGAGCACTTGAATCTGTCGGTATGTCAGAATCAGATCTCAAGGTAGTCAATACGTCTGATGCAGACATGGTCGCTGCTTATAGTACGGCGGATGTCACGTCTGTTGTCACTTGGAACCCGCTTTTAAGTGAGATCATGGCCATGCCAAACAGCTACAAGGTATTTGACTCATCAGATATTCCTGGCGAAATCATTGACTTACTCGTCATCAATACTGACACCTTGGCAGCGCACCCTGAACTGGGCAAAGCCTTAACTGGCGCTTGGTATGAAATGATGGGCATGATGACAGGTGACAGCCCAGAGGCCATCGCAACAAAAACATTCCTAGGCGAAGCCTCAGGTACCGACTTAGCGGGTTATGAAGCGCAGCTTGCCAGCACAGAAATGTTTTATGAGCCAGCTGATGCTGTGGAGCTCACCATGAGCCCCTCGTTGCTAACCACCATGCAAAGTGTTGCCGAGTTCTCTTTCGACCACGGTCTGTTAGGTGAAGGCGCACCAGATGCCGGATTTATCGGAATCGAAATGCCAGCCGGTGTGTATGGCGATGAATCAAATATTCTGTTTCGCTTTAATCCTGACTTCATGCTGATGGCCGCTGAAGGCAAACTGTAATTTCCTGACGGAGTAGGAAGGACGATGCGCCTCATCAATCGAATGCCCTCGCGGCCCGTTCAATTTGCATTGGGCGCATTACCCTTCGTTATTCTAATCTGCTTATATCTTTATGGCTCTCATGCTCGCCTTGCAGAAAACCCTAAAGATAAAATTTTGCCAAGCATAACGCAGATGGCTGAATCGATAGATCGTCTTGCTTTTGTTCCAAGTAAGCGAACCGGCGAATTATTGTTTTGGAAGGACACTGTGAGCAGCTTAAAACGTCTTGCCTGGGGTGTAGGCATTGCTGCATTAATCGGGCTATTTATCGGCATCGTGATTGGCGCAATCCCATTGTTTAATGTCACTTTTTCTCCATTTTTCACCGCGATTGCCATGGTCCCTCCCATTGCGCTGCTGCCCATACTGTTCATCGTATTTGGCCTAGGAGAAGTGGCTAAGATCATCCTCATCATTGTCGGCATTACCCCATTCTTGATTCGCGACATGCAAAAGCGCGCGATGGAAATTCCGCGTGAACAATTGATTAAGGCACAAACTTTAGGTGCAAATACCGCTCAAATCATTAACCGAGCCATTTTGCCGCAAGTCTTACCTCGGTTAATTGATTCCGTTCGGCTGGCATTAGGAACTGCATGGCTGTTCCTGATTTCGGCTGAAGCCATCGCCTCCACTGAAGGCCTTGGCTATCGTATTTTCCTAGTGAGACGCTACCTCTCAATGGATGTCATTATCCCTTATGTGCTTTGGATCACGTTACTCGCCTTTGCTTTAGACTTTGCCTTAAGGCTGGTGAATAAAAGGCTATTCCCTTGGTATGGAAAAGAGTAAGCCATGATTGAAGTCAAAAACCTTTGGAAGCGCTACGGGGATAATGTCATTCTTGAGAACGTCAATGTCACGGTCAACGACGGAGAATTTATTACCTTGGTTGGCACCTCAGGCTGCGGCAAAAGCACTTTTCTCAAACTCTTATTAGGCTCTGAAACGCCTTCTCAGGGCGGGCTATTTATTGATGAGAAGCCTCTAATTGCAGAGCCAAATCCTGAGCGCGGTATCGTCTTCCAGCAATATTCTGTTTTTCCGCATCTGCGCGTCCTCGATAATGTCATTATGGCGGCTAGCTTTCGGCAAAGTCATTTTACCGGCCGGCTGTTCTCAACCCGAAAAAAGCTCGCTGAAGACGAAGCCGCTGAGCTTCTTCATCAAGTCGGTCTGGGTCATGCGCTCAAGCAATACCCACATGAACTCTCTGGAGGCATGCGTCAGCGTCTTGCCATTGCTCAAGCTTTGATCAGCAAACCCCGTGTTTTATTACTTGATGAGCCTTTTGGCGCACTCGATCCTGGCATCCGAAAAGATATGCACCAGCTGTTATTATCACTTTGGCAAAAACACCAGCTGACCGTGTTCATGGTCACTCATGATCTTAAAGAGGGTTTTTACTTGGGCACGCGGCTCTGGGTGTTTGATAAGGTTCGACATGACCCCCAATCTCCTCATGCGTTCGGCGCTCGTATTACCTATGACATTCCTGTCGGGCGAACCGAGCAAACACTCTTTAACCAGATAGAAGAGCAGATAAGCCCGATTTACCAACCCGATCTTACAGCAGATACATCCAACTCATGAAATCCATCATTAAATCCTTGCAATACTCGACTGAGCTACCCTATGGCAGCCACTGGTCGCTGACAATGAGACGTCATACATTTATGAAACTCAATGTCACAAACCCTGCCAATGTCGGCATGTTGTTTTACAACCCAGACAATCTATTCGAGCGTTACAATGCCCCTGATACCCTGAAATGCCAACACACCTTTAAACTCACAAAAGGCCATTGCCTTTATTCCGATATGGGAAGAATTTTTGCCTCCGTAGTAGCCGATAGCTTTGGCTGGCATGATACGGTTTGCGGTAATAGCCATGCGCACCACGTCAGTGAGCGCTGGGGAGCGCGTGATTATCAACACCACCTCAATGATTGGAATCAAAATGGTTATGATGCATTTTGCGTTGAGCTAGAAAAGTACGGTTTAAAAGCAGCCGATATGGCCGCCAATATCAATTGGTTCAGTCAAGTCACCACAGACCAATATGGCGCACTGAGTTTGCAAAAGCCGCCGTCAACCTCGGCTGAAGTCATACTGCGCTTTGAAATGGACACCTTAGTCATTCTTCACACCTGCCCTCACCCATTAAATACCGAGAGTGAATACCCTAAAGGTCAGGTGAAAATTGAGCTGGGTAAGGCTTACCCTGCAACCGAAGATGACTTTTGCCGAACCTCATGCGAGCAAAACCAGCGCGGGTTTGAAAACAACGCTTTGTACTATTTGGGGCTTTAACATGGCCGCAGTAAACGAGACAAAAACAATGAACATGCCAAAACAATGTGCTCCATTCAATCCGCTCAAAGGAGGCGCATAATGAGTACCGCCCCTCATATCCTCCAAAAAGGTGAGTCAACCATCATCATGGCAGGTGATTATTTTATAGGAACCCTGCCCAAAGGCTCTATCACTCGACTTATTGATGTCGAAGGCAATCAAGCGGCTGATACGCTGTTTTATAATGCCAAATATCCTGAGGAGCGCTACAGCGCTATGGATACGATTCGCGAACAGGGTAATGTGTACTTATCAACGGGCACGATACTGCGCTCTAATTTAAACCAACCGATGCTAGAAATTACGGATGATACCTGTGGACGCCACGATACCTTAGGTGGAGCTTGCGCGACGGAAAGCAATACCGTTCGTTACGCACTTGAAAAACGTCATATGCATGCTTGTCGCGACAGTTGGATGTTGGCCCTAGCAGAGCACCCAGAATTCGGTATCGATAAGCGCGATATTACTCACAATATTAACTTTTTTATGAATGTCCCGATCAGTGTTGATGGTAGCCTTAAATTTGATGATGGCATCTCAGGCCCGGGAAAATACGTCGAGTTTAAAGCGCTGATCGATATTGTTATTTTAATTTCAAATTGCCCGCAGATGAACAATCCTTGCAGCGGCTATAACCCAACGCCTATTGAAATAAACCGCATAGGCTAAGTTAATCACACTTCAGCGGACGACCGTTGTCGTAAGAAAATGTCAGGACGACCTGACAAGAAGTGAGCATGATAAAAAAAGTCTTAATCGCTAACCGAGCCGCTATTGCCACGCGTATCATTCGCACGCTTAAGCGCCTTGGAATCACCTCTGTTTCTGTTTATGCAGAGCAGGATCGCCACAGCCTTCATGTTCGTCAAGCTGATGAAGCGTTCAGCCTTGGTGAAGGTGGCGCCGCTGAAACCTATCTTAATCAAGAGGCGATTCTTGGCATCGCACAGCAATCTGGAGCGGATGCGATACACCCAGGATACGGCTTTTTAAGCGAGAACCCCACATTTGTTCAAGCCTGTGACCAAGCTGGGATCCGCTTTATTGGCCCAAGTGCCAAGCATATCGAACAGTTCGGCCTAAAGCACACCGCCAGAGCACTTGCTGAGCAAGCAAATATTCCTCGAGTTCAAGGCAGCGAATTACTCAACTCCCTTGAAGATGCACTTAGTGTAGCTGAGCAAATTGGCTATCCCATTATGCTCAAAAGCACCGCTGGCGGTGGCGGAATCGGCATGAAAGCGTGTTTTAGTACCCAAGAATTGGCAGAAACCTTTCAGAAGGTGAAGCATCTTAGCCAGCAAAATTTTGCTAATGACGGGGTGTTCATCGAGCAATTCATTGAACACGCCCGACATATTGAAGTGCAAATTTTAGGTAACGGTGTAGATCAAGTGATCGCGGTGGGTGAGCGCGACTGCTCAGCCCAAAGACGAAACCAAAAAGTCCTTGAGGAATGCCCAGCTCCCAATCTCAGTGAAGCGACTCGCCGCGCCTTATATCAAGCCGCCGAATCGCTATTGAGCACGGTAAACTATCAAAATGCTGGCACTGTTGAATTTATCTTAGATGCCAAAACACAGGCCTTTTATTTTCTTGAGGTGAATACACGACTGCAAGTAGAACATGGTGTCACCGAGGCAGTTTACGATGTGGACTTAGTACAATGGATGATTGAAATCGCACAAAACCCAGGATGTGATCTACAACACTTACGTCATCAAAAACCCTCAGGCCACGCGATTCAAGCGCGACTTTACGCCGAGGACCCCTATAAAAACTTTCAGCCTAATGCGGGCTTAATCACGCACCTTCGCTGGCCTGAGCGAGAAGGCCTAAGAATAGACCACTGGATCGAGGCAGGCATTGCCGTTCCGTCGAGCTTTGACCCCATGTTAGCCAAAATCATTGCTCACCAACCCACCCGTCATGAGGCTTTGCAACAACTGGGGGCAGCCTTGAATGATACCAGCATTTACGGCATTGAAACGAACCTCGACTATTTAGGTGAGCTCATTAATGATGAGGCGGTCACCCAAGCGAAAATTACCACCCGATACCTTGATCATTTTGATTATCAACCAACACGAATCGACGTACTAAGAGCCGGCACACAGACCACCATTCAAGACTATCCGGGACGCAGCGGCTTTTGGGATATAGGCGTGCCCCCTTCAGGTGCTTTCGACTCACTTAGTTTTCGTATCGGCAATCAGCTACTTGGTAATGCCGAGGATGCCGCAGGCTTAGAAATCATCATTGATGGGCCGCACTTTAAGTTCAGCCGAAATACCACGATCATCCTCACTGGAGCGACGATCCATGCCGCAATTGACAATATTGAGGTACCCATGTTTCAAGCTTGGCCAGTGATGGCTGGGCAAACACTAAAACTGGGCAAAATTATTAGCCAAGGCACGCGCAGCTATTTGTGTATTGCAGGTGGTCTTTCCTGTCCTGACTATCTTGGATCAAAAGCAACTTTTAGCCTCGGGCAATTTGGCGGGCACGCAGGGCGGGCACTGCAGGTCGGGGATGTTCTGCACTATTCATATTCTGCTACTAAATCTGTCTCTCTAGACACGAATGCTCAAAACGTGGCGCCCGCATACACTCAAGACTGGGAAATCAGAGTGATGTACGGCCCTCATGGCGCACCTGATTTTTTTACCCCCAAAGATATTGAGCAATTCTTCGAGCATATCTGGGAAGTCCATTACAACTCCAGTCGAACAGGCGTTCGCTTAATCGGCCCGAAGCCAGAATGGGCTAGAAAAGATGGTGGTGAGGCGGGCATGCACCCATCCAATATTCACGATAATGCTTATGCATTCGGAAGCGTAGATTTCACAGGAGACATGCCCGTCATTCTAGGCCCCGACGGCCCTTCTTTAGGTGGTTTTGTTTGCCCTGCCACCGTCATCAAAGCCGATTTATGGAAATTAGGACAACTTAAAGCGGGTCATCGACTGCGCTTTACTTTGGTGGACTATGACACGGCGTTGATACTTTATCAGGATCAGCAAGCCTGGTTGACTTCCTTAGCACCCAATCAGGCCAACGAGCCTTTTAAGCCGACTTTACCCAAATTACAATCATGGCAAGAGAGCTCACCCATCATCGCCCAACTTGAAAAAGAAGCTGCCGGTGAAACAGTGACTTATAGGGCAGCAGGAGACCAGTTCTTGCTCATCGAGTATGGTGCTCATCAGCTGGATATCGCGCTGCGCTTTCGGGTTCATGCGGTTATGCAGGCCGTAAAACAAGCATCACTAGAAGGCGTTCTTGAACTTACGCCAGGTATTCGCAGCTTACAGATTCATTTTGACGCCGCTCAACTCTCCAGAGAGCGCTTGCTATCGGCGCTTTTCTCAATTGAATCTCGCCTAAAAGACGAGTTGCTTTCAATGGAGGTGCCTTCACGAATCATACATTTACCGCTTTCATGGGATGACCCTGCCTGCCAGGAAGCCATCAAGCGCTACGATAAATCGGTTCGTGCTGATGCGCCGTGGTTTCCAAGTAATATTGAGTTTATACGACGCATCAATGGCCTTACTTCTGTTCAGGAGGTCAAAGATATCGTATTTAGCGCCTCATACTTGGTGATGGGTTTAGGCGATGTTTATTTAGGCGCACCTGTCGCTACCCCTCTTGACCCTCGTCATCGACTGGTGACCACAAAATATAACCCAGCGCGAACATGGACCGCAGAAAACTCGGTAGGTATTGGCGGCTCATACCTATGCATTTATGGCATGGAAGGCCCAGGTGGGTATCAATTTATTGGCCGAACCCTACAAATGTGGAACCGCTATCAGCAAAGAGAGCCTTTTGATCAGCCTTGGTTACTCCGATTTTTTGACCAAATTCGCTTTTATGAGGTCACTGCCGAGGAGTTAGCAGACATTCGCCAACAATTCCCAGTTGGCCAATACCCTATTCGAATTGAGCCGACCACCTTCTCATTGCAGTCTCATCAAGCCTATCTAGCCGAAAACAAAACAGCGATTACTCAGTTTGAAACGCAAAGGCATAAGGCTTTCGAGCAAGAGCTTCAACGATGGCTTGACACGGGTCAATTCCATTTTAAGGCGGCTAACCAACAACAAAAAGCGCAGAAGTCAGATTGGCCTGAATCTAGCCTTGTAATCAGTAGCCCAGTTTCAGGTTCTGTCTGGAAGCTACCGATCAATGAGGGACAGTCCATCAAAGAGGGTGACACTCTGGCTTTGCTGGAGTCAATGAAAATGGAGATCCCAATACTTGCCGATAATTCAGCGACTATCCAAAAAATTCTTGTGACCGAAGGCGAACAAATTCACGCCGGCCAAGCCCTTATCGTATTGGAGGAAACACCGTGATATATATCATTGAAACACTGCAACAAGCCTATCAAGCTGGAGAAATCACCCCCAAACAACTATTCGACCAGCTTTTTGAGGCCATTGCCAAAGATCATGACTACAACGCGTGGATCAGCTTGTTAGACAAAGAGCAAATCGCTGCCTATATCGATGCGCTTGGTCCTGCGCCAGCACCTCATCAGCCCTTATGGGGCATTCCTTTTGCTGTTAAAGACAATCTTGATCTTATAGATTTGCCGACAACGGCGGGCTGCCCTGAGTATCAGTTTATGCCCAAAACCCATGCTCATGTTGTACAAAAACTCATCGATGCAGGGGCAATTCCCGTCGGTAAAACCAATATGGATCAATTCGCCACAGGTTTAAATGGAACACGCTCACCCTACGGTATCTGCAAGAATGCCAAGCACAAGGAGCTGATCAGCGGAGGATCGAGTTCTGGCTCGGCTGTTTCAGTGGCTTTAGGACATGTAGTGTTCAGCTTAGGTACAGATACCGCTGGTTCGGGACGAGTGCCTGCGGCTCTTAATGGCTTGGTCGGCTTAAAACCCACCCGAGGACTACTCTCTAATTCAGGACTGGTTCCTGCCTGCCAAAGCCTAGATAGCGTCAGTATTTTTGCACATACTGTGGCCGATGCTGCTAGCGTTTTAGCCATTGCTCAAAGTGAAGATCAAAGCGATCCATACAGTCGCCACAACCCGTATCACAATCATCCCCGCTACCAAGGGCACCCAAAAAACGTATCGGACATTAAGCTCGGTATTATTCCAGAAGCGCAACTTGCCTTTTTTGGCGATAACGACTATCAACATGCCTACCAGACAGTGCTAGATAACTTGCGTCAGCAAGGATTTAGCCTGATCGAAATCGATTATCAATGCTTTAATGAGGCTGCCCTGCTGTTATACGAAGGCCCTTGGGTTGCAGAGCGTTATGTCGCTATCGAATTGATGATTACATCAAAACCTGAAGCTATCGAGCCAACGGTGCGTCAAATTATCCAAGGCGGAGCCGAGCTCAAAGCGAGCGACGCCTTCAAAGCCCAGTATCGATTAGAGTCGCTTAAAAAGCGCTGCTATCAACAACTTGAACGAGTCGATGCCATGCTCACACCAACCATCGGCAAAGCTTACCGAATCGATGAATTATTAGCCGAACCGATCCAAGCGAATTCTAATTTAGGCTATTACACCAACTTCATGAACTTGCTCGACTTAAGCGCTATCGCCATACCAGCGGGCAATACTGAACATGAAGTTCCTTTTGGCATCACCCTGTGCAGCTTTGCCTTTCATGATCAACGCTTAATCGCTCTTGCGAACCAGCTTAATCAAGACTCCTCACCCGACATGGTCAGTGCAGACAATAAAACGATTCCTGTCGTTGTATGTGGTGCGCACCTTGAGGGGATGCCGCTCAATTGGCAATTAAAAGATCGAGGCGCAACGCTGATCAAAACCTGCCAAACTCAACCTTGCTACCGACTCTATTTACTCAATGACCCACCGCCATTATTACGTCCCGCGCTTGTCAAACAGCGCCACGAAGCAAATGGTATTGCTGTTGAAGTTGAGGTTTGGGCTGTGCCTACCGAGAACTTTGGCAGTTTTGTCGCCGAAATCCCTGCACCTTTAGGGATCGGCAAAGTTTTATTAGACGATGGTTCATCAATCAGCGGGTTTATCTGTGATGATTACGGGCTAGAGGGTGCCACTGATATCAGCAAATTCGGAACATGGCGTCGCTTTATTGCCAGTCAAAAAGAATAATAAAAAAGCATAAGGTTAAAAACAAAAAAGGAGGCCAAGGCCTCCTTTTTTATGCGCAAATGAGCCTGCTTGGCTCAAAAAAGCCAAGCGTTGATCATAGCGGTGCTTAGTCTTCTAGTACAAAAGTAACTTTTAAAAGAACGCGGAATTCAACAATTTTGCCGTCTTCCACTTTGGCTTCTTGGCTAGCTACCCAAGCACCTTTAACGTTTTTGAGGGTTTGGTTCGCTCGCTCAACACCTGTTTTTACAGCGTCCTCGAAGCTAACTGTTGATGATGCTTTAACTTCGGTAATTCTGGCTACTGACATGGTTATACTCCTATTTTTACAATGTTGTTAGCTGAGAATAGCGCTTGCTAGAGAGTCTAGCAAGCTTCGCATCGTAAAGTTTTTTTACGCAAAATCTTCCAGCTCAACCCAGCGCTCCATAGCCAGATCCAATGCTTGTTGGCATTGATGCAATTGCTCGCCGAATTGAGCAAGCTC
>JAXHSS010000062.1:0-10083 GCA_034190675.1 Pseudomonadota bacterium
ATGCTCGGCCGAACTGGTCTTCCGCGTCTTTCACTGGGCCGAGTTCGTTCTGGGCCGAGCTGTCCTGTCACCCCTTCGCTAGGTGGCGCTCGCTTTCAAACGGAGCTGTACTGAACCAAAACCACAATGGGGTTGTGGGGGTCGGAGGTTCGAATCCTCTCGCTCCGACCAGTTTCTTTACTGGTTGTCCTTTCTTACACTTTTTTATTTCATATTTATTGATGCCTTTAGAATCGAAGCTTTTGCGTTTCGCCTTGGTTCTTGGTTGATTTCACTTTTTGCTGTGTTTTGCAGTGATAATCTATATTAATTAAACTTATTCAGGAGCGGTTAAACATGTTGAATTGGCAAGGTGTTATTGATCGTTCAAGGCAAGGCAACTTAGCGCCACCCTCAAAACTCGAACTGAGTGATCATCAGTGGCGTGAACGTTTAAGCGAATCAGCCTATCACGTGCTCCGTCAGCAAGGGACTGAACGACCGTTTTCTTCAAACCTGTGTCAAAGCTTTGAAACAGGGGTTTATCAATGTGGTGGATGTTCAACGCCACTATTTGAGTCAACTACTAAATTTGACAGTGGTACGGGCTGGCCCTCGTTTCATGCGCCATTGAAAGATAATGTGATCGCCTATCATGCAGATCATAGCCACGGTATGGTGCGTGTTGAGGTGACTTGTAATGTCTGTGACTCTCATTTGGGTCATGTGTTTCCTGACGGACCTGAGCCATCGGGTTTGCGTTATTGTATCAATGCTCTGGCGCTAACTAAGGTGTAGGTTTTATGGATCTAACCTGCTATTTGGCTATAAGAATAGAGTAATTTATTGTTTTTATTTATATAGTTTACTTGCTATCCTTAGCACCTATTTATATATAAAAACGGGTTTTATAACATTATGTCATCTATTATTGGACGTTTTAATGTCAATCAAGATGAGGCGTTACAGCGTTTGAATACGGCCTATCAGCCGTTAGACTTCCGTGCCCGTATTGAAAAGCTCTATCAAGACTTTGACCAAGATAAGGTTCTAGTCACTTCATCTTTTGCAGCAACCTCGGCATATTTCTTGCATATCATCTCATCGATCAACCCTGATCAGGTGATTTCTTTTATTGATACTGGCTACCATTTTCCTGAAACGCTACATTATAAGGAAGAGCTTACAGAAAAGTATAACCTTAACGTTATCGATATTAAGCCAGATGATTATCAGCATGAGTATAGCCAAAAAGAAAAGCTCTACGAAACTGATCCTGATTTTTGTTGCTCAATTAACAAAGTTCAGCCGCTAGAGCGTCATAAAGAAAACTATGATGTATGGGTATCAAGCTTAATGCGCTGGCAGTCTGATCATCGTGCAACGCTGAGCGTTTTTGATCATCGTCGTGATATGTTGAAATTCAATCCGATGATTGATGTCACCCAAGAACAACGCCAGTCGTATATTGAAGAACATCAATTGCCGTTCCATCCGCTGGTTGATAAAGGCTATATGTCCATTGGCTGTTCTCATTGCACTGTTCCAGGTGAGGGAAGAAGCGGCCGTTGGGTGGGCAAACCCAAAACAGAGTGTGGTTTGCATTTATAAGACCTGTAAATTATTGAGTTAATGATAAGCCCAGATAGCACAAAAGCTGTCTGGGCTTTTTTGTCTTATATTTGAGCCCTAGTCAAATTTAAGAGAGCATGAGTAAATAGCGGATGCTCTGAAAGGGATGTAGCGCTGATGCGCTGAAACCAAGATCGAGAAAAAAAAGAGAGAAGAGTTGAGTTAGGTAAGAATGGTGGGCCTGCTCGGACTTGAACCGAGGACCTAACGATTATGAGTCGTGTGCTCTAACCAGCTGAGCTACAGGCCCGTATCCTTTCATGTTTTATAATCTGAGAAGATAGCGAGAGGCATTATCTGGCGACTGCCTCTCAATATCAAGTTTATTCGCTCTGTTCTTCCTCAGAGATATAGCTACGCAGTAGCTCTGAACGAGAAGGGTGGCGAAGTTTGCGTAAGGCTTTTGCTTCAATTTGACGAATACGCTCACGTGTTACATCAAACTGTTTACCGACTTCTTCAAGTGTGTGGTCGGTGTTCATGTCGATACCAAAGCGCATGCGTAGCACTTTTGCTTCGCGAGGTGTCAGGTTGCCCAGTACATCACGGGTAGTTTCTTGCAAGCTCTCGGTTGTTGCTCGATCCAACGGAGAGGCAATATTGGTATCTTCAATGAAGTCGCCCAAATGTGAATCTTCATCATCACCGATCGGTGTTTCCATCGAGATAGGTTCTTTGGCGATTTTAAGTACCTTGCGAATCTTATCCTCTGGAATTTCCAATTCAGCTGCAAGCTCTTCAGGTGTAGCTTCTCGTCCTTTTTCTTGTAAGAACTGACGAGAAATACGGTTAAGCTTGTTGATCGTTTCGATCATGTGCACTGGAATACGAATGGTGCGCGCTTGGTCAGCAATCGAGCGTGTGATGGCTTGTCGAATCCACCACGTTGCATACGTTGAGAATTTATAACCCCGTCGGTATTCAAATTTATCGACGGCTTTCATCAAACCAACGTTGCCTTCCTGAATGAGGTCTAGGAACTGCAATCCTCGGTTGGTATACTTTTTGGCGATAGAAATAACGAGACGCAGGTTAGCTTCGATCATTTCTTTTTTCGCACGACGAGTCTGTGTTTCGCCAAGCGATACGCGACGGTTAATCTCTTTGATGTGTGGAATATCTAGCGAAAATTCGTCAGCGATCTGCTGTAAATTGGTTTGTGATAACTGAATATCTTGAACGTAAAGAGCAAGCTTTTCAGTGTAGCTCTTATTTTTCTCAACGATAGCCGGCGCCCACTTGAGGTTGGTTTCGTTACTAGGGAACTGCTGAACAAAATCTTTACGCGGCATGCGAGCGCGACGAACACAAGTTTCCATGATATTTCGTTCATGGTTGCGAATTTGAACCAAGACACAACGCACGTCTTCGATGAGCTCTTCATGTAATTTTGGAACCAGTTTAAAAATGGTGAAAAACTTTGCCATGCTTTCAAGATGGCCCTGTGTTGCTTTGCTGCCTGCTTTGTTTTTCGCTTTGGCGGCCAAGTATTTTTCATGCAGAGATTTTAGTTCGGCGAAGCGCTCAGCTGCCAGCTCAAGATCAAGCGTTTCACCGCTTTCATCAGAATCATCAGAGTCGTCTGAATCATCAGACTCTTTGTCTTCATCTTTGTTTTTATCATTCTTTTTCGACTGTTTAGGGTCGAAATCAGAATCATTTGAAGGGCTAGGTGCAGCCTCACCGTCATCATTGGGGTCAAGGTAGCCAGAGATAATATCACCTAGTTTTTTCTCGCCAGCTTCAAATAGAGCATACTCATCCAAAATACGCGGAATAATGGTTGGCCACAGTGCCAGTGCTTCCATTACTTGACGAGTACCTTCTTCAATGCGTTTGGCAATCGCAATTTCGCCATCGCGCGTAAGAAGCTCAATGGTACCCATTTCGCGCATGTACATACGAACGGGGTCTGTTGTGCGTACGGGCTCATTTTCAACGGCGGCTAGAGCGGCGGCGGCTTCTTCAGCGGCGACCTCATCGGTGCCACTTTGCGTCATGATCAAGTCATCTTCTGTTGGTGCATATTCCAATACAGGAATGCCCGTATTATTGATCATTTCAATAATATCTTCGACTTGATCGGTATCTGTGACGCTGTCAGGTAGGTAGTCGTTCACCTCGGCGTTGGTTAGGTATCCTTGCTCACGCCCTTTTTCGAGTAATTCTTTGATTAATGAACGTTGTTTAGCTCTGTCCGTCATTCAAATTTCCGCGTTAAAATAAGACAAAGTATTATACTGTTGCTATTGGTCTTTGGCTAGCGCCAATCAGCCTTTCTTTCTAGCCTCTTCAAGTGCTTTTTTCAGTGCGGTGACTTGCTGTATATCACCCGCTAACTGGGCGGCTTTTAAAGCACTTCGCAGTGAATCAACCTCACCTAAACTGCGTAAAATATCGATAAACTCTTGTTCGAGCGCATCGTCGCTGAGCTTCTGAGTTGGCGCGCTTTGGCCAAGAATTTTGAGGATATGAGGCTTTAATGGAGCTTGCTGAAGTTTGACCAGTAACCGACGCGTATTCACGTTGTCGATTTGGCGAGCCAGCATAAAGAGCTCTCTGAATAAATCAAAGCTTGGTTGAGCAGCTAGGCTGTCTTCTGGCAGTTCGTGGTGGTGCGCTAACTCTGGGTGCTGAATGAGGATTTGCACGAGGCGAGTGGCGACTTGTGACTCAGTCTCTGGCAATGAGCCATGTGTTGAAAAACGACGGTTATCACCGCGTTCTGAATAGGAATTTTCAGCATAATGGTCGATATTGTCGCTATTGTTGTGATGCATTGAGCTGGATGCTTGCGGGTTTTGAGCGGGTAGTGCGCGCAAATGTTTAAGTACCAGCGAGAGCTCTAATTCACATCGTTGAGCCATCGCGCTAAGCAAGGCATCATGAAAAATTCCTTCTGGAAGCTCGGCAAAATAGAGCTGAGCTCGCTTAATAAACTGTGTTTTATCCACATGGCTGTTGAGGTTGAGGCCATCGGCTAATGTATCCAGCAAAAACTCATCAAGGCTTTGCATGGCTTCACGCATCGTCTCTAAAAACTGATCCTTACTCAGCTCACGTACCCATGAATCAGGGTCATGGCCTTCGGGCAAAAAATAAAAGCGGATCTGTTTACCATCTTGCCAAGCTTTGCAGCAGGGGATCAATGCTTTTTTTGCGGCCGCTTGGCCAGCTTTATCCCCGTCAAAGCAAAAAATAACCTCATCCACATAGCGAAATAAGCGGCGTATATGGGTTTCGCTGGTGGCGGTGCCTAGTGTTGCAACGCCCTGGGTGATGCCGTATTGAGCAAGAGCAATTACATCCATATAGCCTTCGGTGACCAGCGCCCAATCAAAGCGCTGGTCTGATTGGCGAGCTTCCCAGAGTCCGTAGAGGGTTTCATTTTTCTTGAACAGCGGCGTTTCAGGTGAGTTGAGATATTTAGGTTTACTATCATCCAACACACGCCCGCCAAAGCCTACAACTTGACCTCGATGATCGCGAATAGGAAACATAATACGATGACGAAAGCGGTCATACTGTCGCTGCTTTTGTTCATTGTGCGCAATCATGCCGGCCTGATCAAAAAGCGCCTCTGGTATGCCATTATTCTTAGCTAAGGTTTGAATGGTGTCATAGGCATCAGGCGCATATCCTAGCTGGAAACGCTTGGCAATCAGGCCAGTCAGGCCGCGACTTTTTAAATATTGAATCGGCTCCGGATAGCGCTGGCTGGCGAGCTGTTGATAGTATGTTTCAGCACACAGCACCAAAGCCTGTTGGAGCGTTTGTTGGCGCTGTTTTTTTTCTTGATAGGCTGCTCGCTCTGCTGGAGTTTGGCTACCTTGCTCATAAGGTATTTCGATATGCTGTGTTTGCGCGAGCTGTTCAACGGCTTCAGTAAACTCCAGATGATCATGTTCCATCAAAAAATGAATCGCATCACCGTGGGCACCGCAGCCATAGCAATGATAATGATCATCGTAGATAACGAATGATGGTGTTTTTTCTTTATGAAATGGGCAGCAGGCTTTGAAGTGCTGACCCATTTTTTTGACCTCTATTCGAGAGCGGATGACATCGACGATATCAATGCGATCAATGAGCTCTTGAATGAAGTCTTTAGGAATCATGCCCGCCATATTATTTCTGCCAAGGCCAGCGAATCGATGAGGGGCGAGGCGTTAATTTAGCATTTAATCCTTCATTCAAAAAATCAACCAATACGCGGTGTGTTAGCCCCCAGATATGATGGTTTTGATAGGTGTAGCCAGGGAATTTCAGCGGGATATGACGATATGTGACATGCTTATAGCGACGATGGTCCACATTGAAAAAATGGTTCACAGAAACACTGAACACGTGATCAATTTCACTTTGATCTGGTGCAAAATCGACCTCAGGCTCGATAATGCCGACAAAGGGCGTCACCCATAAGCCATAACGTGTGCGCTGTTTTCTGAGCTGTGCAATCGCTTCGATACGATTTGCAGCTATGCCAATTTCCTCCTCAACTTCACGATGAGCAGTATCCAGCAAATGCCTGTCTAGTGCGTCAACCTTTCCACCCGGAAAGCCGATTTCACCTGGGTGGTGTCGCAAGGTTTGAGCGCGTTGAACGAAGAGAATTTCAGGTTCAGGCGTATTTCGTAGCAACAAAAACACAGCCGAGAGCTTTGAGTGGTCCTCGGGAAGCGGTGCGCGCTCAATAGGTGAGTGGGTGAGTTGCTGTTTAATGGCCTGAATCATGCCTGAAACTTTATCAGATTTATAGAAATAAAAAAGGCTGGCAAGATGCCAGCCTTTTTTATTTTTTTAAGCGTTAAGCGAAATTAGCCGCTGAATGCTTCTTTTTGATGATCCAAGAAGTTCTTGTCATCTTGAGCTTGGTTGTAGTGAACTAATGAAGGATCTTTTGCCAAGCTGTCAAACGGATGCTCGTCAACATTAACGATATCCAAGACCTTCTTCTCGAAGGCCAACATAAAGTCTGCATCTTCTTGAGAGATAATGCCTGCTTTGTTTGCGGCTGTAATCTGATCTTCGATGTGAAGATTGATCGCATCGATTTCGCCTTTTTTGAACGCTCGACCCACTTTCTGGTAGATTGGTTTTGCTTTTGCGGCATCACGAATCAGCGCGTTGTATTGAAGAATCATATTGTCATCTTCAGTACCGGCAAGTGCAGCGCCTTTCAGTAGCTCTGTACGTAGATCGGACTCAGTAGATACCGCAGTTGCAAGTTCGCGAACAAGCTTGTCGCCCGGCATTTGAGCTGTTTTACCACATGGCATAGCAAACACACGTACAACACGCGCTAGTAGGCGGTTTGGCATGTTTTTCAATACTTCATCAACAGCTGTTTCAACACGACATGCCAATACAGCACAGGTGTAGTCTAGCAACGCTTCTTCTCCTTTAACCTTATTACCATCTTCGTAGCGCTTAAGCACCATCGTCATCAAGTAAAGGTTTGACAAAATGTCGCCTAGACGGCCAGAAATTAGCTCACGGAACTTCAATTCACCACCCATAGACAACATACAGGCATCTGTCATTAGTGCGAGTGTTGAAGAATAACGGTTAACAAAACGACCGTATTTCGCCGATGTGCCCGAGAAAGGAGAGCTAGTGAACAAACCTTTGGTTAGCTGACCAACGAATGAGCGAGCTGTGTTGCGGAAGATAAAGCCAAAGTGACCAAACAGGGCTTTGTCGAACTTCGCTAGGTTGTCTTCCTGACCCGCATTTAGCTCAGCAAGAACGTATGGGTGACAACGCATTGCACCTTGACCAAAAATCATCAAGCAGCGTGTTAGGATGTTTGCACCTTCAACCGTGATCGCAACAGGAACAGAAGAATAGCCAAATGATAGGTAGTTCTTAGGACCTTGACAGATACCTTTACCACCGTGGATGTCCATCGCATCGTTTGCAACATCGCGAGCCGCTTCGGTCAGGTGGTATTTCAAAATTGCTGAAGGAACAGAAGGTTTATGACCTTGGTCGATCAAACCCGCCGTAACACTAACGCCCGCGTCACATAAGTAGTGGTTACCTGCGATACGAGCCAGTGCTTCTTGGACACCCTCCATTTCAGCAACAGGAACATTGAACTGACGACGAACACGTGCATAAGCACCTGATGCAGCAAGTGCATAACGGCTTGAACCCGCAGCGCCTGAAGGAAGCGTGATACAACGACCAACAGATAGACACTCAACGAGCATTCTCCAACCGTGACCAATCATGTCCTGGCCACCGATAATCCAGTCAAGAGGGATAAATACGTCTTTACCACGCAAAGGACCATTCATGAATGGCGCGCCGATAGGGTAGTGGCGAGTACCAATGCTAAGACCTTCTGTAGTACGTGGAAGAAGAGCACACGTAATGCCTAGATCATAGTCGTCACCCAAAAGCTTTTCTGGGTCAAATAGGTGGATAGCTAGACCAACAACCGTAGCTACCGGAGATAAAGTGATATAACGCTTTTCAAAGTTCGCGTTAAAACCGAGTACTTCTTCGCCAGTGACAGGGTGTTTTCCTTTGCAAATAACACCATTGTCTGGAAGAGAAGTTGCATCTGAACCTGCACGAGGACCGGTCAATGCAAAGCATGGGATTTCACGACCATCTGCAAGTCGAGGTAGATAATATTCTTTTTGCTCTTTAGTACCGTAGTTATGAATCAATTCGCCAGGGCCTAATGAGTTTGGAACTCCGACAGTTACGTTCAAAATGGTATGCGTAGATAGACGTTGCAAAATAGCTGTCTGCGCACGCGCTGACATTTTATTACCGCCTTCATCATCAGGGATAATTAAGCCGAAGAACTTGTTATCACCCAAAAATTTCCAAGCTTCAGGTGATAAGTCGGCACGTTGATGTGCAACTTCCCACTCATTGTCCGCAATCTGACAAGCTTCATTAACCGGACCGTCTAAAAATGCCTGTTCTTTTTCAGACAAGCTTTTAGAGTTCGGGATCTCCATTAGTTTGTCCCAGTTAGGCTTACCTGAGAAAACTTCACCGTCCCAGCTCACTGTACCTGCGTCTAGCGCTGTTTTTTCAGTGTCTGACATTTTTGGCGTGATTTTTTTATAGATCTTGAAGATCGTGCTAGTCACCAGCGCACGACGAAGAGGAGTGATAGCTAAAAGTGCAAATGGAGCGGCTAATACAAACCATACCCATGAGCAGAGAGTCGCTTCTGCGCCAAAGACGCCGAATAACTCTAAAGCACCAACAACAGCAAGCACGATGGCCGCTGCGACGAGGCCAAGTTCAAAATAGGCCACAAGACCTACGCCGACAATGGCAATAATTGCAAGAATGAGTGAAGTCATAATAGTCATACCTCTATAACGAGTTTAATGAAAGTGAGAGCCTATATTTGAGAATAAGTTATGTGGCGATCACGTGAAAGTGCGTACTATTCTTGCACAACTCAAAACCCCAAGGCAATGGTTTCATCTCTTAATAAGGTTATCTTGTCGGAGAGTCATGTTATTTAACATAATATGCATTATGCGAAATTAACTATTTTGGCTGTTTTGCCGTTTTGTTGCACTGAATGTCTTGAAGCTGTTTATCCGTGAGGCTGCCTTCCAACAATTTAATAGAAAGACTTAAAGCAATTGACGATTTTAGCGCAAAATTACTTCATCTAAAAATTAATGTTTCCCTGCAGTTAAACGAAGAAGTTAAGCAAATAAAAGACTCGTTCTCATAAAGCTTAACTTTCAATTGCTAAAGCTCATCGCTCAACTCTGATTTACTAACTACTGGCTCGCTTGTTTTCAATTGAGTCAAACGCTTTTTTCATTTTACTTGCCTTGGTTACAGGAAGACTGTTCAAGGTTTCGCTTGGGTCGAGCACGCATTCAAGTGAAATATCACCAGCTTTTCTTGTGGTTAATAACTCTTTTGAAGCGTGAGTTTCAACGTACTTTAAAAAAGGGTTCTTTTTGTCGTTCATGTTAGTCACCATTATCCATTGGTTGGGTATGAAACTCCCTGTTAACGGCATGTTACTCATCCCGTTGAGGGAGTCAATTTGTTATTAACATACTTTTTAAAAATATAAAACATCTCTACAAAAGTTTCAAGAAAGTTTACATTTTGATGAGCTTGAACCCAATAAGCATTGATATGACGAATAAGTAAACAGGCCAGTATCCATAGAGCAGCCCGACAATAGCGGGCGCAGGACAAAGGCCAAATAACCCCCAACCCATTCCAAACAATGCAGCTCCGCCTAGCAATTTACGGTCGATTACAGTTTTGGTTGGCCATTGGAATGCCTCACCTAAAAAAGTTGATGAACGGGTTTTTGACCATGTGAATGCAATGAGCGCAATACTGATCGCACCAACCATGACAAACATTAGGTCATAATCCCAATTCATTAAGTCCAAAAAGCCGATTACTTTATGGGTGTCTGTCATGCCAGAGATAACCAGACCTGAACCAAACAAAATTCCG
>JAXHSS010000063.1:0-9948 GCA_034190675.1 Pseudomonadota bacterium
AATCTGAAAATGCCTCAGGGTCTGTGGCACAGGCACAAATATTCGCCTGAAGAATATTCATCGCCCAGGCTTGGCCAGCCTGCCAGCGGTTGTATTCATTTTCATCATGACGCATCAAATTTGCTAATTGCTCATTGCTGTACACATAATCTAAGTACACGGGCGCAGAAAAATCACGTAATAAAGAAGGCGTTGGCTTTTGCTTCACATCCTTAAAAACAACCGTTTGCTCCTGCTCCGTCAACAAAAGAAGATCCTCCTCAACTGCCTCGCTGCCGGTGGCTAAAACCAGCGGCTCACCTTCGGCTGTTAAAAACCCAAAACGAATAGGTATAACCAGTGGCAGCTTTTGTGCCTGACCAGGCGTTGCTGGAGTTGTCTGGCTTAAGTTTAGCGTATAGGTTTGCAGCTCGGCATCATAATGATCACGCACTTTGACGGTCGGGGTACCTGCTTGGCTATACCAGCGGCTAAATTGGCTAAGATCTTTTCCTGAGGCATCTTCCATGGCCTGTATAAAGTCATCACAGGTAACCGCTTGGCCATCATGACGCTCAAAATATAAATCACTACCTGCACGAAAAGCGGGCCAACCCAAAAGCGTGCTGAACATTCGAATCACCTCAGCACCCTTTTCGTAAACCGTCATGGTGTAAAAATTATCAATCGTAATATAACTATCGGGGCGAATCGGATGCGCCTGAGGACCAGCATCTTCAGGGAACTGCATGGATTTGAGCAGCTGAACATCTTCGATTCGTTTTATCGTCGTCGAATTCATATCCGCCGAAAACTGTGCATCACGAAACACGGTAAAGCCTTCTTTCAAGCTCAATTGGAACCAGTCCCTACAGGTTACTCGGTTGCCGCTCCAATTATGAAAATACTCATGAGCGATAACGCCCTCAACGAGCTGATAGCCTTTATCTGTCGCAGTATCAGGACTTGCCAAAACACAGCTGGTATTGAAGATATTTAACCCTTTATTTTCCATTGCTCCCATATTGAAATGGCTCACAGCAACAATCATATAACGATCCAAATCATAGCTCAGGCCATAGGTTTCTTCATCCCATCGCATCGCGTTTTTTAGGCTCTGCACGCCATGCTCAAGCTTGTCTAAATCTTTCGGTTCAACATAAAACTCAATACTGACATCGCGACCTTCAGCCGTTCTAAAGTAGTCTGATTTACAGGCGAGATCTCCAGCTACCAAGGCAAATAAATAACAAGGCTTAGGGTGTGGATCATACCAAGTTACCGCATGTCGCGTGCTTGAAATGGTTTCCTGAGCTAGCTGATTACCATTGGAGAGTAAAACGGGATATTGATCGCTGTCTGCCTCGATACGTGTAGTAAAAACCGACAAAACATCTGGGCGGTCAAGATAATAGGTAATGCGTCTAAAGCCTTCTGCCTCACACTGCGTGCAGTACATGCCATTTGAGCAATAAAGACCTTCCAAAGAGAGGTTATCTTTCGGCTGTATTTCGACTTCAATAGCCAGTTCAAACTTAGCTGGCAATCCCGTTATGCTCAGCGTTTCATCGGTCGCCTCATACTGCTCAGGCGTTAAGTCAACACCATCTAGCTGAACACTGATCAGCTGAAGCGATTGACCATTTAAGATGAGCGGTTCATGGTGCTCGCCATGTCGAGACATCGTTAAACGACTTTTTACCCGAGTTCTGGCCAGACGAATATCGACATCCAAAAATGTCTCAGTAATCAAAAAATGTGGCGGTTGATAATCTTTGCGATAAATCGTGGCTGGGGTATTCATACAAAACCTTAAAAACTGATCAAAACTACTGGGGATCTGTGCCGCTATCCCCTAAAATTGGGGTTTGCATTGCGAGTTCATCGTTTGTCATCCGATTCTCATGCCTATACTAACCGAGTTCTCAAGGGAGCTCTATTACTAATCCTAGGCGAAACGTTGCTGGTCATCATGGCCGCACTGATCAAATACAGCGCGGAAACCTTACCAAACCCAACCATTGTTTTTTTTCGCAATGCTTTTGGGTTTCTATTTCTTTTGCCCTTTCTCATTCCATTGGGTTTTTCGGGCCTTAAGACCCGTGTTTTACCCTTACACCTGATCCGAAGTGGTACAGGCATTATCGCTATGTACGGCTTTTTTTACGTTATCGCCAACGCTCCACTGGCACAGGCAAGCTTAGTCAAATTAACTGCGCCCTTTTTTCTGCCAATTATCGCGTATTTATGGCTTTCAGAGCGAATCAACCAACGAACCTGGATCGCCATTTTGCTTGGGTTTATCGGCGTCACTTTCATTATTCAACCCGGCACCGACGCCTTTAGCTGGGTATTAGTCCTAGGTTTAGGCGCTGCGGCGCTTGCCAGCATGGCGAAAACCACCATTCGACGAATGGCCTTAACTGAGCCTAGCCTACGTGTGGTGTTTTATTTCTCGCTATTCACCACACTCATATCAGCCGCTGTACATTGCCTGAACTGGGTCACCCCAAGCCATGAGCAACTTGCTTGGCTCGCTTTAACAGGCCTAACGGGAACGCTCGGCCAGCTGTTTATCACCAAAGCCTATCAAATTGCCAAACCTGGGCAAATTGGCCCTTATACTTACACGGCCGTTTTATTTGCAGCACTTTTTGGCTGGTTATTCTGGGACGAGCCACTCACCGCAACCGTGGTTATCGGCAGTGTGCTGATCAGTTTTGCGGGCATTATTAACCTCAAAAAGCCGAGCACAAAAGCAAAAACATCAGGCTAGCCACGCGGTGCTCGCGTAGCGTGCTTTTAGGGCTCAATCAGCTGATTATCCCAGTCAAATAATAAACCCGAATCCTCAGGTCCTCGACGCTCCATTACCTGCCAAAGCTTCTCAGCGGCAAACGGCGCTGTGAACAACTTATGCTCTGGAACATTACCCCGAAATGGCGCTGATAAATCGGTCTCAACAGTGCCTGGGTGCAAGCCTAGTAGTGTGAGTTCAGGTGATCCGCGTTTAAGCTCAATACTTAAGGTTTTAATCATCATATTCAGCGCAGCTTTTGATGCTCGATAACTGTACCAGCCGCCCAAACGATTATCTGAAATACTGCCCACACGAGCTGATAAAATGGCGATTTTTGCACGACCCTGCGTGTCGATCAGCGGCAATAGCTGCTGCAATATCCACATCGGTAAAAAACAATTGGTTTGCGTGACGGCTAGTGCCACCTCGATATCCAGGCTTTTAAAGCGCTTTTCAGGTCGAATACCCTGCGCTTTATCTTGCAGCATGCCCAGCGTTATCCAAACATGCGTGAACGGAGCAAGCGGCTTTAAGCTTGGCAAGTAAGACTCAGGTTGCTGATAACCCACCTGCAGTAGTTTTAGCCGCGAGGCATTTGCTTGTTCTGGTTCAAGGCCATCAAGCTCAAGCCTAATTTCACGACGCGACAAACCTACGACCTGCTGGGTCTGAGGGTCGGCCAGTGCCTGTTTTAATAGAGCTTGGCCAATACCGCCAAGGCCGACAATTAATACGCGCTTTTCCATACTAGCCCTTCAAATAAGCGCTTGGAGCAGCTTTAGAGGCACGATCCGCATGTTGTGCTAAATCGCTCAACAGCTTGTCAGCAAGACCTTGTGCACTTAAAAAAGCAGATTCAACTCGTCCCGACAGGCACCAGTCTGCACAAACCGCCAGACGTTTTTCGACATGGCAGTAAAACCCTTGTTCATGCCACTGCGTCTTACCAGCCTTCATCGCTTGGCTTACCTGAGCGTAGCGCCAGCGCTGAAGCCTCATGTAACTTGTTTTTTGCGCCGCTGCAGGGAATAGCGCTTTTATTGCCGCCAAGATTTGTTCAACAACCCATTCTTCAGGTTGGTCAATATGAGTCTGCGACCATGAGTTTTGTGCATTAACCACCAGAGAAAGGCCCGAGTCTCGATTGGGTTTTCGATGATTCCAAATTAAGCGCTCAATAATAGGATGGTCACAGTAAGCGACATCCCAAGAGCACTCTGTTATGGCCTGATTGGGTTCAAACCCAAGCATCAAGCTAAAGCAACCCACAATCTCAGCTGAATCAAATGGTCGCTCGGGCAATAAGGGGTAGAGTAACTCTCGTGTTTGCTCAACAGGCGCTGTGCTAACTACCCAGTCGTAACAGCCTAAGTTCTCATCGTCTATGCTAAAAAGCTGCCACTGCTCGCCGTATCGCACTAGCTTTGCAACTCGTGTTGCCATGCGAATAGAAAAGCCGACTGGCTTTTTCTCGGATGCTGCTTGCTCAGCACCGTGCCCAGTAGCTTGCATAGAGCCTGCAGGACTTTGTAGCTGCGCTAACTGCCATTTTGCCCACTGCGTCATTTTCGGCTGAGCTAACCAAACTGGCTCATAACCGCTCTTTACCACCTTAATCTCTGCAGACGGACTCAACGACAGATTAACGACGTTGGGTTGCCATGAGGTAATCACGCCCGCATCTTTTGCAGCCGCTAAACTCATTGCAAAACGCTCGGATCGCTGAGTAAAAAAAGGCGCACCGTGATCAAAACTAAACTGATCTTGATAGCGTGTCGCCATCCGGCCACCAACACCACGCGCTTTTTCAAAAACAGTGACGTCAGCATGATTGACCAATGCTTTCGCTAAGCTGACACCTGCCATGCCAGCGCCAATAATGGCGATTCTCATCATAAATTTATTACCTGTAGAAAAATACACGAGGTGCAATATAGAAAGAAATGACTTTACATCTCTCCCCCTAAAAGAATTTCGCTTTAGCTCATTTTTTTGGCTTTTGCGCTTCGCGTTCTTCTATTTCGATCATTTTCTCGAGATCTTCCCAATCATGAGGCGTTCCAGCATTAAGCTCATGGTAGCTTTTGGCGCGCTTTAACGCCTGACCTCTTAGGCTGTCATCAATGGCCGCTTCTTTTTTGTCAGAATCAGCAATGTCATCAATGGCCGCTTCTTTTTTGTCAGAATCAGCAATGTCATCAATTAACTGCTTTTTTTTACTCATGGCTCTGCTCCTCTTGATGTTCTGGCTCGTAGGCGTTTTCTAATAAATATTCTAGCTTCACGTGTTGTAAAACATGATGGTCAGTCGCCTCCAAGCGCACTTTAGGCGCCATTCCCGCCTCATAGGCTTGTAGCCAACGCAAAGCACATAGACACCAGTGATCACCCGCCTTCAGGCCCGGAAAGTCAAACTCAGGCCGTGGTGTGGACAGGTCATTACCAGTAGCCTTTGAGTAGCTCAAGAAGGTCTCTGTCATTACCGTACAAACCACATGACGACCACGATCATCTTTATCCGTTCGGCACAGTCCGTCTCGATAAAATCCGGTCATCGGCTCACAACTGCAAGTCTCTAAGGGCTGTCCTTTAATATTTAAACTCATCTCATATCCTCACTTCTTAATTACTGCACACAAAGACATACTCACCATACTATCTCTCTATTGCGCTTTTTTCTTGTGTGGTGATGCTCGGTCGTGGACTTTGTATTTGATCTCCAAAACCAACAATTGCCAAGCTCATCAAAACCACCCAGCCCAACATAACAATAACGCCTCCTAACGGCGTCACTAAAACCAAACTGCTCATGCCAAAACTGTGAATCAGTAAAATACTGCCGCTAAACAGGCTTACGCCAACAAGGAAAACTGCGTAAGCCCATAAGAGCCGCGAGTATTGCTGAGACAAAAAGCCCAGAACAAGTAACAACAAGCTATACATCTGAAGGTAGCGCAAGGCCGTATGAATCGCGATTTTCGCATCACTGTTGAGCACACTGGCGTGCTGAAAATAAGCGCCTAGGGCGACGGAGCTCAAACCGATAAGAGCGGCAATAAAAACACTGATTCGCTGCATAATTTGCTTCACTAATAATTAATTTCACAAAGTAACAATTGCGGTGTGAAAACCTTGTAACAGCGTCATAAATAGAATCCGCCATTTTCCCAAAGCCGAGGGGTGAAAAATACTACCCGCGTTCACAAAGCCCTCACTATCGGATCGACACAATGAAAAAAAAGAATATGAGACCATTAATGTCAAACTCTATCGAATCCATGACTAAAGCCTTCTACACCATTATTGACTCGGTGGGAGAAGAAACTGAGCGTGAAGGGCTGTTAGACACGCCCAAACGTGCGGCAAAAGCGATGCAATTTCTAACACGCGGCTATCAGCAAGACCTGGATACCATCATCAATAATGCCGTATTTACTTCAAGCTCTGAAGAAATGGTCGTGGTTAAAGATATTGAGCTTTATTCATTATGTGAGCACCACATGCTGCCATTTATTGGTCGCTGTCACATTGCCTATATTCCCAGCGGCAAAGTATTGGGGCTGTCAAAATTTGCGCGCATCACCGATATGTTTGCGCGCCGCTTACAGATTCAAGAAAACCTAACACAGCAAATTGCTCATGCTGTAATGCAAGTCACTGAGGCTAAAGGTGTTGGTGTCGTTATTGAGGCCAAGCACATGTGCATGATGATGCGCGGTGTCGAAAAACAAAATTCCTCTATGCGCACCTCTGCAATGCTCGGCAGCTTTAGATCGGATCCAAGAACTCGCCAAGAATTTCTCACCCTGCTTCAACCCATGACACTGTAGGTAAGCTTCCATGCCATCGAGCAAGTCACAACAACAACTGCCCAAAAGCCAGTTCAAACACTTTTTCAAGCCTTTATCGACCACCTTTCGTCATATGGGCTTCGCGTTCATGAGCCTAATCACCATAGCTACCGTTAGCGGCTGCAGCAGTTTAGGTGTGCAAGGTCAAAGCCCATTTAATGTACAAAACTATATGGGTACATGGTATGAAATCGCTCGGCTAGATCACAGTTTTGAGCGTGGTTTAACTCATGTCACCGCCGAATATGCTCTGATGGATTCGGGTGAGGTCAGTGTACTCAATCGTGGGTTTAATCCTGAAACTGGCGAATTTCAAGAAGCAAACGGCAAAGCCTATCTCAATAAAGCGGATCATGTGGGCAGCCTTCGAGTTAGTTTTTTCTGGCCGTTTTACGGCGACTACAAGGTCGTTGATACTGACTACACGCAGTATGCCATTGTCAGCGGCAATGACCTTGATTATTTGTGGTTACTTGCAAGAGAGCCTGAGGTTTCCGATGAGGTAATTGCTACTTTTGAAGACAAAGCGAGCACATTAGGCTATAACATTAATGAGCTAATCTATGTTGAGCAAACGCCTCGAGGAGCGACCCCATGAAGACTTATCTCATTACTGGCGGAACGGGCTTTGTCGGCCAAAAACTCATTGAACGATTAATCAGCGATGGCCATCAAGTCGTGGTGCTTAGTCGCAATGAAAACAAAGCGCAGCGCAAACTACCCGAGGTTGTCGGCACGATTAAGCGGCTCAGCCAAGTGGACGATGACCACATTATTGACGGTATCATTAACCTAGCAGGTGAGCCGATTGCAGATAAGCGTTGGACCAAGAAGCAAAAAAAAGAGCTAGTGCACAGCCGCGTGGGCATCACCCGTGACTTACTTGAGCTCACTGAGCGACTCAATAAAAAGCCAGAGGTTTGGATCAATGCCTCAGCGATCGGCTTTTACGGCGAGCATCCAACGCGAGAGTTCGACGAGTTCAGCCAAAGTGAAGGCGGCTTTACCCACGAGCTCTGTCAGGCATGGGAAGAGCAAGCGCAACGCGCTCAAGGCTTAGGCGTTCGTCTTTGTATTAACCGTTTTGGTGTTGTGTTAGGTGAGCAAGGCGCTTTGCAAAAAATGCTACCTGGCTTCAAGGCCTTCGTTGGCGGCCCCATGGGTGACGGCAAACAATGGATGTCTTGGGTGCATATCGACGATGTGATAGCTATTATTCAATTACAACTCAAAGAACCTCGCCTTGAAGGCATTTATAATGTCACTGCACCCGAGCCTGTGACCAACAAAACCTTTGCTAAAACCTTGGCCGATGTCATCAACCGACCGGCCGTTATTCATTTGCCGGGTTTTGTCATGAAAGGGCTGTTTGGTGAAATGGCGGAAACGCTGTTGCTTTCTGGGCAAAAAGTACTACCCAAGCGCCTTCAAGAGCAAGGCTATTCGTTTAAATATGCTGGCCTCAAAAGTGCGCTAAACGCCACACTCAATTAATTAGGACACTTGCAACATGCTGCCCAATCTAAGCCTTCCCACCAAAGCTCAACTTGCTACCGCCTTGCATATAACGCCGTTTTTGCTCATGCATTTGGCCTGCTTGGGCGTTATATGGGTGGGTGTTTCACCCATTGCTGTGTTGGTTTGCGCTGTTATGTACGGGCTTCGCATGTTTAGTATTACGGCCTTTTATCATCGCTACTTCTCGCATAAAGCCTTCAAAACAAGCCGTGCTGTACAGTTCATCTTCGCTATTATTGGCGCATCAAGCACACAAAAAGGGCCGCTTTGGTGGGCAGCTCATCACCGACATCATCACCGTCATTCTGACACAAAAGAAGACCAACACTCGCCACTTCATGGCTTTTTCCAAAGCCATGTGGGCTGGTTTTTACAACCCAGAAACTTCTCGGCGCCTTATGATTTGATCAAAGATTTCGCTCGTTTTCCTGAGCTGCGCTGGTTAGACCGTAATCACGTACTTATCCCTGTTTTTACAGGCGCTGCTTTATATGTTCTTGGCTCAGCTCTTGCTGCATATGCCCCCTCGCTGGAGACCAACGGCTTTCAAATGCTGGTCTGGGGCTTCTTCATTTCGACCGTATTATCAACGCATATCACATTAATGATTAATTCCTTAGCTCATGTTTGGGGAAGTCGCCGCTATAACACTAAAGACCATAGTCGCAATAATTGGCTGCTTGCCCTGTTAACCTTTGGCGAAGGCTGGCATAACAACCACCACTTTTTTCCTGCCAGTGCTAGACAAGGCTTTTTCTGGTGGGAAATTGACCTAAGCTATTACGTTCTCAAGGCCATGTCTGCCGTCGGGCTTATCTGGGATGTTAAGCCCGTTCATCAAAAAGCTTATCAAGCCGTCCACCACACAACGCCGATCAAAAAAGAAAATACGTTATGAAATCAAAACGCATCGCGATCATTGGTTCTGGCATATCAGGACTCACCTGTGCATGGCTACTTAATAAGGAATTTGGCGATCTGGCCGAAGTCACCTTATTCGAGAGAAATGACTATTTTGGCGGTCATACCGACACACATGAGCTAACGGTTGATGGCCAAACATTGGCTGTAGATACCGGCTTTATTGTGTTTAACCATCATAATTATCCGCGCTTTACTAACATGCTTGATGAGCTTGGCGTTCAGTCTAGGGACTCAGATATGAGCTTTTCGGTAAGCAACCGCACCACCTCATTTGAATATCATTTTCGTGGAGCGGCCAGCTTAATCAAAAACCTTGGCCTGTTTGCTGATCAACGGTTCCGCCAGCTTTTCATTGATCTTTTGCGATTTTATAAACTCAACCGCGACAAACCGCTGGATCAAATTCGCACCCAAATGACACTTGAAGACTACGTCGCTCATGCAAATTTGAGTAAAGCCTTTGCACAAGAGCATCTCTACCCTATGGCGGGCGCTCTCTGGTCAATGAGCGCCGCTGAGGTTAAAGACATTCCTTTGCTGTTTGCGCTGGGCTTTTTCTCGAATCATAAAATGCTGCAATTAGCTGGTCGCCCTCAGTGGCTAACGGTACAAGGCGGATCAAACCAATACATTAAATCGCTAAAAGCGCGGTTGAAAATCCACTGGAAGCAAGAGGCTGTTCAGTCAGTGAAAACACAAGCCAGCGGTACAGGCCAGCAGGTCGTTACCACTCAGGGAGAGTACGCATTTGACCGCGTGATTTTTGCCTGTCATGGCGACCAAGCGCTGTCGCTTTTGAGCGATGCCAGCGCAGAAGAACAAGAAATCCTGTCCTGCTTTGAATACAGTGATAACACCATGTACCTGCATCACGAT
>JAXHSS010000064.1:0-9938 GCA_034190675.1 Pseudomonadota bacterium
TGATAACATTTTTAAGCAACAGGCAATCCAGACAGTTTACCATGCCGCCGCTTACAAGCATGTTCCATTGGTTGAGCAAAACCGACTCAGCGGTATCGAAAACAATGTTATGGGCACTTGGCTTTGCGCCCAAGCCGCCGCTCAATATCAGGTTGAGCGATTTGTATTGATTTCCAGCGATAAGGCCGTTCGACCGGCCAATGTTATGGGTGCGAGTAAGCGATTTGCTGAGCTTTGTTTGCATTATTTATCCCAGCAACCCAATAACCCTACCTACTTCTCGATGGTTCGCTTTGGTAATGTTTTAGGCTCCTCTGGCTCTGTGATCCCCTTATTTAAAGAGCAGATCGCCAATGGTGGGCCTGTAACAGTTACCGATAAAGAAATGATTCGCTATTTTATGACGATACCCGAAGCCACTCAGCTGGTGATTCAAGCCGGCGCAATGGCTGAGAAAAGCGGCGAACTGTTTTTATTGGATATGGGTGAGCCGGTCAATATTGATCATTTGGCGCGAAGAATGATTCACCTTTTGGGCTACTCGATAAAACAGCCAGAGAGCCAAGTTAGCACTGATGCATCAAGCCTAACAAAGCGTAAAAGCGGCGACATCGAAATCATTTATTCAGGCCTGCGCTCTGGTGAAAAGCTTTATGAAGAGTTGTTGATTGAGGCTGCCTCAGAGCCAACGGATCATCCGCGTATTTTTAAGGCGCATGAGCCTTTTGATCATGAATTATTCGAGTCGCAATTTGCTCGTCTGCAACAAGCCATTGCAGATCAAGATGAAACTAGCGCGGTGAAGGTATTAGAAAAAACTGTGGATGGTTTTCAGCCTCAGTCGCCAAGGCATAACTAATTACGCGCGATAACTGCGTATAAGCTCAGTGCCCATACGCAGCAAACCATTGACTAATAAACCGCTTAGAGCAACGGCTTTTCGGAAACGATAACACCGTTATTATCAGCATAAATAAAATGTCCTGGTGTAAAGGTTGCACCGCCAAAACGCACATCGATATTTAAATCACCGCGGTCTTTACGCACGCTTTTAATCGGGATGCAGCCACAGGCTTTAACCCCTAGATCAAGCACCGCGATTTCATCCACGTCACGAATAGCGCCAAAAATAATCACACCTTCCCAGCCATTTTTAACTGCGCCTTCAGCAATCATATCCCCCATCAGCGCATGTCGAAGAGAGCCACCGCCGTCAACAACCAAGACTTTACCTTTGCCGTCTTCTTTTTGTAGCTGATGCTTAACGACTGAGTTATCTTCAAAACATTTGACGGTCACAATCTCGCCTGAAAACACACGGCGCTGTCCAAAGTCTTTAAAAATAGGCTCAACAATTTGTAGATTATCTGAATGCTCATCACTCAAATCACAGGTCACAAATTCAACAGACATACTTCCTCCAGAAATTTATTATTGGCGAAACATTAAACGCAAAGAGGGCGACGCCTTTTGGGGTTTACTGCTTCGAATTGGGTTAATATCAATACCTCCACGACGCGTATATTGGCCACTGAGTGTTAACGACGTCAGCGCAAACCGTGTCCACAAATCCTCAAACATTTGCTCTACAACTTGTTCGTGAAACCCTTGATGGTCTCGATAAGACACAATATAGCGAAGTAAACTGGCTTTGGAAATCTTTTGCCCCTGATAACGAATCACAATCGTCGCCCAATCAGGCTGGTTGGTCACTGGACAGTTTGAGCGCAGTAGGTGGCTGTAGACAACATCGCCCCCATCTTCCGTCTCCCCTGGTTCAGCTTTCAATAGCTCGGGGTTATAGTGATAGCCAGAATCATCAAAGGCTAAGTCTTGCTGATCCAAGCACTCGCCCTCAGGCTGTGCCCGCATTAGAGCCTCCTGTTCTTCAGGCATGATCACCTTAACGCGCACAGGCTGCTTAACACAGCTCGATAAGTCTTGCTCAATTTGGCGACATACTGCTTGAGCGCTATCAAATTGAGTCCAGTTGAAACTATTAAGATACAGCTTGAAGGATTTAGACTCGAACATGTTCGAGCTTTCACTGGGCACTTCAATTTGTGCGCAAGCGACCTGAGGCATGCCTTTTGTGTTCAGCCATGATAGCTCATAGGCAACCCAAAGGTCCTGGCCTTGCATAACGCCTGCGGCTTTAGTCTGAAACACCTCGTCTTGCTCATTGACTCGGGGCAATGGCACCAAAATTGAAGCATCATATTGACGCGGATAATCTACCTGCTGACCTAAAAACTGACCTTTATCCATCTTCTACCTCAGGATTGACGGTGTTTGCCAATGCGCAATAGCCACAAAGCAAAAACAAAAATAACCACATCAAAAACCAATAGCATACCCATAGCCACTTCAATCGGCACATCTGAATGGCCCAACATACCATAGCGCATCGCGTTAACCATATACAGAACAGGGTTCACTAGTGATAAGTTTTGCCAAAAATCTGGCAATAAATTAATCGAGTAAAACACCCCGCCAAGATAAGTCAGTGGTGTCAGTACAAAGGTCGGGATAATCGAAATATCATCAAAACGCTGAGCAAAGACCGCGTTGATCAAACCTGCGCAAGAAAACAGCCAGGCGACCATAAACATCACTAAGAAGATCAGCAGCGCATGCTCAACCTGTAAATCAGTAAATAACAAGGACACCAAGAGCACCAAAAAGCCCGTTAATAACGCTCGCAATATTCCGCCCATCATAAAGCTGACAGCGACAATCCAGTTAGGTGTTGGCGAGACGATGACTTCTTCAATCGATTTTTGGAACTTCAAACTAAAAAATGAAGAAGCCACATTTGAATAGGAGTTGGTGATCACCGACATCATAATCAAGCCAGGAACAATAAATTCGATATAGGAAAAACCTTCCATATCACCGATACGTCCACCGATCAATTTGCCGAAAATCAAAAAATACAACACCATCGTGATCACTGGCGGCAATAGGGTTTGCTGCCAAATCCTCAAGAAACGACGTATCTCTTTAACGACAATCGTGAGAAAAGCTGTCCATTGTTGCTTAGCACCAAACTGATTCATTTTTTCTCTCCCATTGTGGCTGAATCGCTGCTTTTTTTGGTCATATCTAAAAATAACTCCTCAAGGCGATTACTTTTATTGCGCAAACCCAAAACTGTTACTCCCTGCTCGCTTAACTGCGCAAAAAGCTGGTTAATCGGCTGGGCTTTTGGCCAAGCAATATCCAAGGTTTGCGGATCAGGCTGCGTGATGGTGGCTCCGTCAATCATGGGCAGGTTCGTTAAAGGCTCTGGCAAATCAATCAGATAATGTTCTGTTTGGATACTGGCTAGTAGCGATTTTTTATCGGTATTAACCACTACCTCACCTTGGTCAATAATAATAATGTTCCGACATAACTGTTCAGCTTCCTCGAGATAATGTGTGGTTAAAATCACTGTTTTGCCCGAGGCGTTCACCTCTTCAAGAAAGCGCCACATCAAACGGCGCAATTCAATATCAACGCCAGCGGTCGGCTCATCTAGAATCAAGATTTTAGGATCATGAATTAGCGCACGGGCAATCATCAGGCGACGCTTCATTCCACCAGAAAGCTGCATGGCTCTTGCCTCACGCTTATCCCATAAGCCTAGCGCCTTTAAGTAATGCTCAGCACGCGGTTTAGCGACATCAGCCGTGATGCCGTAATAACCTGCTTGGGTGATGAGAATATCCATCACCTTTTCAAAATTATTAAAATTAAACTCCTGCGGCACTAAACCGATGTGTTGCTTAACCTGCGTGCGCTGATGCACCAAGTCATAGCCATAAACCGATACATCGCCTGAGTTTTTTTCTACCAATGAGCATAAAATACCAATGGTTGTCGATTTACCCGCACCGTTAGGGCCAAGCAAAGCGATAAAGTCGCCATCTTGAACCGAAAAGGACACACCCTTAAGCGCTTTAACGCCTCCAGAGTAATGCTTTGTCAGCTGTTCAACTTGAATTGCTACTGTCATGAAATCTTGCCTTTTTTGTCAGTTTACTGGGTTATCTGTGAGTAATTCATTAATCCATCATTTCAATAGAACTAAAGCCGTATCGAACCAAGCCTTCTTTTAATGAAGTATCTTTGGAGGTTAAAATAGCATGGCGGCTACCATTGGCCGAGATGTTTACGCCACCCTCAGAGCACTTAGGCTCTCTAAACTTTATGCCCTGCTCGTTAAGCACCGAACTGAGCCGACGAGCAATGGCCTCGCTTGAATCCACCCACTGCCATTGACTTGGAAATAATGGCGTCAATACAGGCTTAAGCAGTGGAAAATGCGTACAGCCTAAAATCGCAGTATCAATCGATGCAAAATCTGGGTGCTCAAATAAAAAGCGTAGTGCGAGACGACAGTCCTCAGGCGTCACTGGCTTATTGCGCACGGACTGCTCCGATAAAGCCACCAAAGAAGAAGCAGCCACTTTTATCACTTGACAATTGGGCGCAAAATCATTGATCAATGTCTGTGTATATTCCCGATCCACCGTGCCCTGAGTAGCAATAAGCGCAATCGTGCCTGTTTGGCTAAGCTGAGCGGCAGGTTTTATCGCTGGAACAACACCAATAAATGGCGTGCTATAGCGCTGACGCAACTCGGGAAGCACCAAAGTACTCGCGGTATTACAGGCGATAACCACCGCATCAGGAGAAAAATGCTGCAATTGTTGCTCCACTATCGCCAGCACTCTTGAGAGCACTTGCAGCTCATTTTTTTGGCCATAAGGGAAAAACGCCGTATCAAGAACACACCGCTGGTTCACTTGGGGCATATGCTGATAGATGGCTTGGCTGATACTTAAACTGCCCACACCAGAATCAATCAGAAGAACGTCTGCCATAGCTACCGAGCTAAAAAAGAAAACAGTATAATGCATCCGCAAATATCTTTGTACGCGTTCTTTTTTTGTGCAAAGGGAATTTCCCCTTCCCTATTTAAGCTATTGTCACATTTTTCGTAACATTTATATGTTACTGTTTGCGTGCTTTCAAAAGAAGCATTAACTATTCAATTTAAACGGAGGAAAACATGAAAAAATTATTGCTTATCTCAGCTATGGCTGCGGCTTCAACAGCAAGCTTTGCCGGCAATATTCAAGAAAGCGCAGGTGCAATGCTAGCACCTCAGGCGACAGGTACTTATGAAATCTATTCAGCTAAACAGTTCATTGGCCCTGAAGAGTGCACCTATAATGTGTATCGTATCCGTGGTGAAATCACTGGCGTAAACGATGACACCGGTTTGGGTTTTGATGAAGTCACTTTCGACGTCTGGGATGACGGCGCTCTACGTGCTAGCGAAACGATTTCTGTGCGTGTTGGCCAAACAGTTGATTACAATATCACGCTAGAATTTGAAGGTGTCTTTGGTACAGGCGTAGCAGGTGTTGGCTTATCAGCATCAGAAGTTGGCTTAAGCCTCGATCCTTACTACCCTGAAGACGTTGCCGTTGACAACTGCACCCAAGCATTGAAATGCTGGGTAACACCGACTGTCGCAGAAGCAGGCGATGAGGTGACTGTACATGCAGAATTGGTCTTAAATGAGCCTGGTACCACCATGACAGCCTACAGCGCCACCTTGGTTCCGTTCACTCAACTGGATGACGTCGACGCCGACGGCGTTTATGAGGGATCGTTCATTGCGCCAGCCTACATCCACCGTGGTGTGCACTTATTCCCTGTTCGCGCGGTAACTCCAGCTGAAGAAGTGTTTTGGTGTCCGGGTTTTCGCAAGTTGCCAAATGACTTGTCGCAACCTACTCCTCCAATCGAGCCGCCATTGTCTGAGCCAATGTCAGGTGTACGTCGATAAGACAGCAATCTCGTGACTTGCTGGGGCCTTTAAAGCCCCAGCTTGTTTTTCACAAGCGCGGTATAGGCATCCAAAGCCATATCTTGAGCATTTAATGCACCAATATATTCAAACCGCTGGCCGCCAGCTTCAAGAAAAATCTCACGGTTTTCTTCATCGATTTCCTCTAGCGTTTCAAGACAGTCTGCAGAGAAGCCCGGGCAAATAACCTGCACCGATTTTACTTTTTTTCCTTTGCCTAATTTTTCGAGTGTTTTATCTGTGTAGGGTTGCAGCCAAGGGGCTGCGCCAAAACGCGACTGAAAGGTCATCATCCAACTCGAGGGCTCAAGATCAAGCGCTTGCGCTAAAAGCTCGGCCGTTCGCTGACACTCAACGGGGTAAGGGTCGCCTTTTTTGGCGTATTTTTGCGGGATCCCATGAAATGACATCAAGAGTAAATCTGCTCGACCGTGACTAGCCCAATGCTGCTTAACCGAGGCCGCGAGCGCATTGATATAAGCAGACTCGTCATGGTAATCACGTAGTAAGTGCAGCTCAGGTAAATTTCGCTGCTGTGTTGACCAAAAACTCACCTGATCAAAAACAGCCGCCGTGGTCGAGCCTGAATATTGAGGGAATAACGGCAGAATCATGAGCTTATCATGGTGTTTTGCCAGGTGCGACAAACGCTCTTTAAGTGCCGGCTTACCGTACGTCATGGCGTAATCGATAGTCAGTTGCGGAAAACGTGACTGCAAACGCTCAGCAAGCTGCTGACTGACAAGACGTAACGGCGAGTCTTCCTGCCATACGGAAGCATAGGCCTCAGCGACAGCTTTAGGTCGCTTATTAAGAATGATGCCGTTTAAAATCGGCCACCAAAGAAGCTTTGGCAGCTCAACGACACGCTGGTCTGACAAAAACTCTTTAAGGTATCGGCGCACAGCCTCTGGAGTCGGTGCATCGGGCGTTCCCAAATTAACCAAAATAAGTGCTGTGCGCTTCATGAGAGATTAACCTCGAAGTTGTTTAACGATCTCTTCGCTAATTTCTGTTACTGAGCCAACTCCATTAACACAAACATAACTGAGTTGAGCTTGTGTTTCAGCCAGCTTGGTATAATAAGCAACCAATGGCTCTGTTTGCTCATGATAGACATTCAAGCGGTTCTTAACCGTCTCAGGCTGATCATCATCACGAAGAATCAAAGGTTCACCCGTCACATCATCTTTGCCCTCAACTTTCGGCGGGTTGTAGTCTACATGATAGACACGACCTGATTCTGGGTGAACACGTCGCCCACTAATGCGCGAAACAATCTCCTCATCAGCTACTTGAATCTCAACGACAGCATCAATAGCAATCTCGTGTTCGACCAGGGCCTCAGCTTGAGGGATCGTACGTGGAAAACCATCGAACAAGAAACCGTTTTCACAATCTGGTTGAGCAATACGCTCTTTGACTAAGCCGATGATAATATCATCAGAAACCAACTCGCCTGCATCCATCACTTTTTTAGCCGAAAGCCCAAGCTCCGTACCCGCTTTTATCGCACCGCGAAGCATGTCACCTGTTGAAATTTGCGGAATCGCAAAGGCTTCTGTCAAAAATTGTGCTTGTGTCCCTTTTCCGGCGCCAGGTGGCCCAAGCAAAATAATACGCATTACCGTCAACCCCTTATTCATTGTTGTACATAAAAATAGCGGTGCATTATCACCTATTTACAAAAAAATTAACAGAACAACTTCTTTGCCCATTATTAATGGTCGTTTTTACTCGACAAGCGCTTCGCTATCTGAGTTTCTAGTCGTGAAAACAGTGCCGCCCATTCGTTATCATTCAAAGGCCCGGCATGGGCAAACACGATCTCGCCCTCTGAAACGAGAAATGTCTGCGGCGTAGCTTGAACGCCCAATCGCTCGGACAATTCGCCATCGATATCATCCAACACTAACGCATACGGGTTGCCTTTTTCTGTCAGATAGCCACGTACTTTTTTAGGCTGGTCCTGAAGCGCCACGCCTATAATAGGCAGCGGATGATCTTGCTGAGCCTTTATTAGGCTTGGGTGCTCCTTTTTACACAGCCCACACCAGGTGGCCCAAACATGAATAACGTAGTCTGGCTGAGACCACTGAGATAATGGCATCATATTTGCAAGTTCAGCTTCGATGGGATCATCAATTGAAATGACCGCCAGCGGCAGTTGCGTAAAGTCATCTGCCGACTCAGCTTGACTGTAAAAAAGGTATCCGCAGGTAAGCGGCACAAAGAGCAAGATTAAAGCGCTAGCAGCAATCATGCTCCGCCTAATCGTTCTTGCTCCTAATGAGCTCGATTGTTCTGAGGTTTTGGCCATGGTTTCTAAAATTAACGTAGCTTTCTTGCTCATTATGCCCAATTACAATTGATAATCTAGGCATTATCAGCAAGAATATTTATCATCAGTATATGAGGATTTTTTGATGCAATATGACTATGACGTGATCGTTTTGGGCGCAGGGCCTGCGGGAGAAAGTGCAGCGCTAAACGCGACAAAACTTAACTTAAAAACAGCCGTCATAGACAATCAAAACTTCGTCGGTGGAGCCTGTACTCATAAAGGCACCATCCCCTCAAAATCACTTCGCCGTTCCGTTCGCGACTTAATGCATTTCAATAACCATCCACTGCTTCAACGTGCAGTGATGAACCTTGATATCAGCTACCCCGAACTGCTCAAAGACGCCAACCGCGTCATTGATAAACAAGTTCAAATGCGCACAGGCTTTTATACCAGAAACCGTATTGCACTGATTCAAGGCGAAGGCAGCTTTGCTGACCCTCATACGCTTAATATTCGCCACAAAAACGGCGATATCACCAATTTATCCGCTAAATATTTCATTATTGCTACGGGCTCGCGTCCTTATCAACCCGCTGATATTGATTTCACCCATCCACGCATCTGTGACAGCGATAGCATTTTAAAAATGGACTACACCCCACGCAAAATGATCATCTATGGCGCAGGTGTTATTGGCTGTGAATATGCCTCGATTTTTGCTGGGCTAAATATCCGCGTCGACTTGCTAAACACCCGCGATCGCCTCTTGGAATTTCTTGATGATGAAATCACCGACGCCTTGGGCTATCAGCTGAGCAAGTACGGCTGTATTTTGCGTCATAACGAAAGCTACAAGAAAGTGACCGCCGACGATCATGGCGTCACCGTTGAGCTGGAGTCAGGCAAACGCTTGCATGCTGACACATTTTTATGGAGCAATGGGCGAAGCGGCAACACTCATACACTAAATATTGAAGCCGCTGGGCTTGAGACCAACTCACGTGGCCAGCTTTCAGTCAATAAAGAATATCAAACCAACGTAGAGCATATTTATGCCGCCGGCGATGTTATCGGCTGGCCATCATTAGCCAGTGCGGCCTATAACCAAGGAATGTCAGCAACTGGATACGCCAGCGGAAAGGAAAAACACTTGTTCGTTAAAAGCGTACCGACTGGCATCTACACTCTTCCTGAGATCAGCTCAGTGGGCAAAACTGAGCGTGAACTCACCGAGGAAAAAATTCCTTTTGAAATTGGTCGCGCCTTTTTTAAGGATACCGCCAAGGCGCAAATCTCTGGTGACAAAGTGGGGATGCTGAAAATTCTTTTCCACTCAGAAACACTGCAAGTATTGGGGGTTCATTGCTTTGGCGCTGAGGCCAGTGAGATTATCCACATCGGCCAAGCGATCATGAAGCAAAAAGGTGAAGCGAATACCATTGAGTATTTTAGCGAGACCACGTTTAACTACCCGACAATGGCCGAAGCTTACCGCATTGCAGCGCTCAATGGCTTAAACCGCATAAAAGGTAATGCTGTTTACTAGTCGTCGCGCTTTAAATACCGCTGAAAAATGATACGTATTACTTAACTGTACATTTAAAAAAAATGCTCTAAAGTTCGAGAAGTTTTCACACATAAACAAAGGAGATTATCATGAGCTTTCTAAGCGAATTTAAAGAGTTTGCCGTTAAGGGAAATGTTGTCGATATGGCTGTTGGTATTATTATCGGTGGCGCATTTGGTAAGGTGGTGAGCTCGTTAGTTAACGACATGATCATGCCA
>JAXHSS010000065.1:0-9759 GCA_034190675.1 Pseudomonadota bacterium
AAAACCAACTCACTCAGGTGCAAATCTTGCAGTCGGACTGGATGAGCAGCGTCGAGGGAAGCTTTGACTGCATTATCAGCAACCCGCCCTATATCGCAGAGCATGACCCGCATTTAGCTGCCTTAACTCATGAGCCACGCCAAGCGTTGGTGTCGGGCCATGATGGATTAACGGATATTCGGCAAATCATTGCGCAAGCTCAAGCGCAACTCAACAACCGAGGCGTGCTTTTATTTGAGCATGGTTACAATCAACATCAGCAGGTGCAAAATCTGATGAAGCAGGCGGGTTTTCACTCGGTGACCAGTGGCAAAGATTATGGCGATAACTGGCGCTGGACACTTGGCCACAAAGCCTAGGCAAGCTAAAACTTGGCAAACGCGAACGCAGCGCAAAGGATTTTGTCTGGTGTTAAGAGTAAAATAATGAATGAATCAGCCCGCTAGGACTTACCCATGACACAAGCCCAGAGAAAAACGCTACTCATCATAGGCCATACGCCTTCAGAGAATACTCGGCGTTTAGTGCAATCAATGGCGGATGCCGTGACCTCTCTCGCTATGACGGATATAGAGCTTGAGGTGCACTCGCCATTTGATGTCGATGCAAAACAGGTTCAGGCGGCAGATGCCGTTATTTTGTTTACTACTGAAAACTTTGGCTATATGAGCGGGGCGCTTAAAGACTGTTTTGAACGCATTTATTATCCGTGCCTTGAGCACACACAAGGTCTTCCTGTGGCACTGGTGATTCGTGCTGGAAACGACGGTCAGGGCGCCCAGCGCAGTGTCCAAAGCATCATGACCGGGCTGCGTTGGCGTGAGGCCCAGCCCCCGCTGATTTGTAAAGGCGCTTGGCAGGAAGCGTTCATCCAACAAGTCTCTGAACGAGCGGCTTTTATGGCGGTGGCGTTAGAAGCCGGCATGCTCTGAAAACCGTGTTATCTGTGCTTTTTGGACGGGTTTTTAGGAATAAACGGATGAATTCAGATTTTTTTTAGAAAAAGGCTTGACGCTATAGGGAGGTTTGCCGATAATGCACGGCCTTAAGCGGCTGTAGCTCAGTTGGATAGAGTATTTGGCTACGAACCAAAGGGTCGGGGGTTCGAATCCTCCCAGCCGCGCCAATCAATAGTTTTTTATATTGATAACTCTCCTCCTAGATGTTGTAATTTTTTAAAGCCTTTCCAGTCGAAAGGCTTTTTTTTTGCCTTTTCGATTCACTTTCTGGCGAAATATTTTCGAGCATCTTTTCGTTTGGCGCTTTCAACAAGAACATGACCAAACATTAGGTTTGCTCTTCACTTTTTACCTAGCCTGACTTCTCTTATACTATCGTTTGCTGATGACTTACCGAGTGAAACTATGATGCATTCAACCTTATCTTTTTTAGCTTTTGTTTGTTTTGCCTTATTGATTGGTTGTGGCTCTGAGCCAAATGGCCATTCTGGAGCGCAGAGTGTGATCGAGTTTTCAGGCCCAACGATGGGAACGCGCTACTCAGTTAAACTGGTCACAAACCCAGAAACAGCTGATATTGAAGCGCTACAAAACCAAGTTGATGCGCGGTTAGAGCAGCTCAACGCGATTTTTTCGACTTATATTTCTGATTCTGAGTTGATGCAGTTTAATGCTGCCGCACAAGATCAAGCCATTGCCATTTCGAAAGAGTTGTTTTGGGTGATGTCTTTCGGGAAAAAGTTAGCCAGTGACAGCAATGGATATTTTGACATGACCATTCGCCCTTTAGTGGAGCTTTGGGGCTTTGGCAAAAAGGCTCGATCGGGCGAAATGATACCTGCCGAGCAAGTTCAAGCTGCTATGGAAATGATCAACAAGGGCGACGATATTGATTTGAGCATGATGAAAGAGTCCGCCATGAAATACAGCGAGCTGTCTGTGGATTTATCCGCCATTGCTAAAGGCTATGCGGTTGATCAGCTTGTAGAGCTATTGAATGACCAAGGCTTTGATAACCTGTTAGTTGAACTAGGCGGTGAAATAAAAGCCCAAGGTGAAAAACCGGGCGGCCAGCCTTGGGTTATTGGCATTGAAAAGCCCGTGACAGAGGCACGAGCCATTGAGCAATTGATCAAAGTCACGGATATGGCGATGGCAACCTCGGGCGACTATCGCAATTATTTTGAGGTAGACGGTCAGCGTTTATCACACATCATTGACCCGAAAACGGGTTATCCGATTACTCATAATTTAGTCTCGGTCACTGTTTTAGATGAAAACTGCATGGTCGCGGATGGTTTAGCGACGGCGATGTTGGCAATGGGGCCACAAAAAGCCAAGCAGCTTGCGGTTCGATATAATGCGCCTGTGTATCTAATTGTCAAAACAGACGAAGGTTTTGAGACGTGGCATAACCCTAAAATGAAGCGTTATTTACTCGAAGCAGTACCAGAATAATAAATATCAGCGGCAGAAAAGGAAGATACGGTGAGTGATACGGTCATAATCAGTTTAAGCGATGATGTGGTGATTTTGCCTTCAGGCGAGATTCTTTGGCATTCAGAACTTGAGCTGCAGGCATTGTCTGAGCAAATCGACTTTGTTACGCCGCGTATTCCCATTGATCTTACCCCCGGGGAAACCCCGCGCTTTGTTCAGGGAGTGCAGCAGGCGCAAGACCTGCTAAATGGTGCCGATAAGCGGGTCGCCAATTTTCGTGAGGTGTTTCTTAACCTTCCCATAGATCAAGTCGATGCCATATCTCGTGCAAAGCAGCTGATGCGCTGGCATTATGACCATCGTTTTTGTGGTCGCTGTGGCTCGGCCATGCAGCAATCGTTGCGCAAATGCGAGCCTGCAAAAGTCTGTACACAGTGCGGCTTTTCCGTTTATCCGCGCATTTCTCCCTGCATTATTTGCTTGATTCGTCGTGGCGACGATGTCTTGTTGGCCAAGCCAGCAGGTCGAGCGCGTAATTTTTACAGCCTTATTGCGGGCTTTATCGAAGCAGGTGAAAGTGCCGAGCAGGGCGTGCACCGCGAGGTATATGAAGAAGTCGGATTACAAGTGAAAAATGTTCGTTATTTATTAAGTCAGTCTTGGCCGTTTTCGCATTCTTTGATGCTCGGCTTTGTGGCCGATTATGCTGGTGGCGAGATACAGTATATTGATGGCGAAATCGCCGAGGCAGACTGGTTTGCCCTTGATGATTTGCCAAATTTGCCACCAAAAGGTACGGTGGCTTATCAGTTAATTCAAACCTACTTGAAAGTATCAGAAAACCCGATCCACGAGGAGTGATTATGGAGTTCGTCGCCGACTATGGCATGTTTTTGTTAAAGATTTTAACCGTGGTGATCGCGATCATTGCTGTGGTATTGGTGATTGCTTCAACTGTGGCCTCTGGGAAGTCTCGCTCCGTTAGCGGTCAGGGTCGTATCAAAGTGCGCGCCATGCATGAAGATTTTAAAGAGCAAGAAAAAGAGCTCAAGCGGGCTTTGCTTACTGATGAGCAGCAAAAACAACAGCAAAAGGCTGAAAAGAAGCGCCTAAAGTCTGAAAAAAAGGCCAATAAAAAAGCCGCTAAACTAGCATCAAAAAATGCCTCAAAAAACACCGAAGAAGACAGCAAAGCACAAAAGCCCTCAGTGTTTGTATTGGACTTTGATGGCGATATTCGAGCATCAGAGGTGGATGCATTGCGTCAAGAGGTCACGGCGGTATTAAGCCTTGCCAAAACCACCGATGAAGTGGTGTTGCGTCTAGAAAGCCCAGGTGGTGTCGTGCATGGCTATGGCCTGGCTGCATCTCAGCTTCAGCGTTTGCGTGACCAGTCGATCCCGCTCACGATTTGTGTCGACAAAGTAGCGGCCAGCGGTGGCTATATGATGGCTTGTATCGGGCAAAAAATTCTAGCGGCGCCATTTGCGATTATTGGCTCGATCGGCGTGGTTGCTCAGATGCCAAATATCCACCGTTTGCTCAAGAAAAATGATGTGGATTACGATGTTTACACAGCAGGTGAGTTTAAGCGCACAGTGACAGTGATGGGCGAAAACACGGAAAAAGGCAAAGCAAAGTTTCAAGAAGAGCTGGAAGAAACCCATGTATTATTTAAAAACTTTGTGCAAACCCATCGCCCAAGCCTAGATATTTCGGCTGTGGCAACTGGCGAGCATTGGTTTGGCGAGCAGGCTATTGAAAAAGGATTGATCGACGGCATCAGCACCAGTGATAGCTATTTAGTCGACAAAATGCGTGAACAAAATGTTTATCATGTTGAGTTCATTGAAAAGAAACCGTTACAAGAGCGCTTTGGTCTTGCCTTTTCTCAGGCGCTAATGACAATGTATGATCGACTCATATCGAAAAATTTGGAACAAAAGCTGTAGGAGAGATCAATGAGCAAAACAATGATACGCGTGATTCTGGGTGTGGTGATTGTCGTCATCGCGCTTTGGTCAATGAGCCTATACAACGGCATGCTAAGCCTAGATGAAGAAGTAAAAGCCAAATGGTCTCAGGTCCTAAACCAGTATCAGCGACGTGCTGACTTGATCCCAAACCTAGTGAGCACGGTGAAAGGCTATGCAGATCATGAAGAAAAAGTCTTTATTGAAGTCGCAAAAGCGCGCTCACAAGTCGGATCGGTGAATATCACTGCAGACGACTTAACTGATCCGAAAAAAATGGAGCAGTTCCAGCAAGCCCAAGGTGAGTTGAAATCAGCGATTTCGCGCTTATTGCTTGTCGCTGAGCGCTACCCTGAGCTGAAATCAAACCAAAACTTTCTTGAGCTTCAAGCTCAGCTCGAAGGCACAGAGAATCGCATTGCGGTCGAGCGTATGCGTTATATCGACATCGTAAAAACCTTTAACACCAAAGTGCGTCGTATGCCGCAGGCAATTTTGCTTGGCCTGATGGGTTTTGACCCCATCGTTCAGTTTGGCGTTGAAAATGAAGCCGAGATCAACTCGGTACCAGAGGTGAGCTTCGAGTAATCAAATGTCTACATTGTTTGCCCGCCTCGTTGGCTTACTGCTCGTATTGTTGCTTAGTGGTGTGCACTCGGTAACTTGGGCATTCGCGCCGGTTCCTGAGCTAGAAGGAAGGGTGATGGATTTGGCGGACTTGCTGACACCTAACCAAGAAGCATTGCTCACTCAAAGGCTGGAGGCTGTAGAGCAAGACCAAGGTGCACAAGTGGTTATTCTAACCGTGCCAACCACGAAGCCAGAGGATATTGCGGCCTATTCGATTCGAGTAGTCGATCAATGGCAACTAGGTAGAGCAGGTATTGATGACGGCGTGCTGTTATTAGTTGCGCGCGATGATCATAAAATCCGAATAGAAGTCGGTTACGGCCTTGAGGGCGCTATCCCCGATGCCATCGCCAAGCGAATCATTAGCCAGCTGATCACGCCCGCGTTTCGTCAAGGGCATTTTTTTGCAGGGATCGATGCTGGCGCAACAGCGATCATCACAAAAATCAACGGCGAAGACTTACCTCTCCCTAAACGAGACAGCGACGAATCAAAAGACGGAGCTGAAATCAATTTTGGTCTGCTGTTTTTCTTGATTATCTTTCTAAGCCCCTTGACAGCAAAGCTCTTGGGCCGTGTATTAGGTCCTACTTCTTTGGCTGCCGTGGTGGGGGGAGTGTCATGGATCATTACGGGCAGTCTTTTTTTCGCCTTATTTTTTGCTTGGTCTGCTTTTATTGCGGGCTTAGCTAGCAGAGGTGGTCCAGTAGTTCACCGAGGTGGCGGTGGTTTTAGTGGCGGTGGTGGTTTTAGTGGCGGTGGTGGTTTTAGTGGCGGTGGTGGTTTTAGTGGCGGTGGTGGTTTTAGTGGCGGTGGCGGCGGTTTTGGCGGCGGCGGTGCTTCAGGAGGTTGGTAATGGTTCGGTGGTTACAACATTTATTATTGCCTAATTGGTGGAGACTCAGAGATTTTAACTCAGCTGTGCTGAATCAGATCGAGCAAGCCATAGCTGAGAGCGAGGTGGGTCATAGTGGCGAGATATGTTTTGCAGTTGAAGGAAGCCTGTCCTTGTTTCAGTTATTAAAAGGCTTGTCCCCGCGTCAGCGATCACAAGATGTGTTTTCAAAGCTTCGTGTCTGGGATACGCAAAATAATAATGGTGTCTTGATTTATCTGCTCATCGCCGACCGAGATGTCGAAGTGGTTGTTGATCGCGCCTGTGCAAGCCAGATCAACGCAGAACAATGGCAACGCATTGCAGATACGGTCAAATGCGCTGCACAAAACGACAAACTGGTTGCAGGGGTTATCCAGGCTATCCAACAAAGCGCCGAGCTATTGCGCGAGGCTTTTCCGCTGAATGATAAGGGTGATACCTCAGCCGCATCACAACCTACCAACCCCGACGAGCTGCCGAACAAGCCTGTGCGTTTGTAACGCTAAAACCAAATTCGGTGCTGATAAACAGCAAGGCGGCCAAGGTTTAAGCGAACAGCCCCAACAAGCCGCGGAAAACTCAATGAGTTTGCTGTTAACCCATTAAATAGAAGTGTGTTTATAAAGGAGTTATATTAACAAGGAATATTGTTCAGTTGAGCACTAAAGCTCGACGAGAAAATTAACAGATATTCTGGCTATGTTTTCCTTCGTTTGTTCATTGTAACAACAAGATGTTTTGTCGTGCCTTTATGATTTTAAGTCGTTAAAGTAAAACATGATGATAGTCATATGATTATTGCAACTATGTTCTGTTCAAAGGTGATTTATCAATGAAAAATACAACGCCACAAAGACTGGTTATGGCTCTTGGGCTATTCATGACTTCTTCAGTAAGTTTAGCTTTCCCAAATGCAGGTTTAGATATTCAGCCTGTTGAGGATATGGCTGTGCCTGAAATATCGGGCCTGCAAACAATTTCTGATGTGGAAATGGGCGATGTCCAAGGTGAGGCGTTGTTTGATATTTCCCAACAGGTAGACAGTAACGGCACACAGTTTATGCGCTTCTTAGTGAATGCTCGTATCGATACGAACTTGAATATTGGCGAACTTAAGCTGGGTGACCAAGATGGTAACCCGCTTACAGATGATCCGCAGGTCTGGCTTGAAAAAGTCAGTCTTAGTGGAGGAACAGGCCCTGATAGCTATGCGACGCTCGTACGTCCATTCTTAGAATTTGCCATGAAAAACTACGATCAGCCAGAAAACCGAGAGCTGATAGGCTTGCGCATTGGTGCTGAGTCTTCAGAGGGGATTTTAGGCGTAGGCGAACAAGATACATCACAAAACTGTCTTGATAACGGGGGTTCGGCTTGTTCCGATTATGGTATACGCGAGTTCCATGGGTACTTTGAGGTTGCTGATGGTCAAGCTACTGTTGATATTGGTGAAATCAAACTTGCTGAATATTTATTTAGCCGAGGTGCTCAGCAAACATTTTGTAACGGTACTAATGAAAGTGGAGACTGCGTCGGCGATCAATATATTCCTTCGATCTACACGTATCAGGATTTTTCAACTGCATCGGAGCCTAATTCATTTGCTAATCACTTAGAGACAAATGAAATGTGGGCTGGCTTTTGTGAGGGAGCTGACGCAGCAAATTGTATTGAAGACGGCGGTTCATGGGTTGTTCGACGTGCTAACGGAACAACTGGTGGAGCCATTCAGCACAGGGATGAAGGTGATATTGATAGTACGACTGACGCAGTGGGCTGTGACCGAATTTCTGGGCTTGTAACTTCCAGTTGTCGGTCAAGCGATAATCCGCGAGAATATGGTGTAAGACCAGGTCAGCCAGACCCTGATAGGGAAGATTTCTTTGCATTTGCGGCATCTCAAGCAACCCTAAACCTTGAGAGTGGTACTTTTGTTGATCAAGATGGCAATACTGTTGTTTCTGGCGTTTTGAACGGCCAGTCAACAACATTAAACTTAATTGCAACAGGTAAATATGCGCCAATCAATTTTCAGACCCCTGATGATATTTCTGATGATCGTGCATTAGTTGAGTCGGATAATGGGCAAGTTAATGAACGTTATATTAATGAAGTCTACCTAGATGGTGAGCTGAAGAGTTATTTTGATACCCAAGGTGATTTGGATGGTGATGGCGTGCTCGGTGAAATTTTTACGAGTGGTGAAGCAGGGCTTGAATATGCGGAGGTTTTTGGCTTTATCAATGGTGCGATTCTTTTCCCTAGTGTCGATATTGTTGGTCGTGTAGCGGGTATCGGTATTGACACCCGGATTGCAGAGGATATCCGCTTTGCACATCGTTTGAATATTTCAAATACGGGTGGGCAAGGCAATGGCATCTTCATTTCGTTTCAATCAGAGGATATTCATTACCCGGGCACATTGCCTGACAACATTGCAAGAAAAGGTGCATGGCTTGGTCTTGAGACCCCAGTTGTGTTAGGTGATCTAGGCCTTCTTCCGCAAGACGTTTATCTGAGTGACTTGGAGTATCGCCAGATTGAGGTGGGTGTTGAGCGCGGTTTATTGCAGCAAACATATTTAAACTTGCTTAATACAGCGTTTACTACAGCTAGGATTGGTGACGTAAATGTAAATCGGGATCTGCTCGTCACATTAGCTGATTTGCCGCTTGGAGACACTCAGGCGCCACCTGTCAACTGTTACGGAGGAGTGGATTGCTTCTGAGCGATCTTTCTGAATCACTATCGAAAGTGCGTAGGCGGATGCTTACGCGCTTTTTTTGGGTATGAAGACTGCTGACTATCTATTGATATGTATGTCATTGTTGCGAACGGTTTTATTTTCTTTTGCTGTGGTTTTTTGCACTCTATCAGCGTTTGCTGAGGGCGCTTTGCTTGATCTGCCTATTGAGCAGATTAAAACGCAGCGAGGCGGTGTTGAGTTTTCTAAATGGCGCTTAGATGTGACGGTGAGGTTGCACAGTGATATTTCGACACTCAAGCTGGGTGATGAAGATGGCAATGCGCAAACCGATGATCCGCAGATCTTGATCTATGATATGACTTTTAGCCACGGTGATGAGGGGCGATATGCACGCATTTATAACCCCTATATTGAGTTTGCCAGTCTTGGCGATCAGCTAGTTGGGGTGCGAGTTGGTGCTGAGGGCGTTGACGGTGTGCTTGGGATGGGCCGCCAAGATGATTCGGCCAATTGTCTAGACAGGGATCAGGGCGGTTGCCAGGATACAGGGATTCGCCGTATGCATGGTTATATGAAAACCTTGCCTGTTAAGGCGGTCTCTAAAATCGGCGAGATTCGGCTCTCGGACTTTTTGGCCGCTCGCGGTGAGCAGCGCCTGTTTGACTTGGGTAATGGCCGGTCGGCTATTCCGGGTATTGATAATGTGGATAATTTGGGCAACCGTCTAGAAAACAATATTTATAATATTTACTACCCCGAGTTTATCGAGAATGAACCGCTGTCGGATGTTAATTATTACCAGCATTATTTTTATAACCGTTTATTGTCGCCCAAAGCGCAGCAGTGCATTATTTTTTATTGGGGCTGTGGGCCTGAGCCACATACAGCTGCAGGGCGAATTGATAACACGCTAGACGGCATTGGCTGGACAGTGGCGCCTGCGGAGTATGGCACCCAGCAAATGCATAATATTCCGTCGATTGATTTGCCTGTTGAGGTGCCGAGTATCGTGATTAATACGGAATATGGAAGCCAAAGCAGTATCCCGATTGATTTGGGTAGCCAGCGTTTTTATGACGTGGAGTACGTTTCGCCTGAGTCGCTAACTGTCGAGCGGCATGGTACACAAAGCGCGACTTTTACGCCCGGCGTGTTGTACGTGGATAAGCAAAA
>JAXHSS010000066.1:0-3790 GCA_034190675.1 Pseudomonadota bacterium
ATCTAACAACCTTTTTGTGCGTGCACATTTATTCTGGGGCACTCTTTCGATGTTTCCTAGGTAACTTATTGGCTCATGAAAAATCGTCCATAACTCAATTCTCCTTTCTAAAAACATGCGCCCTAGTACTTAAATACTAATCTTTAAACTACCCTAGCTCAGCTGATCGTGCAAACATGAATATAAAAGTGGAAAATGCGCCATAACCGAAAGCATAGAAAAACGCCAGCAAGTTAGAGCTGGCGTTTGGTGTTGCAACAGGCAGGCTGCAAAATACATGGGTTAAGGGCGCGAATTAGCGCCCTTGAAAGCGCTGTTTAGCCTTCTAGATCAAAACGATCAAGCATCATGACTTTGTCCCAGGCTTTGATAAAGTCTTTGACCATGCGCTGATGACCATCATCAGAGGCATAGACTTCAGCAATGGCTCGTAACTGCGCGTTTGAGCCGAAGATCAAGTCGCAGCGGCTGGCGGTGTATTGGATTTCACCTGTGTCACGGGAGTTGACGTTAAATAGCGTTTCTTGTTTGTTGGCCGGCTCCCAAGCGTAATCCATGCTGGTCAGCACTTTGAAAAAGTCATTGCTTAATACGCCAACGTTGTCAGTGAACACGCCTAGCGATGAGTGATCCCAGTTTTGGTCTAGCACACGCAAGCCACCAACTAACACTGTCCATTCAGGCGCTGTGAGGCTAAGCAAATGCGCTCGGTCGAGGAAGATTTGCTCCGCATGAACATGGTAACCCACGCTATCGTCATGATAGTTTCTGAAACCATCTGAAACTGGCTTCAGCCATTCGAAGCTTTCGATGTCGGTTTGTTTCTGCGCGGCATCCATGCGACCCGGTGCAAAAGGCACCTGAGCATCAACGCCTGATGCTTGAGCCGCCTGCTCTAGCGCAGCAGCACCCGCCAGTATGATTAAATCAGCCAAGGAGACACGCTTATTGCCACTTTGCTTAGCATTGAAGGCTGATTGCACGGACTCTAGCTCGGCCAACACGTTTTTGAGCTCATCTGGGCGGTTTACGGCCCAGTTAATTTGAGGATCTAGACGAACGCGAGCGCCATTAGCTCCACCGCGTTTGTCCGTGTGGCGATAATTCGATGCCGAAGCCCAGGCAGCAGAAATGAAGGCCGTAGCTGGTATCTCGCCACTCAAAATTTCAGCTTTTAGCCCGGCGATGTCCTGATCGTTAATCAACTCATGGTCGCAAGCTGGAATCGGGTCTTGCCACGCCAGCTCTTCCTCGGCAACTTCTGGCCCTAAATAACGAACTTTCGGACCCATATCACGGTGAGTCAGCTTATACCATGCACGCGCAAAGACATCAGAGAAATAGTCAAAGTCATCAATAAACTTAAGGCAGATCTCGCGGTAGATCGGGTCTTCTTTAAGGGCTAAGTCTGATGTCATCATCATTAGCTCGTTCATTTTGCCTTCTTCATGCGCATCGGGTGTTTTTGGCGCACCTGAGGTTTTCGGTTTCCACTGAACGGCGCCAGCTGGGCTTTTTGTTTGCTCCCAGTCGTAGGTAAAAAGGTTTTTCAGATAATCGTTATCCCACTGAATTGGGTTTGGCGTCCACGAACCTTCAATGCCGTTGGTCATTGTGTATTGAGCGAAACCTGTGCCTTCAGGGTTTTGCCAACCGAGACCCATAGCCTGAATTGGTGCGCCTTCTGGCGCAGGTCCGACTTCTTCGGCTGACACCATGCCGTGGCTTTTACCAAAAGCGTGACCACCTGCAATTAACGCGACCGTTTCTTCATCGTCCATCGCCATGCGCGCGAAGGTTTCTCGGATATCCAAGGCTGAATCTAATGGTTTTCCGTTGCCATTAGGCCCCTCTGGGTCAACGTAGATCAGTGCCTGATTCGTTGCTGCCAGCGGGTTTTCAAGGTCATAATACTCATCACCTGGCTCACCTTCCCAGCGCTGAGTGCGGGTGACCATTTCACCTGGATGACCCGCGTATTTTTCTGAGCCGTGATCAACAGGGCACTTCGAGGCTGAGCTATCTTTTTGTGTTTGCACCTCACCCACACGCTTACCATCCCAGAACTCACTGCCCCAGTATGTGCCGCGATCTGGCTCCCAGGCATCAATTCGTCCCGCACCAAAACCAAATGTTTTGAAGCCCATAATTTCTAGCGCGCAGTTACCCGTAAGAATGATCAAATCGGCCCATGAAATTGCCGCACCATATTTTTGCTTAATCGGCCAAATGAGACGGCGAGATTTATCAATGTTGCCGTTATCCCACCAAGAGTTAATAGGCGCAAAGCGTTGCATCGCCTCGGCTGCGCCACCTCGTCCATCAGCAATGCGATAGGTTCCCGCTGAGTGCCAAGCCATACGCACCATTTGCGGGCCGTAATTGCCATAATCTGCGGGCCACCATGCCTTGGATTCAGTCAACATGGCCTTGATGTCGGCCTTGAGTTGATCGTAATTAATCGCATTGAATGCGGCTTTGTAGTCAACATCGTGTAATGGGTTTGCCTCGGCTGGGTTTTGATGAAGCAGCTCGACTTTTAAACGATTCGGCCACCAGTCATCGATCTGCGGGCCAGAGCCAAGTGCACCACCGACGCGGGTGCCGCGAAAGGGACATTGGCTTAAATTTTCAGGGTTGTCGTAGGACTTCATATACACTCCGGGTTGTGTTGTTCGCCATTACTTAATCTTTTCTGCGGATTAAATGGCAGGGTTAATTTTATGAGTTTCTGGTTGCGGTTTTCTCTGACTGAGTGCACAAACCATCAAGATTCGCGTTGTTTACCGCCAAAAGTGTTACCTGTTCATTATCAAAATGGCAACGAATTCACGGTATAATGTTGAGAATGCCGAACAAAGACTTTACGATAAACTATTAATGTTAAGTTCAGATGAAATTTCGGACAATAAAAACAATAAAACGATGAAATTACATGTTTTCGATGGTCACATACAGTCCATCTACCTTGCTGAATATCCCGACAAACTGTTATTGCTTGATGGCTGTTGTCGCGCGGATATTCCAACCATTACGCAATATGTGGAACAACAATTAAATCGCTCAATGAGCGACCTTAAGTTAGTTGTCGTTACGCATATGCACCCTGATCATGCGGGCGCGGCGCACAAGCTGCGTAAAATCACGGGCTGCAAGATCGCCTCATCAGAAAAAACCACCCAGTGGTATGCAGGCTTTCAGGGCTGGCTGATTCATCGAGTAGACATTTTGCTGGCTTATTATGTTGCCTCTGCGATGAACAAGCCTAAACGCTGGCTTTACTATTCTCGCAAGCTCAAGCCAGATTATGTCTTGAGTGATGCTCAAACCTTGCCGGGCTTTGACGACTGGCAGGCGCTGTTTACACCGGGCCACACTTCTGGCGATGTTTCGCTGTTTCACCAAGAAACTCAGCAGGTGTATGTTGCGGATGTCATCTTAAAGATCAAGGGTAAGTTGCTGGCCCCCTTCCCTATTTTTCATCCAAATAAATACAAGGCTTCACTGACGCAAATTCAGCAACTGGGAGCAAAAACCTATTACTCTGCCCACGGTGCGGGCTTTGTGCTAACAGACGATGAGCTTCAACGCTTTATTGATCACTCGCCTAAAAAGCCGCGCACCTATTTGCGAGTGCTTCAAAACAAAAAACGCACGTTACTAAAGAGCAAACTGGCACGAAAGCGCTGATCAGCGATTAAGTGCCTGTCATTTCACTGCGTTTACAGGGTTAACTTCTGCGTTGCGCTGGGCTAAAACCAGCGTAACCACTTAAACACAACGACCTGCA
>JAXHSS010000066.1:3890-9683 GCA_034190675.1 Pseudomonadota bacterium
GTGATGCTGTGGTTTAAAGTCTTTCGCCCAACGCAGGTAAGTGAATGAGAAACCTGGGAACATCGCAATAACCTTGCCGGATTTACTCTGATACCAGCTAGAGCAACCACCTTGATGCCAAACGGTTTTTTTCATTTCTTCATGCACCCAGTCGGTATACTCCGTCTCGGCCTCGGCCTTCACTTCGATCGACTGCGCATCTTGGTTCAGCACAGTCTCAATGCTTTGCATAATGTAGTGCATTTGCGCTTCGATAACGAAAATAGCTGAGGTGTGGCCAATGCCGGTATTCGGGCCTGTAACAATAAACAAATTCGGATAGTCCGGCATGACTGTGCCAAGATAAGCGCGCGGATAATACTCCCAGTAATCACCCAGTGATTCACCTGACTTGCCATACACAGGGTATGAAATAACGCCATCAGTGGCATCATAACCCGTTGAATAGATGATAATATCAAGATCCACCTGCTCGCCTGTTTGCGTCACGATACCGGTTTCGTTGATCTCTTGAATGCCTTGGGTTTTATCATACAAAGTGACATTATCGCGACAAAGTGCCGGATACAGTGTGTTCGACAAAATAATGCGTTTACACCCAATGGTGTAATCTGGCGTGAGTTTTTGACGAAGCTCGGGGTATTTTATCTGCTTTTTGATATGCTTTAACGCTTTATTCTGAGCAGCTAATTTGAGCATTTTTTCAGAATATTTAAACCCGATAATACGTGTTTCCAAGCCCCAATAGATGCCATAGCGAATCAAGTTATGTACCCAGCGCTTGCCTAGTAGCTTTTGCTGCCACGGCTTAAACTTCATGTCATGACGTGGCATCACCCAGTGTGGGCTACGCTGAAATACCGCTAGAGAACTGACTTTTGAAGCAATTTCAGGAATAATTTGTGCGGCGCTAGCACCGCTGCCAATAATAGCAACACGCTTGCCCGTTAGGTCAACTTCATGCTGCCAGTCGTTGGTATGGAATGAAATGCCCTTAAAACTGTCTTTGCCTTTAAAGTTTGGGATAACGGGTGTGCTTAATGGGCCCGATGCATTAACAACAAACTGACCGACAAACTCGCCCTGCGATGTTTGAATGACCCAGCGCTTTTGCTCTTCGTCCCAACGCACGGATTCAACATTGGTCTGCGTTTTTGTTTTTTCACGCAGTTTATATTTATCAATGACGTAATTCGTGTACTCCTGAAGCTCGGCACCATCAGCGAACATTTGGCTCCATGGGTAATGCTCATGCGAGATGGAGTAAAGCGGAGATTGCACGTCAACCGCGGCGCCTGGGTAGGTATTTTGGCACCATGTACCACCCATAAAACTACGACGCTCAAGCATAATAAAGTCATCAATACCGCGTTTTAAGAGATTAATCGCTGCGGCTTGACCACCAAATCCACTGCCAATAATAATAATTTTATACTGATTCATAAGAGTCTTCTTTGGGTTATGCCCGTCATCAAACAGTAGCAGATTACAATAAATAGTAACTAGTTACTATCAAAAATAATCAAATGCTGTTACCTTTTGTTAAGTCGAAATCGAAAAGGCAAAATTAACCGCAATGAATCAATCGCTATCTCAAGCTGAACGTACCGCGAACACCATTAACAAGCTCAATGAAGCTGTTATCGAAAAGCTCGTTACCTTGGGCTATTCCGGCTGTACAACGCAAAAAATTGCGGCTGAAGCAGGCCTCTCGACGGGTGCTATTTTTCGACATTTCGAGACATTGCAAGAGCTCATCATTGATACAGCCGACAAGCTCTCCACTTGGATGGTTGATGACTACCACAACAAAATCGCCCCACTGAAAAACAAAGGCGTCTTTGAGCTGGATACCAGTATGGAAGCCCTTTACGACGTTATGCAATCACCAATGCATTATGCGTGGTTGGAGCTGCTCATAGCCTCAAGAACTAATGAAAGCTTGCGTGAAGCAATGCAGCCTATTGTCCGTAAAAACCGTGACTACGCCCTTCAGCGCTCAAGAGAATATTTGCCCGACTTTTTCGTCAACCAACCTGACTTTGAACACCTGCTAGAAAGCCTGCTCATGCAAATTCGTGGCGACATGATGCACCAGTTTGCCCTAAGCGAGCAAGAGATCAAAGAAAAAGGCGAATTTCACATGCGCTATATCAGCATGATGACGTGTTCAAGCAAATCTGTACAACCCAGTTAAGCTGCTTTTTTATCGTCATCATTTCACGCTCATACTGGGACGGACTCTTATATCCCAGATATGAATGAAGCCGATCCTTGTTGTTCCGTATTGATATGTAATGCAGCACATACTGCTGGGCTTCCTAACGAGTCTGGTAATTTCGCCACTGCACCCGCTCTTGTTTCAGACTGCCAAAGAAGCTTTCAACAACGGCATTGTACCAGCAATCACCTTTCCTACTCATGCTGTCAACGAAGCCATGAGCCTTGAGCTGTCTGATCTCTTCCTGTTCTGGCCTCAGCTTGCCATTGCCTAAAAACGCCTGGCCGTTATCATCGGCTTGATGTCCCTTAATCCAGCGTCCAAGTATAATGGCATTGATTTCCAAACTCCTGGCTGCTTCAATATGCGTGTAGCCTTGCTCCAGCACCAAGCTGATGGCATCCAGCTTGAACTCTTTTGAATATTTCTTTCTTTTAGTCATCTTGCACTCCTGTTAAGGTCATTATCTCTTAACTGGGTTGTAAAGGTCTATTAGACCGCCTCAAGCTGGATGCAGTAAAGGCCAAATTATCAGAGTACAGCGCGCTAGTAAGCTAGGGAGTGTTAGAAATTCTGTGTCATTTCAGTAGTATTAACAAAAAAAGGAAATGACATATGTCTGAACAATTTGATTTTAATAAAGCCCTGACGGCCCAACAAAACAGTCAAGACCTGACCGGTAAGGACGGCATTTTTACCTCCTTTAATCCAAGCAGTTGACCGAGGCGGGCACACAAAGCCAAAACCATCTCTAGCCCGCAGGTTATAGCTCGCGTGTTGCTTTGAACTCCACATCGGGCCAACGCTCCTGCATAAGCTGCAGGTTAACTCGCGAAGGCGCCAGATACGTGTAATAGTCGCCATGATCCAAGGCTAAATTGTCATACGCCTTGTTTTTGAAGTCATCAAACATTTTGGCATCATCACAATGAACCCAGCGAGCCGTTGTTATCGAGGTATTATCATAAACGGCATCAACCTTGTACTCATGCTTTAAGCGATGCGCCAATACATCAAACTGCAGAACACCAACAGCGCCAACAATAACGTCATTATTCTTTTGAGGAAAGAAGACCTGCGCTGCACCCTCTTCGGCCAACTCTTTTAGGCCTTTATGCAGCTGTTTTGATTTGAGTGGATCTTTCAACACAATTCGACGGAACAGCTCAGGTGCAAAGTTTGGAATTCCCGTAAAATTCAGTGATTCACCCTGGGTAAAGGTGTCACCAATTTGTATGGTTCCGTGGTTATGAATACCGATAATATCGCCTGGCCAAGCTTCTTCTAAATGCTCGCGCTCGCCGGCTAAAAAGGTTAACGCCTCGCTGATTTTCACATCCTTACCCGTGCGAACCTGCTTGAGCTTGATGCCTTTTTCATACTTGCCCGAGCAAATGCGCATAAACGCAACACGGTCGCGGTGACGAGGGTCCATATTGGCTTGAATCTTGAACACAAAGCCCGTTGTCTTTTCTTCGCCAGCCTCGACATCACGTTCCTGAGCTGGGCGATGATTAGGTGCCGGAGCCCAATCAACCAAGCCATCAAGCATTTGATCGACACCAAAATTACCTAAAGCCGTACCAAAGAAAACCGGTGTTAATTCACCGTTCAAAAACGCCCCAAGTTCAAATGGGTGACTCGCCCCCTGAACCAGCTCAAGCTCATCACGCAAGTCTTCAGACAGCCCATCAGTTTTAGCGTCCAATTCTGGATTATCCAACCCTTTAACAACGTCACGATCAATAATCTCATGGCCATGACCTGACTGATAAAGCGTCGTCTCATCCTTATCCATATGATAAACGCCTTTGAATAGCTTACCCATTCCGATCGGCCAATTAATCGGCGCACAGGCAATATTTAAAACGCTCTCGACCTCATCTATCACCTCAATCGGATCGCGAATATCTCGGTCTAATTTATTGATGAAAGTAATGATGGGCGTATTACGCAGACGACAAACCTCCATCAATTTAATGGTACGTTCTTCCACACCTTTTGAACCATCAATCACCATCAATGCGCAGTCAACAGCAGTTAGCGTTCGATAGGTATCTTCCGAAAAGTCAGCGTGGCCGGGAGTATCCAAAAGATTGACGATATGATCTCGATAAGGAAACTGCATCACCGAGGTAGTAACCGAGATTCCCCGCTCCTTCTCCATTTCCATCCAGTCGGATGTCGCATGTCGGTCAGAGCCTCGACCTTTCACCGTTCCAGCCTTTTGTATTTGCTTACCCCAGAGCAACAGTTTCTCTGTCATGGTGGTCTTACCCGCATCTGGGTGAGAAATAATCGCAAACGTACGACGTTTTTTGATTTCTCGTTGCAGCTGGTTGGTACTCATAAATGGCTCTTCAATGTTATTAAGTCAGGGGTCGTTAGGATCAGAGGAGAATCGAATTCAGTCGTGATAGGTTAAGACAAGCGCGCTGTAACCTGAACTTCGATCTTCATTTCATCCGTCATCAAACGTGATTCAAACATCGTAATTGCTGAGCGAACATCACCCACCCACTCACTTAAAACAGGCCAGCATGGCTCGAAATCTTCACGATTAGGCAAAATATACGTAATTCTGACAATATTGCTCACTGAGCTACCTGCTTCTTCCAGAACGGCTGAAATATTCTTAAAGCACTGATTAGCCTGTTCAGCAACATCATCGCTGATCGTCATCGTGCTGTAGTCATAGCCCGTAGTGCCTGAAACAAAAACATAATCGCCGTCCACTACAGCGCGTGAATAGCCAATTTTTTGCTCAAATTCTGAACCGCTAGAAATAAGGCGACGTGACATAGAAACCTCTAGAAAGCATTAAATGGATTGAAAAATAAGTGCCGTATCTTAGGCAAAAGACGCCGCTAACACAAGCCAACAAAACGCTCCTCATCCTTCAAGAAAAACCCCTGACGTTTGGCTATTAACGTTTTATGAATCGTGCTTAAGTCAATACTTATCAAGCTTCAGCTGTTGCTGGCACTATCTAGGTAGTGCCAGTACAAGCTTATTGCATTACATTTGATAGCCGGGCGTTGAGCGGGAAATTTCCAGCTCTTCATCATCCATGTCTGCATCAATGCTTTCAAACAATGGTGTGCTGAGATAGCGCTCACCTGTATCTGGCAACATACATAAAATCACAGCGCCATCTTCAGCCTCTTCGGCTAATTTCTGCGAAATAGCAAACGTTGAGCCACCAGAAATACCTGTCAAAATCCCCTCTTGGCTAGCTAGCTTTTGCGCCCATTCAATTCCTTCAGTGCCTTTAACAGGCATCAGTGCATCAAAATATCCTGCGTCTAAGCCCTCTTGGAGCACATGCGGAATAAAATCAGGTGTCCAGCCTTGAATCGGATGCGACTCAAACGCGCTATGGCTGACGGCTGGTCGATTATGTTCATCACGCTGTTGCTCAATTCCACTACCGACCAATTGAGCGTTTTCTGGCTCAGACAGAATAATCTTCACCTCAGGGCGCATTTTTTTGATCAGGCGTCCAAGGCCGGTCATCGTTCCACCTGTGCCGTAGCCCGTTACGATATAGTCCAATCGCTGGCCTTCAAAAT
>JAXHSS010000067.1:0-9477 GCA_034190675.1 Pseudomonadota bacterium
GTGGTTTCATACTCATTTGGATGATGATCATGAGCGCTGCTCTCATGATGCGACTCATTGTAGTAATACAGCAAATCAAGCTCAGCCAGCCAGCTCACCGTCACCTGCGCACCTTTTATCTGCCCTTGGTAGGTCTGTAAGGTATAACACCCCGCCAACTCTGTGGTTTGCTCGAGAGAAAGTTGCGCCAATATAGCATCCATCGGAAGCAGGTTTTGCACCTCACTCCACTCTTGGCCTTTCAGCCCAGAATCTGCATTGACCGTTTGGTAAATCACGCCATATTGTCGATCATCATAGGCAAAAATATGTGACACGCGCTCTTCAGGCTCACGCTTCCACACCTTGGTGACCGCCTGCATCGGAAGCTCATGCACCGAAAACACGGCATTTCTTAAGAGATTGACAGGGAAGCTCTCATCACTGCTTAGCGCCTCTTGGCCCTGATCATGGCTCAAGAACCTACGCTCTGTCGTGTACATCGCAGCCAAACCTTTTTTGGCTTGTTCAGGCTCGAGACACTCAATGCTCTTCTTGCTCACATTATCAGCTGGATGCTGCGACTCACTGCAACCTGTCAACACACAGGCTACACCCAATATCATCACGCCATACGCTTGTGATTTCATTCGCTCTGCCCCCTCAATTATCCACCATTTTTATCGACCTGCATGATATCGGCGTGCATCGGTTTATGACTGCGCCTTTAACCATCATTTGATTAGCTCATAGAATACGCTAATTGCCAAGTCTCGGGATACATTTATGTATCTCAGCCCTTACCGATACTTACGGGGAATACGCGATAGTCACTTTTATTAAAAAAAAGCCGACAAGCGAGGCTTGCCGGCCAAAACAACGTGAAGCTGAAAGCTCAGATCACGCTTTGTGCATAAGGGGTTTATGCACCAATCGTGCCGCCATCGACTTTACGGATAACAACTGTAGTAGAACGAGGACGAACCGAAACACCATCTGGAGTCTCTTGCGCCGCGTCCGAACTGTACGGCCAGTTACCTGGGTGTTGGATATTAACAAAGAATGACGTGTAATCAGGCGTATACGCTAAGCCTGTTACCTCGCAGCCATTTGGGCCAACAAAGAAACGTTTTAGCTCGGCTTGATTCTCTGCAGTGATCGTTTCATAGTCATCACCTTCAGTTTTTAACTGAGACGGGATGACCGCAATCATTTGATCGTTTGTATATGCTGCAACCTCTTCAGCACCGTTATCAGTCTGAATCCACATAATGCCACGCGGGTCAAACACTAGGCCATCTGGACTAGCAAATTGAGTCATGTCAGTAAGGCCAGAACGGTTTACGTCTGCATCAATAGCAGCACCAAACCCAGTGATATTGCCTTCTTCGTCTTTCACTACTTCTTTTTCGGCAGAACCAAAGACAAAAATATCCCAAACGAATGTATCGCCTTCTTCGTCGTCATCCCAACGAACAATATGACCAAAAGCATTATCCAGACGTGGATTAGCCGCGTTTGTCTCTTCAGTACGTCTAGTGTTGTTAGTCAATGTTAGATATACAGTGCCTGTTACGGGATCAACAGCTGTCCACTCTGGACGATCCATTGGCGTAGCGCCAACAAAATCAGCCGCACCTGCTGTGTTTAAGATAATTGCCGCTAATGAGTCGAAATGATCACCTAACGTTTGGCCATCAAGAGTTGGGCTGTCCATTGTCAATGGCAACCACGCGCCATTACCTTCAACGTCAAAACGAGCTACGTATAATGTACCTTCATCCATATACTTAGCACCTGTCGCTAAGCGATCAGATGAATTCGCGTCTGCTGGATCCCATAGCGCATCTGAAACAAACTTGTAGATATATTCAAAGCGCGCATCGTGACCAGAATAAAAAGAAATAGGCTGGCCTTCTACCAGCTTACCAAAAGCAACACCTTCATGACGGAAACGCCCCATCGCCGTGCGCTTAACTGGGGTTGAATTCGGATTATAAGGGTCAATTTCAACAATATAACCATGGCCGTTAGCTTCGTTACGGTAATCTTCTGTTTCGCTTGCACCTGTTGGAGTCACATTAAAGCGCGTGAACTCACCATTAACTTCCGTTGCATCACCAGCCATTACATACCAGTTGTACCAAGCACCTGAACTCAAGCCAATTCGAGCTTGGTCATCAGACGCCTTACCATCTTCAACATAGAAGTAACCAGGCCAGTTCTCTTCACAAGTTAAGTAAGTACCCCATGGTGTATAACCGTTACCACAGTTATTTAAAGTACCACGTGCTTTCGTACCATCCAAAGAATATGGAGTTACAGCAGAACCCGATAATGGACCTGATAAATCCATTTCAGATGCACCTGTGAAACGACGGTTGTGCTCATCACCTTCAACCACTACCCACTGGTCACCTTCTAATTTAACGCGAACAACTGACACACCGTGCGCATTGATTTGCTTACGAACATATTCTGCACTGATCGGCGTATCGGTACGTGATGTAGTACCATTAGCTGAAATTTCAGCATCTGAGTGAAGCGCCAAACGGTCAATATACTCGTGATTCATCACTAACAAGCCATCTGTCGAGCTGCCTTCAATAGGGAAAAAGTGCATACCGTCATGGTGCATACCGACTGCGTTTTCTTGATCAATGGACGTATTTGACCCGTCATCCTGCCATTCATTTGCCATACGATTCAGCGGCGTGCCCCAAGGTGCCAACACCTGAGCGGTATATCCATCAGCTACAGCTACAGCGTCTGTCTTAGAGCCTGGAATCGGGCTAAAATTTAGCGCTTCGGCAAAAGACTGCGTTTCACCATTGTTATTGTCTCCGCTACAGCCGGTTAGACCGAAAGAGCCCATCAAACCCAATGCAGCCATACCTGAGCCGCCGCGCACCATAACATCACGGCGAGAAATTCGTTTTTCTAAAATCGAAGCAAATGGCGTATTGCCGCTTTGATTAAACTTGGTCGGGTTAAAGGTTGCCTTACTCATATTAACTCCCAGTAAATTTCAAAATAAAAATTGAACTTAAATTGTTCACTCACAAAAAAAGAACACTAAGGCGCAAATATGACAAAATAATGAAAAACACAAATATTTCTTGACATTTCTAAAAAACGCAAATGATAGATATTATCATTCACTAAAATCTTCCAAATTATTGAATCTAAACGCGTTTTTATTTTCCTTTGTCATATTTCTGTCATAAATAGCGAGTAGCATCTTCAACTTAATCGTTCGTTTCGAGCGACACAGTTTTTAATCAGATTGAAAAATTAATGTTTTTTGGGGAGCACTATGTTTGGATTAAGTCCATGGGAATTATTGATCATTTTAGCAATCGTCATTTTGCTATTCGGTGGCAAGCGCCTTAAAAACCTTGGCGGCGATCTTGGCAGCTCCATCAAAGGCTTTAAAAAAGCCATGAAGGAAGATCAGCAACAAGATTCATCCGCAGAAATCCCGCAAAAGCGCAATACCACTTCGGGCACGGTCATCGAGTCAGAGCAAGCTAACGTTAACGCGTCATCTTCTAACTAATATTGAAATTTACTGCGAAAGTAAAAATAAACCATGTTTGATTTAGGCTTTTTAGAATTGCTCGTTATTGGTGTTTTAGGCTTAGTGGTGCTTGGCCCACAGCGCATGCCTGTTGCCGTTCGATCGGTCGGGCGCACAATAGGAAAAGCCAAACAAATGCTATCAAACCTCCAGCAAGATATTGACCGCGAACTGGAAATTGAACAGCTAAAACAAGCCTTGAAAAAGAACACCGCCTCACTTAACGAGGATATTCAGGGGCTCAAGCATCAAACCGACCTGCGCAACTCGCTAAAACCTGAGGCGGTAAAAGAGCTTGAGTCAGAAGTTGCCAGCATTAAAAGCCAAGTCAAGTCACTGAGCAAGCCTCTTAAATCACATGAGCCTGCTGCGAAACCCATTCAGGAAAAGGCCAATGACTCTGCCCAATAAAAACAAAAAAAGCCTTCCACCTGCGACAAGCCAAGCAACAGCCACTGAGTCATCATCACTTCTTGCCGTTAATGACCAAGAGTCCGAGCTAGCTCAACAACCGATTATTGCTCATTTAGTCGAGCTGCGACAGCGAACACTGAGATCCGTGATCGTAATTATTAGCTGTTTTCTCGGTCTGTTTTATTTTTCCAGTGAAATCTACCACTTGCTAGCCCAGCCACTTATGGCAACGCTGCCAGCAGGTAGTCAAATGATTGCAACCGAAGTGGCCTCACCTTTTTTGACTCCTTTAAAGTTGACCATTGTTGCGGCTGTTTTTCTCTCCGTGCCCTATTTGCTGCATCAGCTGTGGGCATTTATCTCACCGGGCTTGTACCTCAATGAAAAGCGATTTGCTATACCGCTACTGCTCAGCTCAATCCTGCTGTTTTATGCTGGCATCGCTTTTGCCTATTTTCTGGTTTTTCCCGTTATTTTTGCGTTTTTCACTTCTGTAGCGCCTGAAGGAGTGCAGGTAATGACGGATATTCAGCAATACTTTAGTTTCGTGATCAAACTATTTTTCGCCTTTGGGCTAATTTTTGAAGTGCCTGTTGCCACGTTTTTACTCGTTGCTTCAGGGTTAGCCAGCGTAGAAAAGCTCGGCAAAGCTCGACCTTATATTTTTGTCGGCGCCTTTGTTGCCGGCATGCTGCTCACGCCACCTGACCTGCTGTCTCAGTTTATGCTGGCAATTCCTATGTGGCTGCTCTTCGAGCTAGGGCTTTTGTTAGCCAAGCTTTCCCGAGTGTCAGCGGCCAAAAATGCGCCGAGCTCATAATTTTTGAATCATAAACTCAAAATACTCATCGGCTGTTTTTTCAAACGAAATCAGCTCATGGCCTAAAAAGTGACAAAACTTTGCTACATCGCGCTCTGATGAAGGGTCTGTCGCAATCATGCGAATACGGCTTTTTGCTGGCAGGGTATTGATGGTTTTATGCAATAACATCACAGGCTCCGGACAGAGCAAACCGGTAGCATCCAATACCGTGAGCTCATCATGCTGTGCTGAAGTGGAATCGGTCATTTAAAACGTCCTCATAAGTTGCGCGCTGGCCATCGTTAACTGCTGTGTTCTTGCGTTGTCGGCGGTAAAAACTCGCCGCGCTGCTTCCATTTTACCAAAAGCCATAACGTAAGTAGAAATAAACTCGCACTGATGACGAAAATCATCGGATAACCCAATGTTTGCGCCAGCTTACCGCTAATGACTTTCAGCACACCCGTGAGCCACAAAAACAAACAGGCCTGAAGCGTGTAATCCACCCCAGCGTATTCAATTCGACACGCCTTCATCATAGCGGCAAACAACACCACAGTGGATGCACCATCTGCAACCTGCTCCAACAAAAACACCAGCGCTAATAAAGTCTCATGCTCCTCGGCATTCAACCCGACAGCCCCAAAACCATAGCCTAGTAAACACAGCGCCTGAGCACTACCAGCAAGCACCAAAGACCGATAATTACCCCATGCCCGATACAGCAAGCCACCAAGTAGTGCACCGAGCAGGCTAGCCAATACACCTATTGCTCCAACTTGGCCGATCCAGGCCAAGGTCAGGCCCTGATCAACCCAATAAGGCCGCACCAAACCAGAAACCAAGGAGTCGCCTAATTTAAATGTCAGCACAATAGCGACCCACCACAGCATGTTCGGCTGAGCAAAAAAGCCTCGCCAGCTCTGCCACATCCCGCTGTTACTTCCCTTGGCGGGTGTTTGCGCAGGACTGGCAGCATTCATCGCAATATAAAAGGGCCGCGACAATAATACAGTCACAAGCCAGAGCATCAGACCCAGAGCGCTGATCCAAATCACCGCGGATGACCAGCCCAATGCACCCACTCCATAAAGTAAGCCACTACCGCCAATGATCATACCGACCTTATATCCCGCCACTTGAAACGTATTGCCTACGCCTTTTTGACGGTCAGATAACAGCCGAACGGCGCTGCCATCGGTCAGTACATCATGGCAGGACATCAAAAAATTCACGCTAATCAGCAAGATAATAAAACCCTGCGCCTGCTGCGATAACCACTCGGGCAGGCTAAACAAAGCCAGTAACAAAAACACCGCAAACGCCAGCGCCTGAATGCCCAACAGCCACGCCAAACGATAGCGACGCTGGTCTAAAAACGGCGCCCACAAAAACTTAAACAGCCAAGGCAAAGCCAATAAATTACTGAGCGTTACCAGAGAAAGCGCAACATCTTGCTCACGCAGCAAAGTCGGCAAGGCATGAGCCGTTAGTCCAGCAGGCAAACCCTGAGCAAGATACAACGTTGCTAATAAGCCGAATAACGGCGCCGCCTGCATTTTCATTGACAACCTGTTCGAATCACTGTGATAAACTACAATTTTTTTCAACCCGAATTATACCCAGAGAATGACCATGGCTACAGATTATTCCCTACATCCTCAACTTGCCGCTGACTGCTTCGTGCTCGGCCAACTGGGTCAATGCGACCTTTTGCGCTTCAATGGCGATGCTTATCCGTGGTTTATCTTGGTGCCGCGCTTTGCTGATCTTCGTGAATGGCACCACCTTTCGCACGATCATCAAACCCAAGTTTTTCAAACCTCAATGAAGCTCAGCCAGTTTATCGAACAAAACTATAATCCCGATAAACTCAATATAGCCGCCTTGGGTAATATGGTTCCACAACTGCATATCCACCACGTAGCGCGCTTTACGCAAGATGCCGCATGGCCAAAACCCATTTGGGGATCAGCTGCAGGCGAGCCGCTCGACGCTGCCTTCGTTGCCAGTTTACAAGAGCAAATTAATAATGCTTTTGGCGAGGCATTTTGCCCGAATAATTTGAGCGCTTAAGACTAAAGCACATGCTTTCATCCACTGCATTGCATAAGGTTTTTGGTTCATGAGCATTCGCGACTATCAAGCGATCAAACCCGCCAAGGTCAGTCAGCACTTACAATCGCCCTTTTCTACTGAGTTTGAGGATATTTATTATCACCCTGAGCATGGTCTTGAGGAGTCCGACTATGTCTTTGTACAGGGCAACCAACTGCCCGAGCGTTTTGCTCAACTGCCCGAGCATGGCCACTTTGTTATTGGTGAAACGGGCTTTGGTACCGGGCTGAATTTCTTGCAGGTTTGGCGCTGCTTTTTACGCTATGCGCCCAAAACCGCCAAACTGACGTTCTTCAGTGTTGAAAAACATCCACTTCCTGCCTCAGTTATCGCTCAGGGTCAAACTCATTTCCCAGAGCTTAAAGCGCCTATTGCCGCCTTGGTTGAGCAGTACCCGCCCTTCTCACCTGGCCTGCATAGCCGACAATTACACCCGCAAATCGAGCTTAAACTGTTTTATGGCGACATTACCTTAGGCCTTGCTCAATTTAGCGCTCCGGCTGTTCATGCTTGGTTTCTTGATGGCTTTTCCCCTGCAAAAAACCAAGCCATGTGGCAGGATGCTGTTTTTTCCGCCATGGCCGCATTAAGCCAGCCGGGTAGCACTGTGGCCACCTTCACCGCCGCTGGGTTTGTTCGCCGAGGCCTAGCGGCTCAAGGCTTCACTATGCAAAAAACCAAAGGCTTTGGCCAAAAGCGCGAACGGTTAGTTGGCACTTACACACAGCAAAAGTCCTTGCTCAAAAACACTCAAGAACAGCCTTGGTTTAGTGATAAACCTCAGTCAGGCATAAGCGATTCTTTTCTCGAAAATAAACAGCCTGTCACAAAAGCGCGCCGCATCGCCATTATCGGCGCAGGACTTGCCGGCTGCAGCAGCGCCTATGCGCTCACTCGATCAAGTAGCCAAGCTCTTGATATTCACCTTTTTGATCGCCAAAGCCAACTCGCTGCAGGCACCTCGAAAAATAAAGCTGGCGTATTGCATACCAACCTAAGCCATCAAAGCACACCACAAACATGGTATTACTGGCAAGCCTATCAATTCGCTTTGGCACACTTACCAAAGATCCTGCCTGATTGGTCCGCCTCAGGCGTGCTTTATATAGCCGATACCGACAAGCAAGCAAGCGCTTACCAACGTGCTATCGACAGCCAGCTCTACCCCTCGCATTTAGCTCATTGGCTGGATGCGAAAGCTTTGCGCTCAACATTTGGACACCAAGCAAAAGGCGCTTTGTGGCTACCGCAGGCGGGGCATCTTTCGCCACCACAGCTGTGTCAGGCGTTGATTGATCAAAGCCAAACGCTTTGCCAGCAGCAAACATCATCACTCGCGTTACACTTGAGCACTGAGGTCAGCGGCTTGTCCTTGCAGAACGAGCGCTGGCAGCTTGATACCTCCAGTGGCCGAGGTTTTGAGTTTGATGATGTCATCCTTGCCAATGCCGCAAGCGCCAATGCTCTTCTTGGCAATATGAGCGATGCAGAAAGCTATGATTTTCAGTTGATTCGTGGCCAGCTCAGCATCCTGCCTGAAGACCAGCTAGGTGAAGCGCTTAAACAAAGCCTATGCGGTAAGGGCTATGCCACCCCTGCAATTCAGGACGGCATCGTATTTGGAGCCAGCTTTAATATCGATGATCATGACGACCAGCCAAAAAGCAGCGACCACATCGACAACCTGCAAAAACTCTGCGAGCTTCTACCCCAAGACCACCCATTTTTACAGCGCCTTGGCTTTGTTGATGCATTAACTGACGCGGCAAAACAAACCGCCGAAAAATCATATGCAAGCCTGCTACCTAGCCTAAAAGCACAGGTCGGTTTTCGTTGCAATACCCGAGACTATTTGCCGCTGGTCGGCGCTTTGCCAAGCATCGATTATTTCCAACAGCAGTATAGCCCCATTGGTAAAGGCCAGCTGAAACGGCAATACCCTGACAACCAGCCACTAAAAGGCCTGCACTGTCACCTCGCGCTGGGCTCCAGAGGCATAACCACCTGCTTATTAAATGCCCATATTCTTGCCGCAAGCCTGCTCGGATTACCCCTGCCCGTTGAAAAAGACATCGCACGAGCGCTGCATCCTGCGCGCTTCTTGTTTCGCCAAATCAAACGCGGCGAGCGCTAAAACAACCCGCCCGATTGTTTAACTCTCGTTGCTTGGCGTATCAGAGCGCATGACAGACAAAAGCAAATAATGCTACAGTAAAAACCCATCCAACAACGCGCACAACCAACCTATGACCCACACCCGTTTATCACTTGGCCTTATTGTCCTATTCAGCCTGATGCTCAGCGGCTGTCAAAGCATTATTTCCCAGTTTAGCCAGCCCGAAATCCAGTCCGTGCGCATCTACCCCAATATTAACACGCTCACCACCGGCGAGCTCACCGTTGAACTGGATGTGTTCAACCCTAATTTTATCGGCATCGACCCCGAAACACTGGATCTCGCACTCGCCGTTAACGGCAAATCCATTCTAAGCGCCAGCAGCACCGACCTGCCTAACCTGCCCGCCAATGGAAGCGCCACGATCAAAACAGATGTACGACTCGGCTGGAATGAAATCCAAGAAAT
>JAXHSS010000068.1:0-9443 GCA_034190675.1 Pseudomonadota bacterium
ACGCAGATCATTTCGTAACCAAACGAGTTTATTCATGACTGCTAAATGTTTAGTAAATCGAACTTTATGTCAAAAAAGTGTCAGTGAGGATGGAAAACGAAAGAAAAACTTTATTTACAAAATCAATAAAGTTTTTATTTTTCAGCCAAATAGAATTACTTTATACTAATTCACATGATCTTAAGGGCAATACGCGATGTGGCTTAAACTTTATACAGCAGCTAATTTCACGGTTTTATCTATTTTGGGCACCATGATGTTAACCCCCCCGACAATGGCTGAAACACCCGCCAATGTCCAAGATCGTTTTATGACATTGGACAATGCTGCCTTACTCATCGGCGGCAAACAGCAAGTTTATTTCAGCTACAAAGCCGACACACCAATGGTTCCTGCCTCAACCATGAAAGTACTCATGGCCTATGAAGCGCTTGAAACCTGGGGTCGAGACCACCATTTCACGACTGACTTTTACCTCACCGACAAAAACACGCTTTGCGTCAAAGGTTCTGGCGACCCGTTTTTAACATCCAGCGAACTTCTCACCGCCGCGCTCAATATTTCTTTTCGTGAATTGCCTGAACTAGCCGGCCTCACGCTGGATACCAGCTTTTTTGGTCAAGACATTACCGTTGATGGTCGCACCCAAACTCTCAACCCGTATGATGCGCCACTTAGTGCCCTAGCGGCTAACTTCAATACGGTTTCGTTGAAAAAAACCAGCCAAAGCGTCATCAGCGCTGAAGAGCAAACTCCTTTAACCGAGCTTGCTCGAAGCCTTAGCGAAAAAATCAACCGAGGCAGTCATCGTATCAACGTACAAAGCACAGAAAATGGCGAGCAACAATTTGCCGAGATCATGATGAGCTTCTTGCAATCATCAGGCGTGAAGATCAAAAACTCGATCCATCACGGCAGCTGCGGCCAAAATAGTCAACTGGTTTACCAACATGAAAACTCGCACCCACTCGAAGAACAAGTGCGTGGCATGCTCAAATACTCCAATAACTTTATCGCCAATCAGCTGTTTTTATTACTCGGCGCTAAACAACTCGCTAGCACCCCGCTTTCTCGCCTTCACTTTCAGCAAAAAGTACAAGAAAACCTCGGCTGGAAAAAAGGCCGCATTGTTGATGGCGCAGGACTCTCACGTAAAAACCGCTTCACGGCCAACGAGATGGTTAGCCTACTCGAACGCTTCAAGCCCTATGCCGACCTTCTTAATTGCTATGGCGATGTTTGCGCCAAAACAGGCACACTTTCAGGTGTTCAAACCTTGGCGGGTTATATCAAGCACCGTGGTGAACTGGTGCCTTTCGCCCTGTTCGTGAATGAGCCTGTTGCGCGCAACTTCCGAATCGAGCTTATACAAGACTGGGCGGATGCGATGAATCAGCTTGAACCCGTACTGGTTGCGCAAAACGACTCGCTTAGTAGCGAATAAAATTCATTGCTTCGCGCCACTGTCACTCAGCCGATTCCTTAATGATGCCCTTTTCAGCGTTTGATCCAACGGCCATTACACTTGAACCTGAAACACATACCTATCGCTTAACTAATCAGCCCAACAAAACGCTGCAAAGCTGTACCACATTTATTGGCCAATTCTTTCCTAAGTTTGACCAACAAGCCACTGCCGAAAAGCTAGTGAATACCCCAAAATATCAACATCAAACCGTTGATGAAGTTTTAGCAACTTGGCAGCAATCTGCTGATTTTGGAACACAAGTGCATGAGGAAATTGAGCGCGCCATTCTCGCAACAGCTGATCAAACGCCGCTGCAAACTCCAGCGGATACTCGCGAGAATGAAGCATCAACGCCCGAAATTGAAACCGAACAAGCGCAATACGCGCTCAATTGGATAGCTCGATACCTGCCGAAATCCCGCTATATCATTCAACCCGAGCTGATGATCTTTTCCGAACCCCTTGGCCTTGCAGGCACCATCGACTTGCTGGCGTTTGATATGCAAACCCATCGCTATATCATTGTCGACTGGAAAACCAATAAAGCCATCCGCAAGCAGTCCTACCAAGGCGCAACAGGAAACCATCCAGCAAGCGCTCATTTAATGGACTGTAACTACATTAAATACAGCCTGCAGCTCTCACTTTATCGTTATTTGCTCGAAACCACCTACGGATTGAGTGTGCATAAACAAGGTCTCGTTCACTTACAGCCCGAGGGTTTCGAGTCAATCTCATGCCAGTATTTGCAAGCGGATATCAACGCCCTACTCAAGCACCGCTAAGCCCGTTTTTCTCACGAAGACTGTTCACCAAACCGCACCTTCGCAGCATGGCTCATTCAATACAAAAATTCAGGGGTGAAAAAAAACCTTTTTTCCCGTACAATCGCGGGATTATTTTTTAAGTATGACATGAGGAAGATATGACTGATCGTGTTTCTGTAGGTAATTTGCAAGTTGCAACCTGCCTTTACAACTTCATTAACGAACAAGCACTCCCTGGTACTGATATCGAAGCAGCCGACTTCTGGGCTTCATTTGAGTCTATCATTGCCGACCTAGCTCCGAAAAATAAAGCGCTACTAGAAAAACGTGAAGAGCTTCAGGCTAAAATCGACCAATGGCACCGCGATAATCCATCGCTTGATTTCGACGATTACAAGGCCTTCCTTGAAGACATTGGCTACCTATTGCCTGAAGGCGAAGACTTCAGCATCGAAACCAGCAATGTTGATCCAGAAATTGCAACGATCCCGGGTCCTCAACTTGTTGTTCCAATCAAAAATGCACGTTTCTCATTGAATGCAACTAATGCTCGCTGGGGCAGCCTGTATGACGCATTCTACGGTACAGACGTCATTTCAAGTGAAGACGGCTGTGAGCGCGGTGGTGCCTACAACCCAAAACGCGGCCACAAAGTTATCGCAAAAGCGTGTCAGTTCCTTGACGACACAGCGCCGCTAACTTCAGGCAGCCATGCTGAAGTAACAGAATATGCACTGATCACCGAAGGTGGAGCTCAAGTACTGGCCGCCACACTGAAATCAGGTGAGCAAGTGGGTTTGAAAAACCCTGAGCAATTTGCTGGCTATAAAGGCGAGTCAAACGCGCTGACTGCCGTTCTATTAAAGAACAACGGCTTACACTTTGAGCTTCAGCTTGATGCTAACCACCCAATTGGCAAAGACCACCCAGCAGGTTTGAAAGACATCCTGATGGAATCAGCCATGACAGCGATTCAAGACTGCGAAGACTCTGTTGCCGCAGTTGACGCTGAAGACAAAACCATGGTTTATAGCAACTGGCTTGGCCTAATGCGCGGTGACCTTAAAGAAACCTTCATCAAAAACGGTAAAGAGCAAACGCGTAAGCTTAACGAAGACCGTGACTACATGTGTCCAAACGGCTCTGTGTTAACTTTGCCAGGTCGCGTACTCCTTCTCGTTCGTAACGTCGGTCACCTAATGACAAACAGCGCGATCATCTGGAACGACCAAGAAGTTCCGGAAGGTATTATGGACTGCATGGTAACCAGCATGATGGCTATCCATGACTTGAAGCGTAAAGCGAACAAAAACTCGCGCGCAGGTAGCGTTTACATCGTTAAGCCAAAAATGCATGGCCCTGAAGAAGTGGCGTTTGCCGTTGAACTATTCGGTCGTGTTGAAGAAGCGCTTGGCTTAAAAGAAAACACACTAAAAATGGGCATCATGGATGAGGAACGCCGTACAACGGTTAACCTTAAAGAATGTATCCGTGCTGCAAAATACCGCACCGTATTCATCAACACCGGTTTCCTAGACCGCACGGGTGATGAAATCCATACTTCAATGGAAGCTGGCCCAATGGTGCCAAAAGGTGACATGAAGCAACAAGCTTGGATTGGCGCCTACGAAGACTGGAACGTTGATATCGGTCTTGAATGCGGCCTAATGGGCAAAGCGCAAATTGGTAAAGGCATGTGGCCTAAGCCAGACCAAATGGCAGAAATGCTTGAAGCAAAAATCGGCCATCCGCTTTCAGGCGCAAACTGTGCATGGGTTCCTTCACCAACAGCGGGTACTTTGCACGCATTGCACTACCATCAAGTTGATGTTGTTGCACGCCAGCAAGAGCTTCAAGGTCGTGAGCGCGCAAGCCTTGATGAGATTTTGACGATCCCACTACTTAAAGACCAAGTCTTGAAGCCTGAAACCATTCAGCGTGAGCTAGATAACAACGCGCAAGGCATCTTGGGCTACGTTGTTCGCTGGGTAGAACAAGGTGTAGGTTGTTCTAAAGTGCCAGACATCAATGATGTTGGCCTAATGGAAGACCGCGCAACCTTGCGTATTTCTGGTCAGCACATCACTAACTGGCTTCGTCACGACATCGTTACCGAAACTCAGGTTCGCGCAACATTTGAGCGCATGGCTGAAGTCGTGGACCGTCAGAACGCCGCTGACCCAGCTTACCGCCCTATGGCTCCAGACTACAGCGAAAGCGTGGCTTACCAAGCCGCTCTGGAATATGTGCTAAAAGGCACGGTACAGCCTAGCGGTTACACTGAGCCAGTATTGCACCGCCGTCGTATCGAAGCAAAAGCAAAATACGGTGCATAAGCCTCTTAATTGTCCGCCAGCAGCAACACCGCTGCTGGCAGACCGTTTTACTCCTTCTACTTCTCTCACACTTCTCACGCAAAGCTCTATTTTGTTTTTACTGTCTCACTGCCTCTCTTACTCACTTTCGCCGTAACAAGCGCTTAGGCTTACAGCGTTTTATCGCTCTTTTATTTATAGTTTTTTATCCTTCTTACCCGCAATTAAAGTGCACTTTGTGCTCAAAATTCACAGAAAACTCATCATCACCAGATAAGCTAAGCTTGCGGACAAAAACGAACTAAACCACTGTCATTGTTAGATTTTTGTTATTCTAGGTTTACATATCCTATACGCAGGCGTAGCGTGATAGAGTAATTGTTTAATAAAAAAATAATGAATCGGGGTGAAACATGAACACAACCACCGCATCACTTAATGATGCCAAAACAACAGACGAATCGCTCGGCAAACCCGTTGTTCGACAGATGGAATTTGGCTTTTCAGATGATCTACCCCGCTACATGTACCGCAACAACCCAATGATCAGCGGCCTGGTGTACGCCTTGTCTGAAAGCTTCCCCCAAGGTGAGGAAATGTTCATCGAATCGGTGCGTAATTTCCAAGACAAAATCACCGATCCTGAGCTGAAAAAAGAAGTTCGCGCCTTTATCGGCCAAGAAGCTCACCACGGCAAGCAGCATCGCGAATTTAATGAGATCACTAAAAAACGCGGCTTCCCTGTCGATCGTTACTATATATACCATGAGTGGCTGATCAAAAACTCAAGCCGCGTTTACGGCAAAAAAGGCCAGCTTGCGCTAACTGTTGGTTTTGAGCATATCACGGCTTCCTTTGGTTCAGAGTTTTTGCGCAATGATAAACTACGCGAAGAGGTGGATGAGCGCGTCAACCGACTGATGATTTGGCATGCCATTGAAGAGATCGAGCACAAAACCGTCGCCTTCGATGTCTATCAGCAATGCGTTGGCAGCAACTGGCTTCGCTACCGCACCTTTGTCATGGGTACGATCAGTTATTTAGGCTTCCTAACATATGCGACCGTAGCCTATGCCATTTCTGAAAAGCAATTCTTCAACTGGTCTGCATGGAAAGAGTTCTTTCAGTTCATGTACAGCAAGGATATTGGCGTCATGCGTCGCCTATTCAAAGACATGGGAAAATACTTCAGCAAAGACTTTAGTCCGCGTAATGATGACCACTCGGCTCTACTAGAAGAGTGGATGCCCTACGTTAACGAATCAGTAACAAAGAAACCTTAACGCTAATACTGTTCGAGCTGAAACCGCTCAGCTCGAACTTTCCCTGAAAAAACAATCTATTACCAGACTTTCGGTAACACTTTTAGTCAATTTTTCCGCCAGCTCGATAGTCACGCGGCTCTTTGCTAAAATGAAAAAACAATTTAAATAATAACAATAATAAAAGAGGCAACTATGACGTCTTCACGTTCAGTACATTACCCCCTGTCCGCTCATCCTGAGTCTAATGCCGCAAGCGATAATACTCAGCGCCAAACTCAAGAAAGCCATCAAGCTAAGCCCATTGTGCGCCATATGGATTTCTCGCTGGATGACAACCTGCCCCGCTATATGTTTAAAAACAACCCCATGATCAGCGGGCTAATTTACGCCTTATCGGAAAGCTTTCCCCGTGGCGAGGAAATGTTTATCGCCTCGGTTCGAGCCCATCAACACAAAATCACTGACCCCGAGCTTAAACAGGACGTACGCGCCTTTATCGGCCAAGAAGCCCACCATGGCAAACAACATCGACTGCTCAATACACTGGTTTCTCAGCGAGGCTTCCCCAACGCCTTTTATGATCGGTTAGTGCGATTTCTACTGGCCGCCTCAAAGCGACTACATGGCAAGCGCCAGCTAGCGCTCACGGTTGGTTTTGAGCATGTAACTGCCACCTTTGGTGCTGAATTTCTGCGCAAAAACCACCTGATCTGTGACCAAACGGACGAGCGAATCAACCAACTATTGGTTTGGCACGCCATAGAAGAAATTGAGCATAAAACCGTCGCCTTTGATGTCTACCAAAAAACACTAAAGAGCAACGCGCTGCGTTATCGCATGTTTGTACTGGGCGTCTTTTTCTTTCTCACCTACCTTACGGTGGCAACCACACATTACACGATCAAAGAAGGTCAGCTATTTAATTTCAAAGCTTGGCGTGAGTTTTTCAGCTTTTTATACGGCAAAGAGCTGGGCATGATGACGCAGCTTTTTCGCGATATGAAAGCCTATTTTCGTCCTGACTACGACCCACGTGATGATGACCACAGTGAGCTGCTCGAGCAGTGGCTACCTTACGTTGATCAAGCCTTGATAAAAAGCCACTAAATCTGGCGACTTCAGTCAACGTTTTTGTTACATTCTGTAGTCTGACTTCTTTTTCAGGCTACAGAATAGAAACCCCTACATGAAAAAAGTACTGATCCAATTTGCGCATCCAGCGCCACAAAAATCCAGAATTAATACCAAAATGGTACGTGCCGTTGATGGCCTAGACAATGTCTTTATCAACGACTTATATCAAAACTACCCTGACTTTTTTATCAATATTGAGCGTGAACAACAACTGCTCGTTAAGCACGACATCATCGTCTTTCAATGCCCGATGTATTGGTATAGCACGCCCGCCATTTTAAAAGAATGGCAGGATATTGTGCTCACTCGCGGCTTTGCCTACGGCGAGTTTGGAAACGCCCTGAAAGGCAAACACTTTTGCCTAGCGATGTCACTCGGCGGCTCTGAAAGCGCCTATGAAATGGGTCAAAACGGCTCCGAAGGTCGCGCCACTGTCGAGCAACTTGTAAAACCAATTGAATGCATGGCAAAACTCTGCGGCATGGTCTGGCAACAACCTTTGGTCATTTACGATGCGCTTCATTTAAGCCCAGCCAGTTGCAATAAAGCAGCTGAATATTACCGCTCTTACATCATTAACCAGCGCGACGGAGAACAACATGCAAGCTGAAGCCTCAATGCTCACCCAAGCTGCCGTTTTCTTAGGCGCTACCATTGCAGCTGTTCCCGTGGCCAAAAGGCTCGGGCTTGGCTCGGTTCTGGGTTATTTGATCGCTGGCATTATTATCGGCCCTTTTGCATTAGCGCTGGTTGGTGACGATATCGAATCCATTATGCACTTTGCCGAATTCGGGGTCGTCATGATGCTGTTTCTTATCGGCATCGAATTACAGCCCTCGACGCTCTGGAAAATGCGCGTGCCTATTATTGGCCTTGGCGGCTCGCAGGTTCTGCTTTGCACGTTGTTTATTGCCTTAGCTTCTTATGCATGGCTGGGTAACTGGTCGCATTCCATTGTTATCGGTATGGTGCTCGCACTCTCCTCCACTGCCATCGTTTTGCAAACACTAAGCGAAAAAAGTCTTGATCGAACGCAAGGCGGCAAAGCCTCATTTGCTGTGCTACTGTTCCAAGATATCGCCGTCATCCCGATCCTAACGATTATCCCGTTCTTCGCAGCCTTGGATATACAACCGCAATACACCGAACATGACAATATGAACTGGATCAAACCCGTTCTTATGCTTGCTGGTATTGTGGCAGTGATTGTTATTGGGCGTATCTTTATCCGCCCGATTTTCCGCTATGTCGCCACCACCAACATGCGTGAAATGTTCACGGCCTTAGCACTGTTTATCGTAATCAGTGTCTCTATCCTGATGGATTTAGTTGGCTTGTCGGCAGCTTTGGGCGCCTTCATCGCAGGGGTTGTATTAGCTGAATCTGAATATCGTCATGAGCTTGAAGCCGAACTCGAGCCATTCAAAGGCTTATTGCTGGGCTTGTTCTTTATCTCTGTTGGCGCCAGCATTAACTTTGATATTCTTCTTAAAGACTGGCTGCCGATTATCAGCATTGTCGCTGCGCTAATCGCCATCAAGCTCGCCGTCTTACTGTCGCTCGCCTTTATGTTCAAAATGCCCGCCAACGAAAGCTCGGTACTGGCTTTCTCGCTGGCTCAGGGTGGTGAGTTTGCCTTTGTATTATTCTCCTTCGCCCAGACTGAAGCGGTCTTACCCAATGAACTCGTCTCTGTGCTGGTTGTCGCCGTTGCTATTTCAATGGCCATCACGCCACTATTGTTCATTGCCAACGAGCGCCTGATACAGCCCCTGTTGACACAATCTGCTAGCGAACAAAAACGCGCCTACGATGAGATAGAGTCATCCGAAAGCCACGCAATTTTGATCGGCTATGGTCGTTTCGGTCAGATCATTGGCCGTCTGCTAAATGCCAATGGCTTTAAAATCACCGTTTTGGAGCAAGACCCAAACCAAGTTGAGCTTGTCCGAAAATTCGGTCACAAAGTCTTTTATGGGGACGGAAGCCGATCAGACCTATTGGATGCAGCCAATATTCGCCAAGCCAAGCTGGTCGTTGTCTGTAGTGATAACACGGAGAAAAACAAAAAAATTCTCTCCAAGGTGAAAACGCATTACCCACATGTCAAAGTATTTACCCGAGCCAAAGGCCGATCTGAAGCTCAGGAATTCATCCAACTCGGTACAAATCACGTTGTTCGTGAAACCTATAATTCCGCTTTGTCGATGGGTGAAAAAGCGCTGGTTGCTATGGGGCTTCCTGCTCACCAAGCCTTCCGTGCAGCTAAAATCTTTGATATTCACGATAAACGCATCATGCGTGAAACCGCAGGCCTCTGGGATCAGGACCTTGAGCAATACATCCTCAAAAGCAAACGTAATACCGCTCTAGTTGAAAAGAGTATCCGAGCCGATATTATGGATAGTGACGAGTTGACCGATTACGGATGGAACCAAGCTGGCAGCTCTGTGGATTCGGATAACCCCGAAACTCCAGCAACTGCTGAGCCACA
>JAXHSS010000069.1:0-9441 GCA_034190675.1 Pseudomonadota bacterium
TCGAGCGAGGAGCAGTACGACACTCAAGGCTTTGATGTCGAGGTTAAACAGCAGCTTCGCCAAGCTAGGCATTATTTCATGACAGGGTTAATCACGCGCTTTGCCACAGGCCAAGACAGCGTAGAAACCCAGATGCGACTGCTGTCAAAGCTTGCTGATCATGCGCTAGAAACCGCCTTGCAAATCGCTGAAATGCAGCTATTTCAGGAATATGGTGCCAAACCCGAAGGCCGCATGACGGTAATCGGCATGGGTAAGCTTGGCGGTTACGAGCTGAATCTGTCCTCCGATATTGACCTGATGTTTGTCTATCCGTGTGAGGGAGAGTTTGAAAATCGCCGTGGCAAATCCATTAGCCATCAAAAATATTTTACCAAGCTAGGTCAAAAGCTTATCAGCTATCTTGATGATGTGACGGGCGACGGTTTTGTGTTTCGCGTTGATATGCGCCTGCGTCCTTGGGGGCAAAGTGGGGCGCTGGCCATCAACCGAGATGCCTTTATCAATTATTACGAGAATCATGGTCGTGAATGGGAGCGTTACGCCATGATGAAAGCCCGACCCGTCGCAGGTGCTGTGACGCAGGGTGATCAGTTATTAGAACAGCTACAGCCCTTCATTTATCGCCGCTATATTGATTACAGCGTTATTCAGTCACTGCGTGAAATGAAGCGACTGATCAGCCGAGAAGTGCTGCGCAAAGGCATGCAAGACAATATCAAATTAGGCCAAGGTGGCATTCGTGAGGTTGAATTTTTTGTTCAAGCATTGCAAATGGTTCGCGGCGGTATTGAGTTTGAACTACGCGATTCTCGTCTAAAAGCCGCATTGGAAAAGCTTGAAGACATTCAGTTGGTACCTGCTCAAGATCGAGCCCAGCTTTGGACCGGGTATCTTTTTTTACGTCAGCTTGAGCACGCACTGCAAGCGCTACAAGACCGACAAACGCAAATCTTGCCGCAAGACGTCCTTTCGCAATCACGGATTGCATGGTTCATGGGCTTTGCTGATTGGCCAAGTTTTTATGCTGAGCTACAGCGCATCACAGGGCAGGTGCATGCTATTTTTCAAGACCTTTTTGCCGAGCCTGAAGCGCCAAAATCAGAGCAAAAGCAGGAATCACCTTGGCAGGGTTTTTGGACCACAGACCTCGATGAGCTGGATGAGAGTACGACAGAAGACTTAGCATCAGGCTTTGCCAATCGGTGCGTAGCGCCGCTCAAAGCGTTCAAAAACTCTCGAGATGTTCTGGGCATGCTGGCTAAAAGCCACAGCCAACTTGATGCCATTATGCCGCCTCTCATTCAGCATATGGCCGAGATGGACTTATCCGCTGCGCAAATTGAGCAGGTATTAGCGCCGATCAAAGCCATGACGCACCGCACCATTTACCTTTCGCTATTGCAGGATCAGCCCAAAGTTTTGCAGCGCATGGTTCAGCTTTGTTCCACCAGCCCATGGATTAGTCGGCTAATCTTTGAACACCCCGCGTTACTCGATGAGCTGATCAACGCTGAAACGCTCTTTTCTTCGCTGGATAAAGCCCAGTTGCAAGACGAGCTGCGCCAACAATTACTGCGCATCCCCGAAGACGATGTTGAACAGCAATTGCTCACGCTGCGTTACTTTAAGCTGGCGCACTCGCTGCGAGTTGCCGCTTCGGAAGTTATGGGCAGTTTGTCGGTTATGCACGTGAGCGATTCTCTGACTTGGCTAGCGGAGGTGTTAGTTGATGCGGCGTTAAAGCTGGCCACCGCACATGTTCAAGAAAAATACGGCTGCCCAGCTGATGAGCAGAGCCAGTCCCAGCCGATCCGCTTTATCGTGCTTGCTTACGGCAAACTTGGCGGCATTGAGCTGAGCTATAGCTCAGACCTTGACCTTGTTTTTGTCTATGATGCTGGCGCCTCTGGCATGACAAACGGCGCTAGATCCATCGAAGTCGAGCGCTACTATATCCGCCTTGGTCAACGACTGGTTCATGTATTTAATAGCCAAACCGCGCTTGGCACCTTATACGAAGTTGATACACGACTGCGCCCATCAGGAGCCTCTGGCCTTTTGGTGACTAGCTTGCAAGCTTACAAAAAATACCAGTTTGAACACGCCTGGACATGGGAGCATCAAGCCTTAGTTCGCTCCCGAGCCATTGCGGGTGAAGCCGAAACAGTGCAGGCGTTCAACACCATTCGCCACGAGGTGCTAGGCCAGCAGCGAGAACCCCAAGCGCTGAAAGAAGACGTGCTCAAGATGCGTGAAAAAATGCGTGAACACCTTGGCTCTAAAGCCGCTGAATGCTTTGATATTAAGCAAGATAAAGGAGGAATTGTCGATATCGAGTTTCTGGTTCAATACCTCGTTTTGCGCGAAGCCCATCAGCACGGGAAAATCACCCGCTGGACAGACAATGTTCGTCAACTGGATGCGCTGGCACAGGCTAACGTGTTAAGCCAAGCGCAGGCCCAACAGCTAAAGCAGCACTACCTGAGCTACCGTGCTAAATTGCACCAGCTCGCTTTAGCAGGCGAGGGGCGCATAGTTAGCGATGACCAGTATCACACGGAGCGCCAACAAGTCAGCGCTATTTGGGAGAGGGTTTTCAACTTAAGCAATTGAGTTGATACATCAGTTACCCCAAGCCAGCTCATTGATAAGCGTTCATTTTACTGTGCAGGTAGCAGTCTATGCCTTTTTCTTGGGGGGATGACAACTGAACACCTCGTTGCCCAGCAGTTTGCAGATGTTCTATTCGCAAAAGTGAAGGGGGCATAGAACCCTGAACTAATGATGGTTCGCACAGTGACGCAAGAGGGGTGTTCTTTATTTAGGAAAGAGTTCTCTATGGCGTATTGTATGTAAATGAACGCGATTAACCCGAACTCTAAAGATTATATGCGATACGCGTGTCGTAGTATCAGCGGTTAAGAGGCAAGAATGTGTGGGTACAACAATCACAGAGTATGGTAGACACGTCGTTGACTGAATAGCCATGCTCAATCACTTGAGCTACGGCTTCTCGTTTAAAAGACTCTGGATAAACTCGTCCTCGACTCATAATTCCACCTCTTCGTTTAGTTTAACTTTTTACCTAAAAAAGTGTCCACTAAACTCAGGCTCTATCAAGCTTAGTTTTAATTATTGCTTCCTTAGCTGCTGATAATTCGAAGGGGTCATTTTCATTTTTTGTTTGAAGAGGCGACGAAATACACTATCGTCTGAATAACCTAGAGAGAAAGCGATCTCTTTTACTGATTTGTTGGTAGTGACCAATAATGTACATGCATGGCTTATTCGAACGCCATCAATAAAGGCTTTGGGTGTTTCACCTGTTAGCTCTTTTAGCCTACGGTTTAATGTGCGCTCAGAAACAGCCATGATTTTGGATAAGTTTTTAGCATTCATCATTTGATAGTGCGCCTTACGAATGGCGTATTCCGCTTTTGCTAAAAATGAGTTTTTTGAAGTTTGATAACCTTCTGGTACATACAAATTTTGAGACTTAGGTATTGTATCAACCACTGAAAAATCAGCGACGACTTTTGCGGTTTTTGCACCTGCTAGCCTTTTGACTATATGGAGTGTAATCGTTACCCAAGACAGTGGGCCACCCGCAGTAATAACCCCTCTATCATCAATTAACTCGCTGGCCCACTCTGCACTTGTTCTAGGGAATCGTTGTTTTAATTCATCATGTAACCACCATGTGGTAGTGCATCGCTTACCATTCAGAATCCCTGCTTCACCAAGCGCAAATACGCCACTGCACGAACCGCATACCAGTGTGCCTTGTTGGTGGTGCGCACTCACCCAAGATTGCGTCTTCGAATTGGTCATCATTTGTGGCGGGCAGCCTTCACCATTGGGGATGAAGCCAGGCACTAAAATAGCATCGCAGTGATCAATGGAACCAAGATCAGAGTCAACCTCAAAACCTCGTCCGTGTCCATCTGTAATAGGCTTTCCATCATGGTTCGCCAATATGACGGTTGGATTCCAATCTACATTGCCAGAATCGCTAACTTCAGATTTTTGGATAAAGTTCAAGCCGCTTAATGCCATTATATCATTTATGCCCATTAGGGCTGATGGTAGTGCGCCATCAATAGCAAGAATCACGATCGTCGTCATGAATTAAGGTTTATCCGTGTTTGGCAAATATTGCACGCATAATGTCTTTTTTGCCTATGCAGGTAAATTGATTACAAGACATAAAATCGTATCCTAGTTCAAACTTAAGGTCAAAAAAATAAAAGTATCGAACCTAATGCGTAGCGCGACAGTTTATTTAGCAACATCGCTTTTTATTTTGACTAATGCATCACTATCACACTCTCAAAACACACTATATCAGGAGCCAACCATGAAAGAAGCAACTTATATCCCATTTACAGCTAAATCTGAGCAGGGCAAAAACCTAGCTAACTTCCTAACTGAAGGCGCAAAGCTCGTCATTCAAACTGAGCCCAATACCTTATATTGGTATGCACTTAAAAAAACAGATGATAGTTTTGGGATTTTTGATTTTTTCCCAAATGCAGCTGGTAGAGAAGAGCATTTCGCTGGGCCAGTGGCCGCTGCATTAAATGCGAATGCAGACACCTTAGTTGCCCAAGGCTGGGATAAAGGCGTTGTCGCTAATATCACTAATTTTTCTGTTTTATCATACAAAGAACCGAGTGAAAATTCATTAAGCGCAACCCAAGCGACTTATATTGTGCTCAACGCGCAAGCAGGCAAAGAGCAAGCACTAGAGGAGCTATTAACAGGAGCAGCTTCGGTTGTCGAGCAAACAGAGCCAAAGACGTTGTTATGGACAGCGCTTAAATTAAACGATAACACGTTTGGCATTTTTGACACCTTTACTGATGAAAGTGGCAGAGAAGCTCATTTTGCCGGCAAAGTTGCTGCCGCACTCAACGCTCAAGCTGACCACCTTGTTGTGGGAGGCTGGGAAAACGGTGTTCTAACCAATGTTCATAACTTTGAAGTTATCGCACAAGCAGAAAAATAATTTCTAACCCTAATTTATTAAGTGACGATATGCCTGACAAGTTAATTGTGTGGGACGTGCTAAACGCGCGCCCCACATTAAGGCGTTAAGTGTCATTAGAGGTATTTCGTGGATACTACAGGAAGATCAATTTCTGCGTGTCTGATGATTTCGATATTTGCAATGCCAATAGGGTTAGTATTCAAAAAAACATGGCTTTATAAAATTCTATCTGGTTTCAATGGTAGCGATAATCTTTATAGTGTGTTGGTCTGCTTTTTGGCCGTATTTATATACAGACATTCGCTTACAAGCTATGGGGTTTGATTTTCATGGTCTGTCTGATGCCGAGAGAGTAAGAAATCTAGCGCCTTCGCTTCGTGGAGAGGCAACAGAGCTATACTGGTCCGGTATGGGCGTTGGTTGGCCACTAACGGCAATATTATGGTCTATAATTTTTGCGCCCTACCCGTTGGTGGTATGGTTTATAAAGAAAGCAGGTCATTATTTTGTCAGTAATTACACTTAACAAGGCCAGGCGAAATCACACGCCACGTGTGCTGGAATCGCAACAATTTGATCGCCTTTGAGGCAAAACGTTATGTATTTTAGCAGCGTGAATAATAAAGGTACAAAGGTAGAGAGTCAGGCTGGTAAAAAATGGCCGCCTTGCCAGAAATTACAGGGCGACCACAAGACGAGAAGCTTTTACTGCTCTCAAATACAGCTAGAGACCTAAGTGCCGTGCATGAAAGCGCAGGTGGCTTTCAATAAAGCTAGCGATAAAGAAATAGCTGTGATCATAATCTGCATGGCGATTGAGCGTGATGCTGTGCCCAGCCGATTGTGCGGCTTGTTCCAGTGCTTCGGGGTTGAGCTGCTCGGCAAGGAAATTATCCGCCAAACCTTGGTCAACGATTATTGGCAACGGATTCTCAGCATGCTTGAGTAGTTCGCTGGCATCGTAGTCTTGCCACGTTGATTCATCATCGCCCAGATACTGACTCAATGCTTTTTCACCCCAAGGGCAGGTCATCGGATGGCAAATCGGGCTAAACGCTGAAATAGACCGGTAGCGCTCAGCGTTGCGCAGGCCAATGACCAATGCACCGTGACCCCCCATAGAGTGCCCGCTGATGGCGCGGCGTTCATCAACTGGAAACTGCGCTTCTATCAGTGTAGGCAATTCACTGACCACATAATCGTACATCTGATAATGTTTCGACCACGGTGCTTGCGTCGCATTGACATAAAAGCCCGCGCCAATGCCAAAATCATACGCGCCGTCAGGATCATCAGGCACGCCCTCGCCGCGTGGTGAGGTATCAGGCATAACTAACGCTATGCCAAGCTCAGCTGCAATGCGCTGCGCACCCGCTTTTTGGCTGAAATTTTCATCCGTGCAGGTCAAGCCTGACAGCCAGTAGAGCACAGGAACATCGTGGTCTTGTGCTTGAGGTGGTAGAAAAATAGCAAAGCGCATGGTGCAGTTGAGCACAGAAGATTGGTGCTCAAATTGCATCTGGCGACCGCCAAAACAGCGGGTTTCACTCACTTTATTCATCATGATGTCCTATGCATAATGCACGACGCTGCGGATGCTTTTGCCTTCATGCATTAAATCAAAAGCATCGTTGATGTGCTCAAGCTCCATCGTGTGGGTGATAAAGTCGCTGAGTTTAAATTCGCCCGCCAAGTAGCGCTCAACATAATCAGGTAACTCCGTGCGGCCTTTCACTCCACCAAATGCCGTACCGCGCCATACACGCCCCGTCACCAACTGAAATGGACGTGTTGAAATCTCTTGCCCAGCGCCTGCCACGCCAATGATCACCGACTCGCCCCAGCCTTTGTGGCAGCATTCTAACGCTGAGCGCATGATATCGACATTGCCAATACACTCAAACGAAAAGTCCACGCCGCCGTCAGTCAGCTCAACAATGACTTCCTGAATCGGCTTGTCGTAGTCTTTGGGATTAATGCAATCGGTTGCGCCCAGCTCGCGCGCGAGCTCGAATTTGCTCTCGTTAATATCAATCGCAATAATACGCGAGGCTTTGGCCATCGTTGCACCAATGACGGCAGACAGCCCGATGCCGCCCAGTCCAAAGATCGCAACCGTGTCACCCTCCTGAACCTTAGCTGTATTCATTACCGCGCCCATGCCCGTCGTCACGCCGCAGCCCAATAGACAGACTTCTTCAAGTGGAGCTTCTGGGTTGACCTTAGCTAATGAAATTTCAGGCAAAACGGTGTACTCAGAAAACGTCGAGCAGCCCATGTAGTGGTAAATCGGTTTGCCATCAATTGAAAACCGCGTCGTTCCATCTGGCATCAAACCTTGGCCTTGTGTGGCGCGCACTGCTTGGCACAAATTCGTTTTACCTGAAGTGCAGAACTTACATTCACGACACTCAGCTGTGTAGAGTGGAATTACATGGTCGCCCGGTTTCAGCGAGGTCACGCCTTCGCCGACAGATTCAACAATGCCGCCGCCTTCGTGGCCCAAAATCGCAGGGAAAATGCCTTCGGGATCATCGCCTGACAAGGTAAATGCATCGGTGTGGCATACGCCTGTCGCGACAATTTTAACGCGCACTTCGCCCGCTTTAGGTGGCGCAACGTCTACCGTTTCAATTGAAAGAGGCGCTCCAGCTTTCCATGCAACTGCGGCACGGCAACGAATAGTCTCGGACATGAGGGACTCCAGTATTAGGTAAATTTTTATTGTATTTCATTACATCAGTGAGACAATATCTCATTTTATGAAACACTTTTACAGTATGGTAATAATATGAGTGCAACCTGGCAGGGAGTTACTGAGTTTGTCGCTGTGGCAGATCACCAGAGCTTTACTAAAGCCGCGCAACAGCTTGGCTTATCAACAGCTCATGTTAGCAGGCAGGTGCGAATGCTAGAAGAGCGCTTAGGCATTGATTTGTTGCATCGAACCACAAGGCGTGTTGGGCTGACGGAGGCAGGGCAATTATATTACCAGCAATGCCAGCCGCTTCTTGAGGGTCTGCAACACGCAGAAGAAGCGGTGAATGAACTGCGCACAACACCGCGTGGTCGGATTCGATTGACCGCGCCAGTGCATTGGAGTGAACAACATTTGGCGCCAGTGCTTAATGCGTTTTTGCACGAATACCCTGAAATAGCGCTGCATTGTGAGCTGACCAATCAAAAACTGGACGTCATCCATGAAGGAATCGACTTAGCGATTCGCTTAGGGACGCTGGATAATCCTCAGCTTATTGCCCGCCAACTTGGCGAGCGTCGTTTGCATGTCTGTGCATCGCCCGATTACCTTAACAAGCATGGCGTACCGCGTGTGCTGGCTGATTTAGCGCAGCATGATTGTTTGCTTGGCACATATGATTATTGGCGGTTTTATGATGGTGAGGAGCGTATTATAAAACTCTCCAGCCGTCTGCGCTGTAATTCGGGTAACGCGCTTTTAGATGCGGCATTACGCGGTTTGGGCATTGTACAGCTGCCTGATTATTACGTTGCAGATGCGTTAGAAGATGGACGACTTATCGAGGTGCTAACTGAGTTTATGCCGAAAAATGAAGGCATCTGGGCGCTGTATCCACCCGGCAGGAACTTGTCGCCCAAGGTGCGTGTGTTGTTAGATTATTTAAGTGAGAAGTTCGCTGATGATGTATAAAGCAAAACGCTCTGAGTAAAAAAGCTAAGTGATGTTCTTTGTTTGATGGTGCTTGGATCAACAGAAAATTTATACCATGATGCTGGTTTAGCTTTTTTGTTATGATCAGGGGGTTGAATCATAAGGAGGTCGATTGATGTTACTTGTTTCTGTCCTGTCTTTTTCTGCGCTTGCAGCGCTGTATCTGTATTTATCATTTGGCGCGATCAAACTGCGCCAACGGGAAAAAATCGGCCTAGGCCACGGCAAAAATAGCACGCTGGGCGCTATTATGCGGGCGCAAACTAATTTGGTGGAATATAGCGTTTGGTTTATGGGGTTATTGCTTTGCGCTGAGCTAAGTCAGGCGTCGTTTGGGTTGATTTTGGCGCCGGCTTTGTTGTTTGTGCTTGCTCGTTTTTGGCATGCGCTGGCTTTTGTTGCTAGTGACGGTTTGTCTTCAAAGGGGCGTGTTTATGGCACGATGGGCAGTATATTGAGTGTGATGTTTTTGATCGGGTTAAATGGATTTTTGCTCATCCAGTAAAAAAACCAGCGGCTTTTTGGGCTGCTGGTTTTTTATAAGAGAAGCTGAACGCTGATTTGGGTTATTGACCTAAGATTATGTCAGAGGCTTTTTCGGCAATCATAATGGCTGGGGCAGTTGTGTTGCCACCGACCAAAGTCGGCATGATGGAGGCATCGACAACGCGAAGTCCGTCCAAACCATGAACTTTAAGTGTGTCATCCACCACAGCCATTTCATCATGACCCATTTTACAGGTGCCAACCGGGTGAT
>JAXHSS010000007.1:0-19003 GCA_034190675.1 Pseudomonadota bacterium
CAGATTCTAACGCCTCAACCATCGCATCGATTTCAACTACCGTGCCACGCGCCGCGTTGATAAAAATAGAACCGTCTTTCATTTGAGCAAACTGCTTGGCGCCCATCATGTTTTTGGTTTCTGGAGTTTCAGGAACGTGCAAGGAGATGACATCACAAAGGCCCAATAGCTCTTCCATTGAGTCCACTTGCTCTGCATTACCTAATGGCAGCTTTGAAACAATGTCATAGAAATACACCTGCATGCCTGCGGCTTCGGCGAGCACGCTTAACTGAGCGCCAATGCTGCCGTAACCCACGATGCCGAGCTTTTTGCTACGCGCTTCGAATGAGTTAGTGGCGGATTTCAACCAAACACCACGGTGAGCTTTCGCGTTTTTCTCAGGAATGCCGCGCAGCAACAAAATTGACTGCGCTAAAACAAGCTCAGCTACTGAGCGTGTATTAGAGTAGGGTGCATTAAAAACGGCAATCCCCAACTCAGTTGCAGCGTCTAGGTCCACTTGGTTGGTGCCGATACAGAAGCAGCCAATACCGACCAATTTTTTGGCAGACTCCAGCACTTTGCGAGTCAGCTGCGTACGCGAGCGAACACCAACAAAGTGTACATCTTGGATTTTTTCAATGAGGTCATTTTCGTTCAGTGCCGTCTTAAGCAGCTCGACTTCGGTATATTCATTTTTGGTGAAGTTATTTACAGCATTTTGGTGAATGCCTTCTAATAACAAAATTTTAATCTTGTTCTTGTTCAGAGAAAGTTGCGACATAAAAATTGACTCCGAAGTGTCTTAAAGAAAATCAGCGGAAGCTCGCTATTAAAGCGACTTATGGTATCATATTTACGCTAAATTTCATCATTAAAAGAGAATATTTCATGCCTGAATTCAGCCAATCCGAATTGATTCAAGCCTTTTCATCGCTGGTGGATGAAGGTAAATGCCTTTCAGATGCCGACAGCTTGGAAACCTATGGTTGTGACTGGACACGTTTTTACACGCCAGCGCCAAGTTTAGTGCTCTTGCCAAAGACAACGGAGCAAGTTCAAGCCATCGTAAAAAAAGCGAATGAACTGGACACTGCCCTGGTGCCATCAGGTGGTCGTACTGGTTTGAGCGGCGGTGCGGTAGCAAAAAATGGCGAAATTGTGATCGCTTTAGATGCAATGAATCAGATCTTGGATTTTGATGCCGCTAGTCGAACGGTTAGCTGCCAAGCGGGCGTTGTGACAGAGCAATTGCAGCACTATGCTCAAGAGCAAGACCTATTCTATCCAGTGGATTTTGCCTCAAGCGGCTCAAGCCAGATCGGGGGTAATATCGCAACCAACGCTGGCGGAATTAAGGTGATACGCTATGGGATGACCCGTCAATGGGTTAGTGGCTTAACGGTGGTTACAGGCACCGGCGAGGTGCTTGAGTTGAATAATGGCTTGATGAAAAACGCAACGGGCTATGACTTGCGCCATCTCTTTATTGGCTCTGAAGGCACGCTTGGCTTCATTACGGAAGCGAAAATTCAGCTGGCTCGACAGCCATCAGACTTGTCTGTGCTGGTATTAGGCGTGCCGGATTTTGATGCCATTATGAATGTCTTGAAAACCTTCCAAAAAGCGATGGATTTAACGGCATTTGAGTTTTTCTCTCATGTGGCAATGCAGCATGTATTGGACCACGGTGTGCCAGCGCCATTTGATACGCAAAGCGCTTTTTACACGCTGATCGAGTATGAAAACATCAGTGATCATACGCTTGATGAGGTGATGGCTTTGTTTGAAACCTGCATGGAAGAAGGTTGGGTTGAGGATGGCGTGATTAGTCAGAATGAAACGCAGGCGCAGAATTTATGGCAGCTTCGCGAGCGCATTTCAGAAAGTATTACTCCCTATACTCCTTATAAAAACGATATTTCCACCACAATCGGCCATGTGAAATCGATGGTTGAAGAAATCGATGCGCAGGTGAATGAGCATTATCCTGAATTTGAGATTGTATGGTTTGGGCATATCGGCGATGGCAATATGCATTTGAATATTTTGAAGCCAGAATCGCTTAGCACGGAAGACTTTAAGGCTCGCTGCGAGAATGTTAGTGAATGGGTTTATGCCACGGTAGAAAAATATCAGGGTAGTATCTCGGCTGAGCACGGCGTCGGCTTATTGAAAAAAGAGTATCTGCAATACAGCCGCTCTGAGGCCGAGATCCAGTTGATGCGCCAGATTAAGCAAGTCTTTGACCCCAAAGGTATTATGAACCCAGGCAAGGTTATTTAATGAATTATCAGCATTCGGATGTTTCAGGCGCTTTGATTGACCTGCCGGTCGGCAAAGTCGTTTGTGTTGGTCGTAATTATGCGGATCATGCCAAGGAGCTGGGCAATGAGGTGCCTAAGTCGCCAATACTGTTTTTGAAGCCTGCAACGAGCTTAGTGGCATTGGGTGAAACGCTAGATTATCCCAAGCAGCACGGCAGTTGCCATTTTGAAACTGAAATTGCCGTTTTGCTTAAAGAGGATCTGACTGATGCAAGCGCAGCTGAGGTTGAACAGGCGATTTGGGGTTTTGCGCTCGCTTTAGACCTGACTCTGCGAGACGTACAAAATGCATTAAAAGCCAAAGGCCATCCTTGGGAGCGAGCTAAAGCGTTTGATGGGAGCTGCCCCATCACCTCATTTGTGCCTAAAGCAGATTTGCCCAATGCACTCAAACGTGCGCAATATGCTCTGTTAGTTGATGATGAGCCGCGCCAAACGGGTGATACCGATAAGATGCTCTTTGCGATTTTGCCTTTAATCGCTCAAATGTCGTCAGTTTTCACATTAAAGGCGGGTGATATTATTCTTACAGGCACGCCAGCGGGCGTAGGGCCACTTGAATCAGGAAAAAAACTCGACCTACTGCTTGAGCAGTTTGCTTGGTCAACGCAGACGCGCTAATAGGCTAATAAGAATAGTGTGGGTTGAGGTTTTTTCAGACAGACCTTTAAGTCCACAAAGCACAATTAAAGAAAAAGCGGGAAATCCCCGAAAGCAAAAGGCTTAGGCGTTTAGTTTTGCTCTTTTTCTAAGTGTTGCTTTAACCAGTTCTCAGCAGCCTCAAAACTAGGAGCTTGGTGCTGAGTCTGTCCTCGGCGATCTGTCACAAGAAAATATTCAACGAAAAATTCAGGGATAGGGGAGTCAGGGCTGGCCTTAAGTTCGCCTTCTTCAAGGATGGACCAGCCTGAATCGAGGTAGGGATGCCCTTTGCCAATCATGGACTAGCTAAGCACTTCTTCAATGGCTTTGCCTAGCATGGCAGGGTTGCGAACTGTTGAGATGCCTGCTGCTTCAAGGGCTTTGAATTTATCTTCAGCGCCGCCTTTTCCGCCAGAGATAATTGCACCAGCATGCCCCATGCGCTTACCAGCGGGCGCGCTGACACCTGCAATATAAGAGACAACGGGTTTGCTGACATTGGACTTGATGAACTCAGCCGCTTCTTCTTCTGCGGTACCGCCAATTTCACCGACCATGACAATGGCTTCGGTTTGATCATCAGCTTCAAACAGCGTCAATGAATCGATAAAGTTCATCCCTTGAATAGGGTCGCCACCAATGCCGATACAGGTACTTTGGCCCACGCCAATGGCAGTGGTTTGATGTACCGCTTCATAGGTTAAGGTGCCTGAACGCGAGACAATTCCAACTTTACCCTTTTGGTGGATTTCTCCCGGCATAATGCCGATTTTGCACTCACCTGGGGTGATAATGCCCGGGCAGTTCGGGCCAATTAAACGCGTTTGCGGGTGCGTATCAAGGTGATGTTTAACGGCCATCATATCCTGAACGGGAATGCCTTCAGTGATCGCAACGATCAGTTTTACGCCAGACTCAATGGCCTCGATGATCGAGTCCTTGCAAAACGGTGCAGGAACATAGATCACGCTGGCATCGGCTTGCGTTTGCTCAACAGCATCGCGCACCGTGTTAAATACGGGTAGGTCTAGATGTGTTTGTCCGCCCTTATCTGGGGTGACACCGCCCACCAATTGCGTGCCATATTCAAGCATTAATTTGCTGTGCAGCGTGCCTTGAGAGCCCGTAAAGCCTTGGCAAATAACACGAGTAGAAGAATCAATAAGTACGCTCATGCTTAAGCTCCCGTTAATTGGCCTTTGGCAGCCTTCACTGCCATTTGCGCCGCTTCATCAAAGTCGTTGGCGGTAATAATGTTCAAACCGCTATTGGTCAGAATATCGCGACCTTTTTCAGCATTATTGCCAGCCAGTCGAACAATCACAGGGACATCAATATTGACTTCGGCAACCGCGGCTAAAATACCTTCGGCAATGACATCGCAGCGAACAATGCCGCCAAAAATATTAATTAACAACGCGTCAACATCATCGTCTTCAAGAATGATTTTAAAGGCCTCGGCCACGTTCTTTTGCTTAGCTGCACCGCCGACATCAAGAAAGTTAGCCGGTTTTCCGCCGTGATATTGAATCAAATCCATCGTGGCCATAGCCAAACCAGCACCGTTGACTAGACAGCCAATATTGCCTTCCAGTGCAACAAAATTCAGGCCCCATTCGCTGGCGCGTAGCTCGCGACCATTGGTCTGTGTTTCGTCATTAATTTCGGCTAGGGCTTTTTGGCGATATAAGGCGTTATTATCGATATTGATTTTCGCATCAAGGCACAATAAATCCCCTTCTTGAGTTGTGACCAGTGGATTAACCTCAATAAGCGACAAATCGTTTTCTTCAAAAAGCTTGGCTAGTTTAATGAAGATATCGGTAAACTGCTTTACCTGCTTGCCTTCTAAGCCTAGCTGGTAGGCCAGTTCGCGGCCTTGATATGGCATGGCGCCCAGCGCTTCATCCAAGCTGACTTTTAAGATCTTTTCAGGTTCTGTGCGCGCCACTTCTTCGATGTCGACACCGCCTTCAGTAGAGGCCATGAAGACAATTTTTCGCGAGTTTCTATCGACGGTGGCACCTAAATATAGCTCACGATCAATATCAGTGATTGCTTCAGCTAAAACGCGATTAACAGGCAGGCCTTGTTCCCCCGTTTGATAGGTTTTAAAGGTTTTTCTAAACCACTGAACCGCAAAGGATTCGGCTTCATCTAAAGAGCTAATGAGCTTAACGCCACCAGCTTTACCTCGTCCACCAGCGTGAACCTGAACTTTAAGAACGCACTTTTTATCTGGAAATTGCTGAACGGCTTTGAGCAGCTCAGCCTTGTTTCTTGCGACAATATTTTTGGGAATAGGAAGCTGGTAACGGCCAAAAAGCTTTTTGGCCTGATATTCATGTAAATTCATATTGAGTGCTTAGCTTATTTCTTTTTACGCTTACGTTGCGCTTTGTGTAAAGCGCGCTGATCCACTGCTAAAGCTGCCTCATGTACAACCTCCGATAAGCTCGGATGGCTGAACATCGTCAGCTGAATGTCCTCAATAGTAGCACCAAATTCCATTGCGATCACAATTTGTTGTAATAGCTCTGAAGCTTGAGGGCCGATAATCGTACAGCCTAAAATGCGGTCGGTCTTTTCATCCGCGACGAATTTCACCATGCCTTCAGCATCATCTGCCGCTAGTGCACGTCCGTTGGCAGCAAAAGGCATCGCGCCAGATTTATACTCAACGCCCTGCTCTTTTAGCTCATCTTCAGATTGTCCAACCCAAGCAAGTTCTGGGTGTGTGTAGATCACACTTGGAATCAGATCGTAATTCACTAAGCTTTGCTCGCCCTCGATGCGCTCAACACAAACCACACCTTCTTCCATCGCTTTATGCGCAAGTGCCGGGCCATGAATCAAGTCGCCGATGGCATAAACGCCTTCAATATTGGTTTTGTAGCTCTCATCAACTTCGATTTGTCCGCGATCAGACATTTTCAGATCAACACCATCAGCAAGAAGCCCTTCAACATAAGGTTTGCGTCCAACAGCAACAATCAGTTTTTCAAACTCTGCGCTTTGCTCTTCACCATTTAAGTCATAGGTAACATTTACGCTATTTTTATTAACGCTCGAACCTTTGACTTTAGCGCCTAGTTGAACATCAAGCCCTTGTTTTTTGAGCTGTTTAAGCAACTCTTTGCTGGCTTGACTATCCACCATGGGCAAAAAACTACCCATGGCTTCAAAAATAACCACTTTAGCACCGAGTCGTGCCCAAACACTGCCAAGCTCTAAGCCAATAACGCCAGCGCCAATTACGCCGAGCGTTTTCGGCACTTCGGTGAATTCCAATGCGCCAGTTGAATCAACAATGATGCCAGTCTCGTTATCAATGGGTGTTGGCGGGATATTGATTGGCACAGAACCAGTAGCCAAAATAATGTGTTTGGCATCAATCAGTTGCTCTTCGCCGTCAAAGCTGGTGAACTTTACTTGCTTGTTTTTTTGTAGCTGACCGCTGCCTTGAAGCCAGTCGATTTTATGCGCTTTAAATAAGCCAGCAACACCATCGATTAGCTTTTTCACGACATCGTCTTTGCGCGAGATCATGGCTTTGACATCAACCGCAAGCTCTTTGACAGACAGGCCGTGCTGCTCAAAGTGCTCATTCGCAAATAGGTAATGATGCGAAGTATCGAGTAAAGCTTTTGAAGGAATACAGCCGACATTAAGACAAGTGCCGCCTAAAGCGGGCTGATCAAACTTGTTTTTACGCTTTTCGATACAAGCGACGGTAAAGCCGAGCTGAGCGGCGCGGATGGCTGCAATATAGCCGCCAGGGCCGCCGCCAATAATCACAAAATCATAATTTGCCATAGTGTTACCTGCGAGACCGCCGCGCCGTCGTGTTTAAAGATCGAGAAGTAGACGCGATGGATCTTCGATAAATTGTTTTACAGTAACCAAAAATTGTACGGCATCTTTGCCATCAATCAAGCGATGATCATAAGTTAATGCTAAATTCATCATTGGAAGAATCTTCACTTCGCCATCAACCGCCATCGCACGCTCTTGGATAGCATGCATACCTAAGATGGCTGTTTGTGGTGGATTCAAGATCGGCGTTGATAGCATTGAGCCAAAAATACCGCCGTTCGTGATCGAGAATGTGCCGCCAGTGATGTCTTCAATCGACAATTTATTATTACGTGCTTTGAGGCCAAGCTCTACAATATTGCGCTCGATATCAGCCAAACTTTTAAAGTTAGCATCGCGCACAATAGGAACAACCAAGCCGCGCTCTGAAGAAACGGCCACGCCGATATCAAAGTAACCGTGATAAATCACGTCTTCGCCATCAATCGAAGCATTTACAGCAGGATAGCGCTTCAGCGCCTCGGTACAAGCGCGAACGACGAATGACATAAAGCCCAGCTTAACATCGTGAGCCTCTTCAAAGGCCGCTTTGTATTTGCTGCGCATATCCATAATGGGTTGCATATTGGCTTCATTGAACGTGGTCAACATGGCGGCTGTTTGCTGCGCTTCAACAAGTCGTGAGGCAATGCGTTTACGAATACGAGTCATCGGGACGCGTTTTTCTTCGCGTCCAGCTGAGCCTTCTGGTCGAATGGCGTTCATGACCGAGTCAATTTCGCTAACGTCGTCTTTGTAGTCGCTACCTTGTGAGGCGCTATGTTCGCTTGCACCTTCTGATTGATAACGCTGAACATCTTCTTTAGAAATTCGGCCATCAATTGATAGCCCTTGAGCGACTTCGCTTGGCGAGATGCCGGATTCGCGCATTAATTTTCTTGCGCCAGGTGAGCTTGCAATCTCATCATCTGCGCGAGCATCAGCTGATGGCTCATCCGATGACGAAGTTGGCTCAGTGTTTGAAGATTTAGCAGCTCCATCAGTGGTAAATATACCTAAGATAGCGCCGCTGGTTACCGTGTCACCTTCTTCAAATTTTATCTCTGATAGTGAGCCATTTGCTGGCGCAACGACTTCAAGGACCACTTTGTCAGTTTCAATTTCCACCAACAATTCATCGCGTTCACAAGACTCTCCGACGGCTTTACTCCATGATAATACGGTGCCTTCAGAAATAGACTCAGGGAATTGCGGTGTTTTGATCTCGCTCGTCTCGCTAGCGTCTTTACTGCTGTCTGCTTCATCTGAAGATGGCTTATCAGCTGCTGAGGCGGTGTCGGCTTGCTTCTCTGATGAGCTGTCTGCGCCACTATCAAAAGTTGCAATGACTTGGCCACTTTCAATGGTGTCGCCTTCTTCTACAAGTAGCTCAGTGAGTGCGCCATTAGCTGGCGCTACAACTTCGAGGACCACTTTGTCGGTTTCGATTTCAACCAGCAACTCGTCGCGGTCAGTGGATTCGCCAACGGCTTTATTCCAGGCAAGGATAGTGCCTTCGGAGATTGACTCTGGGAACTGCGGAGCTTTGATTTCTTGTGTCATGACTCACCTTCTTTTTTGTCTAGACCTAACGCATCGCGTACGAGACGTTTTTGTTCTTTAGCGTGGATAGATGCATAACCAACAGCGGTTGATGCTGAAGCAGGGCGGCCCGCATAGCGCATATGCCAAGTGCTGTTCTGGATGCCTTGTTGATCACAGATTTTGGCCATTAGAGCATTAAGCTCGAACTGCATGCGATAGAATGCACCTTGGTTGCGAGGCTCTTCTTGACACCATACCAAATCATTGAAGTTTTCATAGGTGCTTAGAAGCTCTTCGATTTCCTTTTTCGGTGGCGGATACAGCTGTTCAAGACGAATGACAGCGGTATTGCTCAGCTCTTCGGCCTCTTGCTCGGCTTTGATGTCATAGTAGACCTTACCCTGACAAAGGATAATGCGGTTTACTTTTTTCTTATTTTTTACTGTTGGATCATCCAATACCAGATTGAACTGACCATCCGAGAGCTCTTTTAATTCAGATGTCGCCTGTGGGTGACGTAAAAGGCTTTTTGGTGACATGATGATCAATGGCTTGCGCATTAAGCGTTTGGCTTGGCGACGAAGCAAGTGGAAAATCTGGGCAGGTGTCGTCGGTGCGCACACTTCCATATTCTTTTCCGCACAAAGCTGCAAGAAGCGCTCAAGACGTGCTGAGGAGTGCTCAGGGCCTTGGCCTTCATAGCCATGAGGTAGCAGCATGGTTAAGCCGCAGACTCGACCCCATTTAAACTCACCAGAGGAGATAAACTGGTCAATGACGACCTGTGCGCCATTGGCGAAATCGCCGAATTGCGCTTCCCAAAGAATGAGCGCATCAGGCGTTGTGGTCGCATAGCCATATTCATAGGCCAGTGCGGCTTCTTCAGAAAGAAGCGAGTCATAAATCCAGAAGTTTTCTCCGTTTTCAATCTGGGTTAATGGCAAATAGGATTGCCCATCTTTTTGATTGAAAATCGCTGCATGGCGGTGTGAGAAAGTACCTCGGCGACAGTCTTGACCTGTCATACGGATCTTCAAGCCATCGACTAATAATGTCGCATATGCCAGTGTTTCTGCATAACCCCAGTTAAGCGCCAGTTCACCATCAGTCATTTTTTTGCGATCGCGGATTAAGTTCTTAACTGCGCGCTGCATATCAATGGTATCTGGAATGGTTGTTAGCTCATCGGCCAGCGCCTTTAGCTTATCCAGATCATATTGCGTGTTGGTATTCGGTGTGTAGTCGTGCCCAACATAGGGTGACCAGTCAACATGAAGCTCTTCATGTGGATCAAGCACAATAGAGGCCGCAACGGGCTTGTCTTTTTCAAGCGCTGTACGGTAGTCATCCATCATGTCGATGCCTTCTTGATCGGAAACGACACCTTGCTGAGATAATTCTTGCGCATACAGTTTGCGCGTAGAATCATGGTTGCGAATGGTTTTGTACATGACGGGTTGGGTCACGGAAGGCTCGTCGGCCTCGTTATGACCATGTTTTCGGTAGCAAATCAGGTCGATAACCACGTCTTTACCAAACTCGTAGCGGTAATCTACGGCCAGCTGAGTCACGAAATACACCGCTTCAGGGTTATCTGCATTTACATGGAAAATAGGCGCCTGAACCATTTTGGCGACATCAGTACAATATTCAGTCGAGCGCGCATCAACACGCTTGCTGGTAGTGAAGCCCACTTGGTTATTGACAATAATATGAACCGTACCACCTGTTGCGAAACCACGAGTTTGCGACATTTGGAACGTTTCCATCACCACGCCTTGACCAGCGAATGCGGCATCACCATGAATACTTAACGGTAAGACCTTCTTGCGCTCGTTATCATTGCGGCGGTCTTGGCGAGCTCGAACAGAGCCTTCAACCACAGGAGAAACGATTTCAAGGTGAGATGGGTTAAAGGCAAGCGCCACATGCACTTCTCCGCCTTTGGTTTTGACATTTGAAGAAAAGCCTTGATGGTACTTAACATCACCAGAACCTTTAGCCATGTGTTTACGGTCTTCAAATTCGTCAAATAGCTCGGTCGGCTTTTTGCCTAAAATATTGACCAGCACGTTCAAGCGGCCACGGTGAGCCATGCCAAGGACGATTTCTTTTGCGCCTAAGCTACCCGCGCGTTGGATAATTTCGCTGATCGCAGGAATTAAGCTTTCACCACCTTCAAGACCAAATCGCTTAGTGCCTGGATATTTGCTCGCCAAATGGTTTTCTAAACCTTCACTGGCGGTAAGCTGGCTGAGAATTTCTTTTTTGATGTTTTTGCTGTACTCAGGATGAGAGCGCACGCTTTCGAGTCGCTTTTGGATCCAGCGCTTTTCAACTGTATTGACGATGTGCATGTATTCCGCACCCACGTTGCCGCAGTAGGTGTTTTTCAAGCAGTCGATAATCTCACTTAATGGCGCTTCATTTTTGCCCATATACAAAGAGCCAGCCTGAAAGACAGAATCATAGTCGGCTTCGGTAAGGCCGTAGTTCTTGATATCCAAGTCTGGAACCGTTTCGCGAGGCATAAGCCCGAGTGGATCAAGGTTTGCTGCTTGATGGCCACGGTTACGATAACCCGCGATAAGCTGGATTACCTTAACTTGTTTGCGCTCAAACTCACTACTTTCCGAGTGGTTATGTCGGCTTGGATCATGGCGTTTCGCTGCCTTGGCCTGCGCTTGGAAATAATCACGTACCGTATCATGAGACATTTCATGATCAATGGTTGTTTTATCGGCAGGAAGCTGGTCGAAAAAGTCCCTCCAGTCGTCGCTGATGTTATTGGGATCGCTGAGGTACTGCTCATACATGGCATCAATGTATTCAGCATTAGTACCAGAAATGTGTGAGGTTTTTAAAAACTCAAGCATGCTGGGCATAATAGTCACCTGATTTTTGGTCGTCGGTAAACGAAAAAATTTTACTTTGGGTAAAAGTTAGTGCTAATTAAAAGCACGCTTTATGCCAATACTGTAATGTACGGTACGATTTTCTTCACATTCGCAATAAGTACCCGCTTCCATATAGCCTCGCCAGCCCGGTAAAGCTTGGATGGGTTCTTCAAGGCTGAACTTCCAAATGAATGCGCCTTGATATTGTTTGGTTTTCGCGCCAGTTTGTTCTTTTATTTCAATGCGTTGGGCGCCAATGCCCACAGAGGCTGTGGCCAATAATTGATTATCAAGCCGCTCAGAAAAGCCAAGTAGGTAACCAAAGCCAAGCTCGTAATTAAGCGCTGCGTCGCTTTCTTGCTCCTCACCAAGGCCAGTGACCGCATAAATTTGGTGTCGCCAGTTCTGGTGACTAAAATAGTCTGCACGCAAATGGATCAAAAATGGATCAAAAGTGGCATTTTCTGCATCAACACGAGCGTAGTCTGCACCAAAGCTGAGCCAAAGCGTTTCATAGCTGGCTGGCGTTTGATTCCAGATATAATGAGGTTTTGGCTCAGCATAGGCCAATATGCTCAGCAGTGATAAACCAAGAACCAATAAGCGTTTCATGATTTTTCTCCCATGAACAAGCTAAGAATAAGGCCAAGAGCAGCACCCACTACCGCACCTGAAAGGTGGGCAGTATTGGCAATGCCTTCAGAAAAAACAAAACCCAGAACGATTGAGAACAGAATAACCAAAATGAGTGGCTGTGATAAGACCAAATGTGAGCTTGGCTTCAAGTGTTTATAGACCATAGCATAAAAAACAAGCCCAATATTGACGCCTGAAAGCCCAAGGAAGTATGGCCCGCTCAATAAAAACTGAGCACCATTGGATAAAGCGGCGATTACAGCCGTTAGTAAGATCAGCCTAGTTGAGCCTTGGATCTGCTCAATTTGGTTGGCGATTAACCACCATATCACCAAATTAAAACCTAAATGTATCCAATCACCATGCATTAAAACAGGGGTAAACCAGCGCCAAGGGGCCATTGCAAACTGTTGCATGGAGTGCTCGGTGTAATACATTAATGCATCGAATACAGCTGGAGTGAATTGTTGAGCGATAAAAATAACGAGGCAAAGAATAAGCAATAAGCGTGTGAATTTGCCAGCACTGTGCCATTGACGCCAATGGGCAACATCAAAACGAGGCGGCTTGGCTTTGCCCAGCTTTATACGTTCTGCGTTTTTCCAAAGGTCATTGGGGTTCATTGAAGTTGGCTACCCAGTCATTGATAACGGAATATGCTCGATGTGCTAGCGTTTCAGCCGTTTCACCTGGCTCAGGTGTGAAGTCGAAATAGCGGATGATAACGGTTTTATTCGAGGCTTTAGCAATATTGACTAAGTTCTCAACAAAGCTTTGTTCGCCGATAAAGGGGATGGCTGGATGCACGCCCGAGCCGTTAGGGTTGGGGTAATAAATGCCGACTAACTGAAGTGGGCATTGTTTCTCCGACACGACACGAAACAGCGGTGATGCAAATGGGATTACATGAGAGCCATCACTGGTTGTCGCTTCAGGGAAAACGCCGACACTGTGCCCGTTATGGATGATTTGGCTGATTTGCTCCAAGCGTTCATAGACTTGGCCTTTGCCGCGCTGGATAAACAGGCAACCCATCATTTTGACTAATTCGCCAATGACAGGCCAGGATTGAACTTCCGCTTTCACTAGATAGCTACGAACCTTTTGCGATGAAAGAATCAGTGGATCCATCCAAGTAATATGATTGATCATGGCAATATGATCTTGCTGGATAGTTTGTCCTTCAACTTGAATCTTGAAGCCTAAAATACGGACTAGCTGTCGTAGCCACCACTGTTCGATGACTAAAACATGTGGATAAAAGGGGTTAACCCAAGCAAGGAAAATGATGCCTAAAAAGAGGCCGAAGGGAATCCATAGAAAAACAAAAACAATACGCAATAGGGCGATGATCATAGGCAGCATCAGTTGAAAAACCGTTCTTTGTAACGAGGGGAAATATTTTCAACGTCGATAAGAATGAAGAGGTCGACACAGTTGAATTCTTTGTCCCAATAAGGCTCGCCGCCAATTTTTGCGCCAAGTCGTAAATACGCCTTTAATAAGGGTGGTATTTTGACGGTGGTTTGCGCCTCTTTTGATCCCGCTTGACCGAAGTCGAATGGAGTATGCGGCGTGACTCGAAGCGTTTCATCAACAAAATACTCGCGGCGAATTTTAGGGATTAATTCATCAATAAGCTGGCCACCGTCAAGAAGAGGGATGCTGGCGCAGCCAATCAGATGACGCGCTTCATAGGTGTTTGAAAAATGTGCAATACCTTGCCAAAGCGTGTTAATGGCGGCTCCAGAACGATATTTAGGGTGTACACAAGTTCGCCCGATTTCAAGCACTTTGCCGTCTAGCTTTGCTAAGTTGCCAAGGTCAAACTCATGTTCTGAATACCACCTCCCCGCTTTGATCATCTGCTTTTGTGTGAGCAGGCGAGTATAGGCGACTATATCTTCATCGTTTTGGTTTTTTACCACTAAGTGAGAGCAGTATTTGTCGAACTTATCCAGGTCAAGGTCGTGCTTGTTTTTGAATTGCGCGCCGTATTCTTCTGAGAACACGCGGTATCGCAGACGTTGAGAAGCAATGATGTCTTTTTTAGATGTCGTGACATTGAAATACAGCTCTAGGTCATCGATAGAGTTATTGGAAAGGTCCGCTTTGCGTTCCTTCTTATTGAGTTCGTGGACGATCTTCGCTTTTGGCGTTAAAAGTTCACGTAGTTGTTGTGTTTGTCGCTTTAATAACGCGCCAAGTTGGTCAAACATAAGGCTTGATGCGTACCGAAAATAAAAAGTAGCCTGATTATGGCATATTTGCCACAAACCTGAAACGCTTCATTTAACGAAGCAATTAGATGTGCCACTTAACTGCTAAGCTGTTTTAGCGGTTGGTGATGAAGCTTAGCTTCACCTGAATTTATCCAGTATTCGCGTGCTAGGTATTGCGTTGAATTTCGACGAGAAACAACAGGAACATGAAACCATTGAGCTCTAGCTTTTTGGTGGCTTAATTGCAACACAACATAACCACGGTTTTTGATGTTTACGTACTTGATGTGAGGGTTTGCGCGATAAATAATTCTCGCGATATCACCAACGAGTTGCTGAATACCTGGGATAGGGATTGTTGGAGAGGTCACTGAGGGTGTGACGAGCTCAACGGCTAATGGGTTGCTATCGTGTTGGTCATAGGGATTCTTGTGAATTTCTGCCGCCCATGAAGAATGAATGTCTCCAGTGAGCACAACGACATTGTTAATTTGCTGCGTTTCGACAAAATCAAGCAGCCTGTTTCGTTCGGCCTGATAGCCATCCCAAGCGTCTTTGTTGACATACTGATTAGCGATCTTTAATTGCATGATCTGTATTTGTTGACCTAGGATCTTCCAAGTGACGTTACTTTGCTGGGCTTGAAATAAATTGGCCTTGAGCCATTCGCGTTGTTCTAGGCCAAGTAGTTCTTGGCTTGGGTCTAGCTCTGCTCGACCATCGAATTCGACAATTTGCGGATCTCGTCCGATGAAGCGTGTGTCTAGCATTGAGAGGTCAACTAGGTCGCCAAATCTGAAATGACGATATGACTTTTCTCGTGAGCTATCGCTTGAAGGCTCTCTTATCGGCATCCATTCATAATAAGCTTGAATGGCGTGTTGAGCGCGCTCAGACCAAAGACCTTCGGTTGAAGGCTGATGGTTTTCAGCGCCGAGTTTGTTGGCGTCATTAGTAAATTCGTGATCATCCCAAATGCAAATCGTTGGGTGTGTTTGGTGAAGAGCCTGTAAATCTGTATCGGTTTTATATTGAGCATGCCGCTGACGATAATCGCTTAAGGTGATCATTTCGTGCTCAGGTTGGTGGCGTCGATCCTTCAAAAAAGCATTTTTATAGCTATTGTCGTTGCCATATTCGTAAAGATAGTCTCCAAGGTGCAATACCGCGTCTAGATCTTTTTGCTCAGCGATTCGGGCATAAACGTTAAAGTAACCGTACATAAAGTGAGAGCAAGAGGTGAACGCGATCTTCGCTTGATCAATAGGCCCGCTAGCGAGTGTTTTTGTACGCCCGGTGGGCGACTGCTGCCCAGCAAAAGAAAAGCGGTAATAGTAATGTTGGTTAGCAACAGGCAATAGAGCATCCACTTTGACAGTGAAGTCTTTTTCTTTTGACGTATTTAGCAGACCATCGTTGATGATTTGCTGGAAGTCAGGATCTAATGCAACTTGCCAATTAACATTGATGGCTTGATCTTTAAGTGTTTTTAGAATTGCTTTGGGCAAGGTAATTCTCGTCCACAGAATCACTTGATTTGATTTGGGGTCACCGCTAGCTACGCCATGCTGAAAGAATGATAATTTTGGGCGCTCAAAAAAACGGTAGCCTGAAAGTGGCAATGTTGATATTGCAGCGAGTCCAGCCGTGAAGCCTGATTTTATAAAATTGCGACGAGAATGCATCTAAGCTCCTGAAATACGATAGCGAAGTCAGGGATAGATTAGCGCGTTGATATGACCAGATGATGACAATAAAAAAGCCCGCCAAGGTTTCCCGTGGCGGACAAAGACTGAGAGATTAACTCAGCCGAGGAGACAACCGATTAGCAGCTGTAGTACATACCAAACTCAACTGGGTGAGTTGTCATGTTAAGAAGTTCAACTTCTTGACGCTTAAGCTCAAGGTAGCCTTCGATCATGTCTTTAGTGAACACGTCGCCTGCAAGTAAGAACTCGTGGTCAGCTTCCAACGCGTCAAGAGCCATATCTAGGCTGTGAGCCACGGTCGGGATTTTTGCTGCTTCTTCTGCAGGTAGGTCATATAGATCTTTATCTGCAGCTTCACCTGGGTGAATTTTGTTTTTGATGCCGTCAAGGCCAGCCATCAACATTGCAGAGAATGCAAGGTATGGGTTCGCTGTTGGATCAGGGAAGCGAACTTCAATACGACGAGCTTTCGGGCTGCTAACGAATGGGATACGGATCGATGCGGAACGGTTACGCGCTGAGTAAGCCAACATAACAGGTGCTTCGAAACCAGGTACCAAACGCTTGTATGAGTTTGTTGATGCGTTTGCAAATGCGTTGATCGCACGTGCGTGCTTGATGATACCGCCAATGTAGTAAAGCGCTTCTTCTGAAAGACCAGCGTACTCGTCACCAGAGAAGACGTTTTTACCGTCTTTTGAAAGAGATTGGTGGCAGTGCATACCAGAACCGTTGTCGCCTACTAGTGGCTTAGGCATGAATGTCGCTGTTTTGCCATAAGCGTGAGCAACATTGTGGATGCAGTATTTCATTGTCTGAACTTCGTCAGCTTTCTTAGTCAATGTGTTGAACTTAACACCGATTTCGCACTGACCTGCAGTCGCAACTTCGTGGTGGTGTACTTCCACCGCTTGACCTGTTTCAGTGATCGCGTTACACATCGCTGCACGAACTTCGTGAAGTGAGTCAACTGGAGCTACTGGGAAGTAACCGCCTTTAACGCCTGGACGGTGACCCATGTTGCCGCCTTCAAATTCTTCGTTGTTAGCCCATGCTGCTTCTTCAGAGAAGATTTCGTATGAAGCGCCGCTCATGTCAGCTTTCCAACGAACGTCGTCAAAGATAAAGAATTCTGGCTCAGGACCAAAAAATGCTGTGTCAGCAATGCCTGTAGACTTCATGTACTCTTCAGCGCGGATCGCGATAGAACGTGGATCGCGCTCATAGCCTTGCATAGTTGCTGGCTCAATAATGTTACAAGTAAGGTTTACTGTTGTATCTTCTGTGAAAGGGTCAAGATAGGCTGTTTCGTCGTCAGGCATCAAAATCATGTCTGATTCGTTAATACCTTTCCAACCTGCGATAGAAGAACCATCGAACATTTTTCCGTCTTCGAAGAACTCGTCTTCGATTTCAGACACAGGAACAGTTACGTGTTGTTGCTTGCCTTTTGTATCAGTGAAACGAAGATCAACCCAAGTAGCTTCGCTCTCTTTGATCAATTTAAGAGTTTTCGACATATTTGCCTCCATCGATTTGTAAAATATAAATTACCTAAAAGGTATGCAAATGCTATGCCAAAAAAAGAGGGAATGAAAGCGCTTTTGGTCGAGTAAAAACCACGTTCGGCACAGATTTGGAGCAAAGCGGGAGAAGATGCCGGATTTTTGTGCATGCTAAAAGTGCATTTGCGCTTTGTTTTTTGTGCAAAGGCGCTTATTGATGGCCGCTGGCTAGATAAGTGAGCAGCCACTTAATGAGACTTTATTGCGCTAAATCAGAGCAAATGAACGTCGTGTTATTTTTGAATCCAGAAACAATAAGTGGTTACGCCGCGGTCATTACTGTCTTGCGACTGGTGTATCAGCGTATGGCCGTTGACATCGCACCAAGCAGGGATGTCTTGCAGCGTTCCGCGATCGGTACATAGGATTTGCAGTATTTCATCCTTTGCTAAGGCCGCTAGTTGCTGCTGAAGGTGGATGATCGGCATAGGGCAAAGCAGGCCGCTGGCATCATAAACGCGGTTGCCGTTTTGAGAGCTCATTGCAAAATCCACTCGGCGGGCATGTCGTCTATGCCAAAAGGCTGTACTTGAAAGCGCTGAATAAGCGGATCCCTAGGGCGTTTAAGATCAACAGCAACCTGGGGATCAAATTTGGCTTTACTGTAGCGGGCGCAGATCTGTGCAGCGAGCTTAAGATCATCCTCGGTTGGACTGCCATCAATGAGCATCAGTGCGCCGCCCGTATTAGCCGCTTTCATTGAGAGAAAGCGGTCACGATAGCCCTCTAGGTAATGCGTTTCACCTTCTTCACGGCTAATGATCAGCTTAAAATGTGCGGCAGGGCGAATATGTCGACCAACTTTGAGCAAGATAATATCGTCCATTTCATAGTCGCGCTGGCCTCGTGACTGCCATAGGTCTTGTAGTTTTTTAGTGTATGAGTCATCGGTTAAAAAGCAGCAGCCACCTGCGGGCTGAGCATAGTCTTCAAAACCAAAATGCTGAGCCAGCTCAATTTGTGGGCTGCGATTACGTCCATAATAACTATACAGCTTTTCTCGGTCTACCCAGCCCAAACGCTCAGGGAGTGTGGGTTCTAATTTTTTTGCACAAAGAGGGCGTAGCAAAATATCTTCGGTTTGCGACTCCTCGGCGATAATCGGCATTTTCTTTTTCAACTGAGAGTTGGGTCTCTGACCGATCACCTCGCCCGTAATAATAAAATCGAAGCCCTCGGTTTTCACCATTTCATGGGCTTTTTCAAGCATGAGCTTAGCTTGTTTCAGCATGAAGATTTTGCAATCAGTGCAGGGGTTAGCATGCTTTCCGTAGCCGTATTTGGGGCGTAAAACCACTTCTTTATAGGCCTCGGAGATGTCAACAATATGAAGCTTAATGCCCAATTGCTGCGCGGAGTATAAGGCGCTATGGCGTTTGGTTTTATCGGTTTTTCTCAGGGCTTGGGTATGACCTTCGACACAAAAACCTGTGTAAAAGTTAACGCCCTCGACCTCAATGCCTTGTTCTTGGATGATGCGTACCGCCAGCAAAGAATCTAATCCACCGGATAGAAGTGCCAAAGCGCGCTTGGGGCGACTGGCTTGTTGAAGGTCTGTGTTCGGCATGTTGGCTCGCTACGACTATGCACTCGAAATGGCAGAGCATTATAGCGAGTTTTATG